>CALFRH010000327.1 GCA_937919225.1 uncultured Parvularcula sp.
ATTTTCTTGTTCCCTCCCCTTTAATTTTCTTTGAAACTCTTGCTGGATATCTAAGCGCGCCGGCTCCTTAAATTAGTCCAGCTGAAAGCACTTGCCCCGCACCGTCAAAGCTGTTAATTGCACAAATTAATGCATCGCATTACTTGTGGTGATAGATCGCTGCGCGAGTCGAGAACGCTGATAGTCACTCCCCTCCGCTGCGTCCCATTCCACAATGGCTGCAACGGAGAAATCAGAATGTCGGATAAAACCCTCGCCAAAGACGCCATCAAGGAAAAGTACGCTGCTGAGCGTGCAAAGCGGCTTCGATCCGACGGAAACGAACAATATGTACGTCTCGAGGGCGAATTCGAGAATTATGCCAAAGACCCGCACCTGCCTGTTTGCGAACGATCACCAGTTAAGGACCATGTCACGGTGGCGCTCGTTGGAGCTGGCTTTTCCGGGCTTGTGGTCGGCGCCCAGCTGAAGCAAGCGGGGATTTCCGACATCCGCCTAATCGACAAAGGCGGCGATGTGGGGGGAACTTGGTATTGGAACAGATTTCCAGGAGCGCGATGCGACACGGCTGCGATGATCTATCTGCCGCTGTTAGAAGAAACCGGATATATGCCAAGCGAAAAGTACGTTCGGGGTCCCGAAATTTTCAACCATTGTTTGCGCATCGCCAGACACTTTGGACTGTATAGAAAAGCGCTTTTCCACACAGAAGTGACTTCGATTGAATGGCAAACAGAGCGTGAGGTTTGGCGTATCCGAACCTCTCGAGACGATGACTTCACAGCTAAGTACGTGGCAATGGGTACCGGACCGTTACACGTCGCCAAATTGCCAGGTATTCCGGGAATCGAAACATTTAAAGGAAAATCATTCCACACCAGCCGGTGGGAATATGACTTCACTGGCGGCGACGAATTTGGCGATCCAAAGAAACGCTTAGCTGATAAGCGCGTTGCTGTGATCGGGACGGGGGCAACCGGAGTGCAGTGTATTCCTCCACTTGCAGCCGCCTCGAAATCCCTTTTTGTTTTTCAGCGAACACCATCATCCGTTGATCAGCGCAATAATCAGAAAATTGATCCGGATTGGTTTCAATCTGTTTCTACTCCGGGCTGGCAAAAACGTTGGATGGACAACTTCGTCGAGAATATGGGTGGGGGCATTCCATCTGAGGACTTGATTGATGATGGCTGGACTGAGATCTCTCGCCGCGTCCGCAAAAAGATATTGGGCAAAACCCCCTTGTGGGTCGCTCGAGCCGTCAGTCGGATCGGGAAGACTCTTAATCGCTCTCCATCTGGGCGCAATCCAGAGCGCTTGCGAGCTGCATTTGAGGATGCGGATATCGAAAAAATGGATGAAATTCGAGCGCGTGTAGACAGCGTCGTTCAGGATGAGCAGACGGCTGAAAACCTCAAAGCTTGGTACCCCCAGCTCTGCAAACGCCCATGCTTCAGTGACGAGTATTTGCCCGCATTTAATTCTCCCAATACGACGCTGGTCGACACGGGCGGCAAGGGGGTTGAACAGATTACGGAAACGGGCCTCATCGCGAACGGCCGATTATATGAAGTTGACTGCATCATCTATGCGTCGGGTTTCGAGTATGGCGCCAACTTTCAGCTCAAGTCTGGATTTGATCTTGTTGGGCGAAATGGTCAGAAGCTCTCGGAACACTGGGGCGAAGGCTTGCGAACATTGCATGGATTGCAGATGCATGGGTTTCCAAACGCGTTCATGATCCAAATGAACCAAGCGGCTAATATGGCCTCCAACATCCCACATAACATTGTCGACCACGCTGCAACGGTCGCACAAATCGTGTCTCATGCTGAAACGAATGGCTTTTCATCGGTAGAACCCACTCGGGAAGCCGAAGCCGAATGGGTTGAGCTCATCCTAACCAATCCAGGTTCAATGATCGGGTCGACTGATTGCACCCCAGGATTCTGGAACAATGAGGGGCAGGGTTGGAGCAAGGAGTTCAAGCAGGCTCAAGGACACCCCGGGGGCGCTGCAGGCTTCTTTCAGCACATGGAGGCCTGGCGAACTGCCGGAGACTTCAAGGGGCTTTTGTTCCATGCCGCCAAAAATCACGAAGCCGCATCGGAAAAACCGGAACTGGTGAGTTAAAAGCCTATGCCAAACTTTGTCGATGTGTTCTGGTCCTTCAGAAGCCCCTACTCTCGGTTAATTACGCACGATCTCTTAAAGCTGCGCGAAGACTACGACGTCGATGTGAAAGTCAGACCAGTACTTCCGATTGCCATTAGGGCTCCGGAATCCTTGTTTGACAGTGATGACCGGAGAGCGCCGCGATACATTGCGATGGACAGCCAGCGACGAGGAGAAATGTTAGGTCGCCGGGTTGTTTGGCCGCGGCCAGACCCGGTGGTTCAAGACTTTCGTACGATGAAAGTATCGTATCAGCAGCCGTATATTTACCGCCTTACGAAGCTTGGTGTTGAAGCCGCTCGGCGTGGTAGAGGACTTGAGTTTATTGATCGCGTCTCGGATCTGATATTCGGTGGCACAGCAGACTGGGATCAGGGTGATAAACTTTCAAAAGCCACAACCGCTGCTGGATTGGTGTTGGCGGATCTCGATTCAGCGATTGAAGATAGCGACCATATTGAGGAGATTAATAGCAACCAAGACGCGTTGGAAGCATCAGGACATTGGGGTGTTCCTACCGTCGTCTTCCGGGACGAACCCTTTTTTGGCCAAGATCGGATCGACACGCTCCGCTGGCGTCTCGACCTTGCAAGTTTAGCCAAATCTAGCGGGACGGCGTGAAGGGTTCACAGTGTTTTCCAATCCCAAAGAAAAGCTTCCACTCTGGCTGACGCTCCTAATCGTCTTTGAAACGCTACCGATGTTTATTGGGCCTTTGATCGCGCTCACACGTCCCGCCATGATGGGGGGACCTGAAGCGGAGACGATTAATCAGGCAGCTTTTATTTACGCAGCGCGAAACTTCGCCGTCGGAATTGCGCTCATCGTGGCTTTCGTTCTGAAAAACAGGCCGATGCTGTTTGCGCTCATCCTTGTCAGGTTGATCACCGATTTGATTGATCTGCCAACGCTGATCCATTTCGGATTGGTCAGCAATGTGGTCCTGGTAATCTCGATCTTCGTTTTCATCTATTACATCCCTGCCGTGATCGCGCTGTGGTATTTATGGCGTACGACCTATGGCACAGCGCCACCCAGTACCGCGTCCGCAGCGATGACATCCGATACGATCAAAAAATAAATCCGGGAGTACAAAATGCCCGAACCCTTGTAGTTGGCGCGCCGCGAAGCGGTCGCGATCGTTTCGATCAATGGCGCGCCGTTTAATCGAATGACGCTCGAATTCATGGATAAGTTAGAAGCGACTGTGGATGCGCTTGCAATCGATGATACGGTGCGCGCAGTGGTTTTCACTTCGGAAGGGGACGGCAACTTCTCGGTCGGAATGAACCTGAAACAAATGCGTGACGGGATTGCTGCGAAAGGCAGCATTGATGGGGTCTTTGACCAGCGTTGGCGAGTCCTCGAAAAAATCGAACGCATGGGAAAACCCTCTGTCGTCACCCTCTTTGGGTACTGTCTTGGTGGCGGCTTGGAGCTCCCCCTTGCCTGCCACTTTCGGCTCGCCGCTGAAGAGGGCGCACAAATCGGATTGCCCGAGATGGATCTCGGCACAGTCCCAGCTTGGGGCGGATTGGCAAGACTTCCACGCTGCGTCGGGCGCGATCACGCGCTTGATATGATCCTCAGGGGCAAGAAAGTGTCCGGACCCGAGGCCCTCAGGATCGGTTTGGTCAACGAGGTCTGGCCAAAGTCAGAGTTAAAACACAGGGCAATCTCGCTCGCAGAAGAGCTCGCCTCAATGCCCCGTTTGGCGGTGAAATCCGTCTTGGATGCTGTGATCGGGTATGAAGCGAAAAGCCTTCAAGAGTCTTTGTCTGATGAACGCAGCGCAGTGCACGCCAATGCACGCACAGCCGATGCTAAAGAAGGTATGATGGCGTTCATTGAAAAGCGGAAGCCCGTCTTCAATCAGGCTGGGACCGACTGACCCGAAGCTGTGCAAGATGCGATCGCCTTGCGCCGCATCGCCAGTAAGTTCTCTAGACCTCCATCCGAATGAAGGCTCAATCATGATACGATACGTTTTTGGTCTAATAATCTTCTCGATTTTTCAGGCTGCTTCAGCAATGGCCCAGGTCGACCGACCGAACTTCGTACTGGTGCTCGTTGATGACGCGGCGCTTATGGACTTTGGGGTTTACGGTGGCGAGGCTCAGACGCCAAACATCGATGCACTTGCTGCGCGGGGCATGATCTTCAAGCAACACAGGACCACGCCCTCTTGCTCTCCGTCTCGGGCAATGCTGCTAACCGGCATGGACAATCACCTCGCCGGATTTGGATCGATTGAGGAGGTCTTACCGCCCGAACATCGGAACCAACCAGGCTACATGATGGCGCTTGAACCTGGGGTTGAGACGATTGCGACGAAGCTCAAACGCGCGGGCTACCGCACCTATATGACGGGTAAATGGCATCTCGGTCATGGCGACGGCGACTTGCCAAATGATCACGGGGTCGACCGCTCTTTTGTGCTGGATGCGTCCGGAGCTGACCATTGGGAAGAAAAACCCTATTTGCCTTACTATAAAGAAGCGCTCTGGTTTGAAGATGGTGAACGCGCGCGTCTGCCCGAGGATTTTTATTCTTCCACTTTTATCGCCGGAAAAATGGAAGACTATTTGCGACAAGACGCGGATCGCTCCGAACCCTTCTTCGCGTATGTCGCGTTTCTGGCGGTGCACATCCCTGTTCAGGCCCCACGAGAATATACTGAGAAATATATCGATACGTATGCTGAGGGGTGGGACGCAATCCGGGAAAAGCGCTGGCAACGTGCGCAAGATCTCGGGCTTGTGCGTGAAGGGGCGCCGCTCGCCGATCTTAGCGAGACCATCTCCGATTGGGGATCGCTAAGCGAAGATGAACAAAGGCTTGCTGCCAAAAGTCTCGCAGTCAATGCCGGCGCGCTCGAAGCTATGGATGCGGAGCTCGGACACCTCATCGAGGCCCTCAAATCCTCAGGCGATTATGACAATACTGTATTCATTGTGACGTCCGATAATGGACCTGAAGCTGGAGATGCATGGGGCACAGCGGGTCAAGTTTGGTTCGACCTTCACGGCTATGAGCGTGAGTATGACACATTAGGTGAAAGACGAAGTTGGGTCGCGATTGGGCCAGGCGGCGCCGCCGCGGCGGCAGGGCCGAACCACTTGTTTAAATTTCATGCAGGCGATGGCGGGTTGCGCGTACCCTTAATTGTTTCGGGGCCCAGTCTTCCGCAAAGTCAGACCATGACGGCATTCACAACAATGGCCGATATTGCGCCGACCATTCTCGAACTCGCGGGTATCTCTGAGACTTTGCCGGGCGATACCAAACCCATGACTGGAAAATCTCTTTCGCCGCTGATTGAGGGCGATGGCGACTATGTTTAT
>CALFRH010000328.1 GCA_937919225.1 uncultured Parvularcula sp.
GTTCCAAACGCATTTCCGATGGACGGTCGTAACGAACTGCAGTGTTCAAGATCAGCCGCTCACTTCGGTGAGGCTGTTGTTACCGACAATGACATTGTCTTTGCCGACGAGGACGGAGTTCTCTTTCTTTCTGAGCGGGAGCTGGACTCGATTTTGCCACTCGATCCAGTCGGCTACTGGCCGTCGGTCTAAGTCGGCTACTGGCCGTCGGTCAAAGTCGGCCTGGAGAGCAAGAGTGAAGACCGCAAAGGGGTGTCAAAATGAACGAAGTGGTAGACGTCATTACCAGAATTGATCACTTTGTGCTCACAGTTTCCGATGTCGCCAAAACGTGCGACTTCTACAACGCTGTGCTTGGCATGGAAGTCGTGGCGTTCGGTGAGGACCGCAAGGCACCACAGTTTGGTGGGCAAAAAATCAATCTCCACCAACAAGGACATGAGTTGGAACCAAAAGCGAGGTGTCCAACTCCAGGAAGCGCAGACATTTGTCTTGTGACAACGTGGCCAATGTCGCAACTCACGGAACACCTCCAGGCGCTCAAAATTGAGACCGAAGTCGGTCCGGTACCAAGAACAGGCGCACAAGGGGATATCGTTTCAATTTACATCCGTGACCCTGACGACAACCTGATTGAGATTTCCAGTTATAGGTTTGTCGATGAGTAAAGATGCTCCGATCAAAGTTCTCGCAACGTGTATTCTGATCGCCACCCAGGCCTTCGCTTTAACTTTCGCAATGGTGACCACGACGAAAGCGCAAGTAGGCCCTCTCCAGGGAGCCATCTCCGACATAGAAGTACTCCATGACGCTAGAGTGGGCGTTGCCATTCTTGACGTGGAAAGCGGAGCTGAATGGCTTCATAGAGGTGACGAGCGCTTCGCCATGGCAAGCACATTCAAAGCTCTGCTATGTGGTCTTGTACTTCTTCAGGTCGATCGAGGCCAACTTTCGCTGGACCAGCCAGTTTCGTTCTCAGAGAGAGACATAGTACGATACTCCCCCGTAGTCCGGCTACGAGTTGGTTCTAGTATCACCATTGGTGAATTGTGCGAAGCAACGCTAAACGTCAGCGACAACACAGCAGCCAATCTACTATTGCAACACTTGGGAGGACCCGCGGGGTTCTCAGAAATGCTCCGGAGGATTGGAGATCCAATCACGCGTTTGGATCGGTGGGAACCGGCATTGAACGAAGCCACTCCCAACGATCCTCGAGACACTACGACCCCTTTTGCTATGACCCATTCGTTGAAGACACTCCAGTACGGGGATGTTCTCACGTCATCTCGCCAGGAGCAACTTGCTGCTTGGATGCGCGGCAACATGGTTTCTGATGCGCTGTTGCGATCAGTTCTGCCGGATGGCTGGACGATTGGGGATCGTAGCGGGGCAGGGGGCAACGGTACACGTGGGATCGTCTCCTATTTGATAACAGACAGGCAGCGTCACTACATCGTTGTCATCTATCTCACCGAGGTTTCGTTCAATCTTGATGCACAGAATGAAGTTATTGCCGAAATAGGTCGTTTGATCTTTTCCCATCTAGGTCAAGCGCTATGACGTTCATGGGTTATCGTGGCAACTATCCATCAAAGCCTAAGGCTGATTTCGACCCGTCTCCTAGGTATGTGCAACCTAGAGTGTCGCGCAGAACCATGCTTTGTGGGTTAGCATCAGCATTTCTTCCGTCTTCCGCGCCTGCTCAGCATTCGATATCTACGCCAGCAGAGTTGGATGACGGATGGCAAATTGCCAGTCTTGCGGAGGCCGATCTCGACATCGAAGCGGTTCGAGAATTGATCAGTTCAATTGATGCAGGCATTAGTTTTCCCAACATACATGCGGTTCTGGTTGAACACCGAGGGAGGCTCGTACTCGAACACTATCGCCCAGGTCTTGATTGGGCGTTTGAGGAACCGCTAGGGGTCGTTCAGCATGGTCCCAGAACGAGACATGACATCCGTTCCGTTACGAAAAGCGTCACTTCACTTCTCCTTGGCATTGCTCTTTCAGGAGCTTCAGAACAAACGCTCCTGCTGCCAATCACAGATCTCCTGCCACATAGTGAAGACTACGACGACCGTTTGGATCAGGTCACATTGCACCACGT
Organism: uncultured Parvularcula sp.; assembly: GCA_937919225.1. Lineage (GTDB taxonomy): Bacteria > Pseudomonadota > Alphaproteobacteria > Caulobacterales > Parvularculaceae > Parvularcula. The sequence goes on from CALFRH010000328.1 coordinate 2,114, forward strand.
CTTGACGATGACCGCTGGCTTGTCCTGGAATGAGACAATTGTTCCTTTCAACCAACGGAATGATTTCATCCAGCTTTTGACCAGACCTGACCCAATCAACTTCGTTGTTTCAAAGGAATTACGCGAGATCCCTGGTGACCGTTGGACATACAACAGCGGCCTGACGGAACTCGTTGCTGGCGTTATCGAAAACCTCACCGGCGATCCCCTTGCGGATTTTGCTCGCGCGGTCTTCTTCGATCCTCTAGGCATCACTGACTATGAGAGGAGCCTGCCACCCGCATGGGGACCCGGCAGTATTCCAAGTGCCTCAGCGGGCCTCCGGATGCGCGGACGTGATCTGGCTAAGATTGGCTCGCTGATCCTGCATGACGGCACGTGGCAAGGTCGCGAGATTGTACCCCCCGATTGGATCAGGACATCAGTTTTTCGGCATGTACGCAATACGCCTTGGGGTCCTCCGGGGGTCTACGGCTATGGCTACTTTTGGTTTCCAGGAACGCTTTTGAGCGGTCACGAAGTCATCCGCGCTTCAGGTTGGGGCGGGCAATCCATCCACGTCCTCCCAGAATTGGGTCTCTCGGTCACGATCTTCGCGGGAAACTACGAAGATGGAGGGACGGAGGTCGGTGAACGGATTGTAGGTCGGTTGATCCGCGCACTCAATTGAACGGAACTCGAAGGAGGAAAACTGATGATTACTGGGGCATGACTTGTTTCGGGAACGGATAAGGCGGTTGAAGAAAGAACGTTGATGAACAAGACAGCACTTTTTCCACCTGGTTCGGCGTTCCAAGCTGGCCAAATCAAAGTGTCTCCTGGTATCCTTTCTGGCGATCATGTTTTTCTTACAGGAGTAACCGGAAGTCGTTCGGATGGCTCTATGCGGTCAGGTATAGAGGACCAAACCAAGGCAGCCTTCGACAAGATCGGGGCTGTTTTAGCCGAAGCCGGACTTTCCCACGAAGCAATCGTCGAGATGACTTCTTATCACGTAGGGCTTCGAGATCACTTCAATGTATTCAACAAAATTCGATGTGAATACATGTCCGAACCTTTCCCGGCATGGACTGCAATTGAGGTCGCTGCACTTCGGCGGCCGGGTGCGCTCGTTGAGATCAGGGTCATCGCGAGTTGTGCTCGTTGAATACCAAGTTACTGCCTTGGTTGAGGCCAAAGTACCCCACTTAGCAAAATTGAGACAGTTGGTCTGTAAGACACGCTCTTTCAAAGACTGTGCGTTGACAATCAAACGAGGGACAACAGAGTGCTTCGCCCGCGGAATGAGAAGCGACGCTTCGAAATCGATAACTGACACACCAAATCAAGACGACGCTCCCCTGTCAGACCGGCAAAATGTCTTTCTGTAAGCTAACGGCGAAACGCCAACATGTCGTTGAAAAGCGCGCCGAAGCTGTTGCTCGTCCGCAAAACCAACTTCTAGCGCGACTTTGACTAGTGGCAGGTTGTTGTGTGCAAGAGATCGTTTGGCGGCATCAACACGCATCAGTTCGACAGCTTTGGCCGGGGTCATACCCGTCTTCTCCTTGTACTTTCGCGAAAAACTGCGCTGGCTCATTGCACTGCGGTCCGCGAGCGTGGGAATACTCAGATCGCTTTTCAAATTTCCGGCTATCCATGCATGCAAATCCGCAAACAGACCCTCAGTTTCTGAAGCTTGGATCCTCAGCACATCACTAAACTGAGATTGACCGCCGGGACGTTTGAAGAACACAACCAAATTCTGCGCCACTTGCATTGCGGCTTCGTGACCTAGATCTTCCTCGATCATTGCCAGGGCAAGGTCGATACCCGCTGTTACGCCTGCCGAAGACCAAAGATTTCCACTTCGAACAAAGAGGGGATCACGTTGCACATCGACCGCGGGAAATCGCCGCTTAAGCTCCTCTGTCTGGCGCCAGTGGGTAGTAAGGCTGCGGCCATTTGCTAAGCCAGTTGCCGCAGTTAGAAAAGCTCCCATGCAGGTCGAAGCGAGGCGGCGGCACTCGGCACCGATACTCTGGATCCATGTCACCAATCTCATTTCGTCCATAACCTCAAACACACCATTTCCACCGGCAACAATCAGCGTATCAATAGGTTTCTCAGCAGCTTGTTCGAGAGCTACACTGCCGAGTTCAATGTTGCAGTCGGTGAGGATGGGGCCTCCCTCAATGGAGGCGACTATGATGCTATAAGCGCGCCCTTCGCCTGCGGCACTGACGTTGTTCGCACTTGAGAACGCCTGCAGTGGTCCGGTGACATCAAGCAAGGTCACGCCGGGATAGACAACGAAAACGACACGTC
>CALFRH010000329.1 GCA_937919225.1 uncultured Parvularcula sp.
AACGTCATTATGCGCTCAAATATTATGAGGCCAAGGCGTACAAAACGGTCGGCGTCGGCGGTGACATAGAGCTCAATATGCTGACTCGAGAGGGTATCTCCGCAGCCTTCACCATCGATGGTATTCTTAGCCATCCGGCCGTCATCGCCCATGAGACAACATTTCGAAAGAAGCTCATCCATTGGTCAACGCTGGGCTCCATCTTTGGCGGTGTCGGCTTCTTCATCATAGTCACTTTGTTCATTGGCCGGGGGTCGCATCTTACAAAAACCGATATCAAGCGCGGTGCGGAGATAACCTCAGTGGGGGACCTGCGCGCCCAGATCAGCGCCTATAATAGATGGCGCGCGATGAGGCATAAAGAGCTGCGCAAACGACCGCGCTATACGATTGCAGGCGTCCCCTTCCCCATAGGCTCTGAGGTCCAACACACATCCATCTCCGGGACCATCGGTTCGGGTAAAACGCAAGCGATTTCTGCTTTGCTCGAAGAGATCAGGAGCCATGGCGACCGTGCCGTCGTGTTCGATTTGACAGGTGGGTTTATTGGTCCGTTTTATCGGCCCGGTCGGGACGTGATCTTAAACCCGCTCGATGCGCGCGCGCCCAATTGGACCGTGTTCGGAGAAGCTTCCACGAAAGCAGGGTTTGACGCCATCGCGGCGGCCATGATCCCGCAAGGGCAGAAGGCTGACCCGGTGTGGGCGGATTCCGCGCGCACCGTCTTCTCAACCGCCGCGCAGCTTTTAGTGGGGGATGGCAAAGCGACCAATAAAGACCTGGTACAGGTGCTTCTGAATACCAACCTTGCGTCGCTCGAACCGTTTTTTGCGGGGACCCCCGCAGCAACGATCATTTCAGCTGAAACCCCGCGCATGTCGAATTCGGTGCGCATGATGCTTTCCACCTATCTCGATTGCTTGCGGCTCTTGCCGCACACTGGCGAGGCGTTTCGGATTTCCGAATGGATCGCAAATAACGATGCGGGCGGGACGCTGTTCCTGTCCTCTCGCGCCGATATGCACGAGACGCTGAAACCGCTTTTGACGGTGTGGATGGATACCGCTGTGAGGGCGATCATGTCTCAACAGCGCGATCCGACAAGGCGTATCTGGTTCATTTTGGATGAAGTGGCGGCGCGGCAAAAACTCCCATCAATCATGGACGGACTTGCCCGCGGCCGCCAATTCGGCGCGGCCTTTGTGCTCGGCGTCCAAGCGCAGTCTCAGCTCCGGGACATTTACGGCATCGACGGCGCGCAGTCCTTATCTTCGGTGTGCAGAACCAAGCTCATCCTGGCAGCATCGGACGCCGATACGGCGAAATGGTATGCAGACTTCTTGGGCCGCCAGGAAAAATCGCGGTCCGATGAGAACGTATCTTTCGGGGCCAACACAATCCGCGACGGGGTCAATGTCGTGCGCAAAGAATCGATTGAGCACTTGGTGATCCCCGAAGAGATTATGAACCTCAAAAGCCTCGAAGGGTATCTCAAAATGCCCGAAGGGTTTCCCATGGCCAAGGTCACGCTGCCCTTGGTGATTAGGGATGATGCCGAACCACCTTTTGAAGCGCGCCCGGATCAATCGCTCCTCATCACCCGCGCCAAAGCCCCCAAAAACTTTGACGCTGTTAAACCAGAAGCGGACCCTGACCGGAAAACGACTAAACCCAAAAAGCGTCCGAACGTCGATGACGGCCAGGGCGATATGTTTGGCACCGAAGAAACCGCCGTACCGGAAACCGAGATTGATACGACGGCGAAGGCGGACGAATTGGAAGCTAAAACAGTGTCTCCGCCGCCCATTGGAAAATCCCGGGGCCATGGCCGCGATACGAGTTTTCCTGATTGGGACATGGAGGTTTGACGCTCCATGACGGCATCGATTTCGGCTGTATCGTCTGCGGCAGCGGCCGCAGACTATTACGGCAAAGACAATTACTATGCACGCGGTGTTGATGATCCTGAACCCTCGTCTTGGGCCGGTCGGGGTGCAAAAGCCCTCGGACTGTCCGGCAAGGTGGACATCGAGACCTTCGAAAAGGTGCTGTCCGGCGACACGCTTGATGGTCGCCGGGTGGGGCAACGAGACAGCGAGACGGCCGAACAAGCCGCTGAACGCACGCACCGTCCGGGCATAGATGTCACCTTTTCACCGCCCAAAGATGTTTCGCTACTGCTCTATCTTGGCGGCGATAAACGCATCTTGCAGGCCCATAGGGCGGCTGTGAACACGACGCTCAAATGGGCGGAAAACCACCTTGCAGGAACACGCATAAGGCAGGGCAAGGGACAACCGGTCCCGGTCAAGACTGGCAACCTGGTTATGGCCAAGTTCGAACACGATATCAGCCGGGACATGGACCCGCAGCTCCATACCCACACTGTCATCGCCAATATGACCCGCGACGGTGACGGAAAATGGCGCGCCCTCCATAACGACCCGCTGTTCCGCCATGCCAAACTCTTGGGCCTCGCCTATGATGCTGAGATGCGCGAAGGCCTGCGCAAGCTTGGCTATGTGCCGGTGCTCGAAGACGGCAAGACAGGTAAATACGCCATCGATGGAGTCCCGGACGAAGCCCGGGAAGAGTTCTCCCGCCGCGGCGAGAAAATCAAAGAAGCGGCAAAGTCTCTCGACAATGATAGCCCTCGGGCGCGCGAGGCGATTGCGCTCAAGACCCGGCCGTCAAAAAAGGAGATCAGCCAGGAGGATCGCGTCGCCGATTGGCAAGCGCGCGGTTCTCTTTGGAAAGACCGCCTGACAGCAACTGTGGATGCCGCCAAAGACCGCGTGGCGCTTGGACGAACCGATCGCGCCCTTGGCGACGATCGCCCCGACAGCGACAGTTTGCTCAGCACCGCCAAACGCATGGCGCAGAATTTTTTCCGGCCGACCCGAGTCTTGCGGCTCGCCAAAAATGATCCTTATGCGATGGATCGCGGGGGTTCGGAGCGCGAATACGCGTCCCGCGCCGCCGTCAGTTTTGGCTTGCGCCACCATGAGGAAAGGGAAGCGGCATTTTCTCTCCACGCAGCCCGGCGCTCGGCGATGGAACATGGCGCAGACGGGGTGACGCTGAAAACCATCGACCATGAATTGCGCCGATTAAGGCGGTCCGGTCATGTCAAAGTCAGCGCCCGCGACCCTGACGCTGAAGCGACAACCAATAGATCGATTTCCCACGAACAAGTGACCAAATCTCTTGTATCAGCGGCCGGTAAAACACAGCCGCTTGTTGGCGCTCTGGCGCTGAAAGAGAAGCTGTCGGGATCGCAGCTGACGAAAGGCCAGCGCCTTGCCATTGAAACGGTGCTGGCGGGTGAGAACCGCCTTGTTGGTATCCAAGGCTATGCTGGCACCGGTAAGACCACGATGATGCGCCAGACCGCAGAGCTTGCTCGAGATTTGGCGCCGGAGGCCGTTGAAGGCGGTTATAAATTGATCGGGCTTGCGCCGACACATTCGGCGCGCGGCACGCTTGAAGAAAGCGCAGGGTTTGAAACCCAAACCGTTCAACGCTTCCTGATTGATCAACGTCAGGGCAATGGTCCCAAATCGCTCACCGATACGATTGTCTTGGTCGATGAAAGCTCGTTTCTGTCAACGAAAAGTATGAACCTGGTCCTCAAAAACCTGATCGATCTAAAGCCAGCCCGGATCGTCCTGTCAGGGGATCGCCGTCAACACGGCGCGGTCGAAGCTGGGCGGCCATTCGATATCGCGCAAAAGGCTGGCATGACCACAGCGGTCATGAAGGACATCGTCCGTCTGCCGAAAGACCGAGACCATCAAGACCAACGCATCGCTGTGATAGCTGCCGCCCATGGCAATGTGAAGGCCGCCATGAAGCGTCTTGATGCCAATATGATGGAAGTTCAAAAAGACCCGGAAAAAGCGGTTGCTTCCGTTTGGCGAAACCTGCCGCATGATCGGCAAGACGATGCGTTGATCGTGGCCCCAGGTCACCGTGTTCGCACCGACATCAATAATGAAATCAGGCGCGATCTGGTCGGCACCGGGCGGCTCGGACAAGAGGCAACGCATGTTCCCGTCATGCAGGCGAGAAATCTAACAGCGGTTGAGGCCACAAGTCCGCGATCCTATCAGCTCGGCGATAAACTCGTGTTCCATGCGAGGCTGAATGCCGTGAACGCCAAAAAAGGCGTCGTTCGCGAAGTCATCGCGATCGATGAGCAACGAGGACGGGTCACCTTGCGCAATATGAAGGGCGGGGAGCAAACCATTACATAGGACGCGCAGACGGGCGACTATGAGTCAGCGCCGTTTTCAGTGAACCGGGAAGAAGACTTAGAATTGCGCTCCGGCGATAAACTCCTCTTTACGCGGTCGGACGCTGACTCAGGGATTGCGGCTATGGACCATGCCAAAGTCGCCCGGTTTGATGAAGACACTGTGACCCTCGATTTCAAAGGCGAGGAGCAAACCTTTGAACGCGGTAACCCGGTGCTTTTGTCTCTCACCCATGGCTATGCGATCACCTCACACGCCTCGCAGGGAAAGACGGCCCAGGACGTGATTTCTGTTGTCGACTCCAAAGAGCGCATGCTGACCAATCAGACGGGCTTTTACGTCTCCATCAGTCGGTCTGCTGACACTCTCGCGCTCATCGTCGATGATAAGGCGAGGGTCATGGAGACGCTGCTCCGCAATTCGGGTATGAAATCGTCAGCCCTCGAAGCGCTGGAAAGGATTGAGAGCTTTACCGGCCTGGACCGCGACCCGGTTGCTGAAACGAGTGCTGGGTCAGCCGATAAAGACAAAGAGATGGAACAACCGCTCGGTGCCGGTGCTGGCAAAACGCCAGATCAAGCTCCGGTCAGCGAGTCTGAGGAAACAGAACAAGAGCAAGATCTAGGGCTCGACCGGGACTTCGGCATGTAAGATAAGATATGCAGCTGCGTCAGGCATGTATTATCAGCCTAGAAGCTGATTTTCTTTCGCGAAGATCAGCTTCTAGGCTGATTTCCCCAGCGTTGCGACGCAGTTTGCTAACCCTACAGCTCTTTCGCGTGATCCTTTATTCGCTCCAGAATGTCGGAAAATCCTGGTCGTTCGCGATAATAGAGAGCCGCCGTAGCGTCATAGGCAGCTTCATATTGTGATCTGGTTTTCGTGTCGGTGAGCACAAAGGCCTCATTGCGCGACAGATCCACCTCGTCATTGGATGTGAACTTTGATGTCTTGTGAGTTTTGTAAGCCGCACTGCCGATGAAATCGAGCACCGGATCATGACCTAAAAGGCAGTACACATCATAATAATGACGCATGAAATTCTGGGGCATTGCGCCCGATGATTGCTGTTGGCGAAACTTGCGCGAGATTGCATGTAGTTTCTCAACCAGAGTGTATTCAGGATTGTAGCACGGCACGCTGAGGGCGCGATTATCCACCAAATCGGTTACCCCGCTCTTGATTGCATGGGCATAGGCCCACGACGTGAAATCACATGGTGTGTTTGGAGCCACTTGATCAAAGCCAGCTTCAAGCAAGACCCCATCTTTCACACCGGACGGCACATTGTTGATGGATTTGTAATTGAGCCTGATACCGGCGCTACGCATGCGCGGATCATCGAACGCCGTATCGCGCGCAATGTCATTGATGCCGTCTATGCTCAAGGTTTCTGCAAGACCGTCGAAAAAGGCGCGGCGCTTTTCGATATGGGCTGGTTTTGTTTGGTTTTTCCCGATCGGCAAGTCTTCGGTCGGGTTGATCTGAATATCGATGTCTTCTGAAAAGCGATGAATGAGGTCGAAACCTTTAGAAAGCGAGGTCCCGCCTTTGAGTTCAAAGGACAGTCCCATTTGTTGAAGGCCATATAGGCAATGCATTATCCAATAGTCTTTCTCCACGAGCGCGGGGTCGATGGAGAGATCACGCCCGACAATGGCGATGAGATCGCTAAAGTCAGGCGTGTCATGCAAATAGGTCAAGCCGCTTGGGCCAGCCGGTTTTCGTCATAGAGAACTGAACTAAGCTCACGTTTTGCACGGACACCGCCAAATTTTTCGACAGCGGTTTTAAGCGCCGCTTGGTCCATCTCTACAGCCCGTGCACGCGCGCGGTGCGTGACCTCGCCTTGATCCTCCGCAAGCCGTTTCAGATTGTTCAAGAGATCGACGAGCAGGAACTCCGCGCTCGCCTCATTCGGAAAGAAGGACTTGCGACGGAAATCAAATGTGCGACCGTCAAGCTCAAACCGCCCATGGCGTTTGCCATTGTAAACCACGGTCTCATTGTAAAGCTGCGTCGTGCCAACCCCTAGCCCGTTATAGTCATTTGGTGAGACCATCAGGAAGCGGTCATCTTTCAGGAAGCTTTCAACCAACTTCTTTGTGTCGGCGGGCGCTGCGCCAAAGCGGGTTTTCCTGGGTGCCATGTAAAGGCCAGGGGCAACTTTTGTCAGGCGCCCTTCGTTAAGCAGAGCGCGCAGATGGCGATCCACAGCGTTTGACAGCCGCGCAAGATCAGCGCGCCGGTACATCTGACCGGGGCGAAGCCGCTTTTTCAGCTGATTGAGCGCTGTCATGACCATGTCTCCTCTTGAGAGCCCGTATATAAGCCGAGACACCCCTATATGCAATGATATTTGTTAAAAATTCATGCACTTTGACCGATTTTCTGCGCCGTTCATAGGCGCGGCGCACAAAAATAACCGCGGATGCAAATGAGGGAATTTAATAAAATTAAAAAAACAGAGAATTTAGAATTGAAGTAAATGGACAGCAAATTCAAACATTGCAAAATTTAGGGGAACTTTTAGCCTCACTTGGGGTAGATGTTTATTGAAATAACCATAGAGTAAAATGTCAACAGAATCTCCCACCAAAACCAAAGCCCGCTCAGCGGT
>CALFRH010000330.1 GCA_937919225.1 uncultured Parvularcula sp.
GGGGGGCATTTATGCTTTAGCCGCCGCATCGTGTCGTCCACCTTTGGGTACTTTTTGCGCAATTGACGCACGACACGCTGGATCGGAACGAAATAAGGGGCCAGCAACGCCAGCCCCAGTACCATCAACACTAACCCTAGAGGAATCGGCATTGGCAGCAGCACCATGCCGAAAAGGACCAAAATCCCACCGGTAATCTTATGCAAAATCGCTAGGAGGCCCGCCGTCACGTCCAAACCACTCCAAAGATTAAGCCTTGAGATATAATCACAAAGCGCGATCTCCGCAATATAGCGGAGGCCCCTAAGGGCTGGGTTAAGGCAATCGGCCGCATTTGCAACAGTCTTGTTTACAGATCCGTCCTTGCCCTTTGGTGCGTTGTAAAATGGCACCGGTTTGACACGGCCACATCCATCCTTCAGCGTCAACATAGTCTGGGTAGTATGGGGGTTTTTCCATGAAAGTACTGAAAAGACGGGCAATTGCGCTCGCGCTGGGCCTCGCTGGTGGCGCCGTCACCCACGCCGCGGCAGAGAACGCGCCGACTGTCACCTATGACGGTTTCGCCCACCAAAGCGAGGCGGCCGCTGGTGACAGCACCCTATCGCACCAGGCATCGCTAACCCACGACGGTGAAAATGGCGATAAACATGGCCATAAGCTCGCCACGCCATTTCCGCCGCTGACCGTTGCGGTCCAGAATCAACCGCAATTCTTCACACCTTCGGAAGCTATTGGCAAAGCCTCTTTTGCAAGAGGTGAGAAGGGTCTCATTCACACCCAAAGCGGCATGCAGTGCGACGGAACCCACTTTCTGAGTGAGGCTGGAGGCGGCGCCCCCGTAGAGCAGCTCTTCCTCATTGGGGTTGGTGTCTACAACCCCCGGGGGAATGACGTAGGCTGCGTTTATTCGAGCGAGGCGGGAGATTTTCGTCTCACCCTTTTTGCGTCGGAGTGGCCTGACATTAGTGCAGCCGACCACTTCGGCGTGGCGCGGAACCTCATGGTGACCAAGGAAAGCCCCTACGGGCAGGACGCACCGATTATGGTCATTACGGTGGAGAAAGACGACAAGGATGCAGAGGCCATCCCAGAAACCTTGGCGTTTGGATATGACAGCCTCCCCAACGCGGAGGGTCAGGTCCTGCGGGAGGGCCTTTGGCTCGCCGTGGTGAAAGGATGGCACGTCAAATTAAGGGCCACCCACACCCCGCCGCGGATGCCGCCGATGATCTTAGGCAGCATCATGCATACGTTAGCGCTGCTTGAAATTGACAGCCATGACGGCGCCCTGTCGAATCAATTAGTGACGAAGGACCCCGAAACCGACATTGTCCCGGTTTCCTTCACGGCGGAGTGAGGCAGCGACCACCCGCCCCTTTTGGCGCTCCCTTTTTCGGTGCATAGGGGCGCCATGCCTTACAAATCCCTCCGCGATTTTATCGACAAATTAGAAGCCGAAGGGGAGCTGGTGCGCATCAGCGAGCCTGTCTCCACCGTCCTTGAGATGACCGAGCTGCACCGGCGCATGCTGGCCAAGGGCGGCCCTGCGCTGTTGTTTGAGCGCCCCCTGCGCGACGACGGCACCGAAAGCGACATTCCTGTCCTCGTGAACCTCTTTGGCACCGTCCGCCGGGTGGCGATGGCGGTGACCTTTGGCGGTAAAGAACGGCGCACCGGAGAAGAGCTGCGGGAGGTTGGCGAGACCCTCGCCTTCCTGCGGCAGCCAGAGCCGCCCCAGGGCCTTAAAGATGCGATGGACCTGTTGCCGCTGGCCAAACAAGTGCTCGCCATGCGCCCCGGCCAGGTGAAAAAAGCACCGTGCCAGGACATTGTGCTCACCGGCGATGATATCGACCTACACAAATTACCGATCCAAACCTGCTGGCCGGGGGAGCCGGCGCCCCTCATCACCTGGCCCTTGATTGTAACCAAGGGCCCAAGCGACCGACGAGAAGATAATTTCAATCTCGGCATCTATCGGATGCAGCGGCTAGCCAAAAACAAGACCATTATGCGCTGGCTGAAGCATCGGGGCGGCGCACAACACCATCATCGGTGGAAGGAACAAAAGTCAGAGCCCCTCCCCGCTGCCGCCGTCCTGGGCGCCGACCCTGGGACCATCCTCGCGGCCGTCACGCCGGTGCCCGACACGCTGTCAGAATACCAGTTTGCCGGACTGCTCCGCGGTAAAAAGGCTGAGCTTGTCGATTGCAAAACGGTCCCCCTCAAAGTGCCCGCAGAAGCCGAAATCGTGTTGGAAGGACATGTTTCGCTGGAGGAGTATGCGGATGAAGGCCCCTATGGCGACCATACGGGCTACTATAACTCCGTTGAGCCCTTCCCGGTTTTCACCATCACCGCCATCACCATGCGGCAGGATCCGATTTACCTCTCCACCTTCACGGGCCGGCCGCCGGACGAACCCTCGGTCCTTGGTGAAGCTCTCAACGAAGTGTTTATCCCCCTTCTTCAACAACAATTCCCGGAGATTGTAGACTTTTGGCTACCGCCTGAGGGCTGCTCCTACCGTATCGCTGTCATCAGCATGAAGAAGGCCTATGCCGGACACGCAAAGCGCGTAATGCTGGGCGCCTGGTCCTATTTGCGGCAATTTATGTACACCAAGTGGGTGATCGTGGTGGATCACGACATTAATGCCCGGGATTGGAAAGATGTGTGGTGGGCCATCAGTACAAAGATGGACCCAGTGAGAGACATCACGCCCCTGGAGAACACTCCAATCGATTATCTCGATTTCGCGTCACCGGTATCGGGCCTTGGCTCCAAGATCGGCCTCGACGCCACCGACAAGTGGGAGGGCGAGACCAACCGCGAATGGGGGGAAGTGCTGGACATGGACAAAGATGTCGTCACCCGGGTGGATGAGCTGATGGTGCAGATTGCTGAGCTGAAAGGGGTTTAACCCTCATCAGCGATCTGCGCCCCAAGACCTTGCCCATATCCCTGGTTTAAAAGGTATTCTGCACAAGCACAAACGACAGGGTCCTCTGCCGCCTCGACGCCATCATCCATTGTTGCCGTTGCCACTTTCGCTAAGCAATAAGCATCATATCCGTCATTCATGGTGATCCTCCTTTATCAGGCGGCATTCTCAACAAAGCACCGCGCGATCCGTAATGGGACTATACCCTTTTGTTCGCGCGTGGCCTGTGAAAGGTTTCAAAAACCATGATCGATTTTTTCGATCAACGCTTTGGCAACGCTATGGCATCGGGTGTTCTGATTGAATCAGCCCGACGCTCAAAAAAATACCCCGCCGCGGCCATGCCGGGCGGGGTGGGATTATCCTGTTGGGGATAACGTCTTAATTTGACGCGTAGCGACCATAGTCCGCTGCCGCGTCGGCAAGCTCATCACTGACCGCCGCAACGACTTCGCGTTGGCAGGTGCGGGCATAGCTTGGAATGCCGGCCCGGCGGGTCATCGACCGACAATAGGCGCCAGCTTCGCGCACCAGGCGGCTGCGGAGCGCCCGCTGGGACTGCGAACTCCGAAAGTCGCGAGTGTCATAGTCAAATGAGAACTCATAAACGATTTCATCAAGTTCCATCTCACCGCCGGCAGTTGCAGTACCGCCGCCCATAAGAAGAGCACCAGCAAAAATCGACGCGATTACAGTATTTCTTTTAAAATTTTTCACAGCCTGTTTCCTCTTTTTTAATTTAGGCCAAATCTACGCACAAAATAGGAACAAATAACTTCCCAATACTCAGTCGCAACGAGGAATGTAACAATGCCGTCATGCAACTGTCATAAAACTTACACATAAACGTCATTTGCGCAATATGTGCGCCCAAATTTTTTGCCATTTACCCTCTAGAACATTGCTTTTAAAAGGATAATTTGGCTCGCCAGAGAGTGTCATAGTCGCTGAAATCACGCGAAAGCGGGCAATCAACCCGCTTGGAGCCCCCTTTTCGGTGCTCCATGCGCCACGATTTTCGAAGGTCGGGAAACAAAGCACCGCCCGCACCCTGGACCAGAGTCAGGAACGGATTTTATCCAAGGTGCGCTCCAACCCTCACCAAAGATTTCTTGTGATCAGGAGCGTTCTTCGGGCCAAATAGCGGCATGCCAGCCCAAAAACCTTTGCAAATCAACAGTCTATAGAAATCGAACAATCCAATCTGTTCGCAAAGGAAGTTATTGTAACCACTGGCCGCCTTTGCCGAATAGCTAAGTATCAAGGCACGCAAGCCATAACGAACCCCCAATACCAGCTTGCCTTGATAAACGGGTTGCTGTCCCTCCCAAGCAGCGACCCTTGTCTGTCGCCTCGGTCTTCAGCCCGTGTTAGCCAGGCGAGAGAAAGAGAAGATACCATCGGGGCGGGCTTTCCCTCCCCTTATCCCGCTCGCTCCGATGGATCTTCATACCGCCAGAAGCGGGAAATCGATGATCTCAGCTCAATCGTCTTGGTCAGGACTTATGGTGCGCCAACAGGGCCGTGTCTCAGTCGGCTGCCATCCAGCGGCCTCATACAAAATGATCAGGCGCTCAGGCTTACCGCGGCGTTTGGCGCGAAGATCAACAAAGCTCTCGCCTTTTTGGTCAAGGGTTTCAAACACATTGTACCGGCAGGGCGGGCCCTCATGCTGGGTGGCGATGAGATAGCGTTTTGAAGGCTCCCCCTCAAAACCAAAAGCATGTTCGTAGGTGTTGTCCTTGCGATCGTTAAGGTCGAACACCAAAAGGGGGATGGGGTCGTTCCGTGTCTCCCATATAAGATGGGCGGCAATTTCCCTCTCATCGACGACGATGCCATCATATCCCGCTGCTGCCAGGCGCAACTGCTCGGTTTGCTCCGCCCACCCTCTTAACCGCTTTACGGCGTTGGACTGCCCCAATTGGTCGGCCAAGGTAAAGTTGAGCAACGCAGCAGTGAAGACGAGGCCGACAGCCCCATGCAAAACCGCCGAGGACCACAATACCCAAGGCGCTTTCAAGCGGATGAGCCAAATGGGCAACAGGATCATCGCCGCAGGATACGCCGTCATGGCCCAATTGGCATGAGCGCGAGAGATAAGCGCCTGCCCACTGATGATAAGCAGCGGCGGCAGGATGAAGGAGAGCAGCAAAAGATCCTTGCTGGCATCTGCCCCCGCCTGGCCTAGACGGCGGCGTATCGTGGCAACCCCTAAGACAAGCGACAGAAATAATAATGGACCGACGACGCCAAATTGATCGCCGAGGAACTGCCCAAGCTCCTCCGGGTTCAATAGTTCCGCCCCCCAATTGGCATTGTCAGCGGTGTGGCTGAGGGTTTGAAATCCGTTTTGCGCGTTCCACACCAAGTTGGGGGCAAAGATGACCCCCGCAATGATAAGGGCAAGGAGGATCGCACCAGGCTTCAAGGTCTGCCGCGCATAGGGGGAGACCAATAGCGCTAAGCCCCAGCCGAGGGGGAAGTACATCATGGCGTATTTGGACAGGAACCCGAACCCGATGGCGAGGCCCAATACCGCCCCCCACCCAAGGGCCGCGCCAGGGCGGGCTTGCGCCAATCCGACAAGCGCCAAAAGGCCCAAAGACCAAAAGAAGAGGAGGGGAATATCCGTGGACATAATGGTGGCGCCAAAAATCACCACCGGCAGGGTCATCCAGAGCCCCGCTGCCCAGAGGCCAGCCCGATCCCCGTAAAGACGACGACCGGCCACAAACAGCAAAAGCGCTGTCGCCCCGATCAGAACCGGGCTTAAAAGACGCACCGACCATTCATAATCACCAAAAATGCGTGTGGGGAGGGCAATGACCCACGCGATCATGGGGGGTTTGGAGTAATATCCCCAATCAAGGGTCTGGCTCCAAAACCAATATTGCGCCTCGTCGGGGCCAAGGCTTGACTCATAGAACAGAAGAAGAGAGAGCCGCAAAACCGTCAGCATAGCCACAAGAATGACGGTTGCCGTGACGGGCTTGTCCTCAAGATAAGCCCCAAAGCGGTCAGTAAGGGGAAGGCTCATTGCGATCTTAGCCTATAGAGGCTCAGCCGCGTCGGCGTGTTATTGGAATAGTTGAACCCATCAATGAACGCGACACGATAAGGCTCAGCGGTCTCCGGAAGGGCCGCAAGGAACGGATCTGCCGGACATTCCTCCCCCTTTTGACTGTCCAGGCATTCCCGCGCCACCACCGCTCGCCCCTCAGCCGCAATCATCCAAATGGCTGCCTCTTCGGGCCGCAACAGACGGGTATCGGTACCAAGGGTAAAAACAGCGCTTGGCTCGTGGTACCCAACAAGCGCGATGGGACCCGTATCATCCCGCAATGGGTGAGCCTCATGCTCGTCGAGCATTTGCGCAAGACGCGGGGTAAGCGCGAGGTGATCAAGGCTTGGCAACACCCCCTCAAACGTGATCCAGGCGAACGCCCCACTCCCCAGGGCCGCAACGTTCAAGGCCATCACGCCTTTTTTCTGTATAGAGAAAATCGCCGCGACAAGGGTGAGCATAAAAAGCAGACCGCTGGCTAAAAAATGCCAGACATAGACGCCTTCGGTGCTGTACTCACTAGCAAGATAAACGATGAGGGCCGCTGCCACCGTCCCCACAATGAGGTAGAGGCCCGCCCCCATAAAGCGCATCCAGGGGAAGTCCAGTTTTGGGGCCGCGGTGAGCCACGCCCCCACCAACAGCGCTAGAGACGGATAGAGCACCATCGTATAATGGGGCAGCTTGGTGCTGCTGATTTCAAAAACGAGCCATGAAGGGATGAGCCACGCCAGACAGAAAAGGATGGCCCCGTCTTTCCACCGCGGAGCAGCAAAACGGACCGCCGACGGAATAAAGAGAGCAGCGGGCCAAAACATCAACCACAAAACCACAAAGTGATAGCCGATAGGGCCGCCGTGACGCTCTTGCCCGGTGGTGATTTTGCCCAGCATGTCCGTGCCAATGGCATCGGTAAAAAAGCGCCCCTCGGTCGTAATGCCGATCGCCACCGCCCAGGGGGCCACCAAGGCCACAAGGATGACCACTCCCATGACCGGACGCAGGCGCGACAGCCAGGCCCACCCCTGCCCCTCGCGCAGGTGCCAAAGGGACAGTCCCGCCAGAGTGAAAAAGCCGATCATCGGTGTAATGGGCCCCTTGATGAGGATGCCAACACCGATCGCCACCCAAAAGCCAATGGCTGTCTTTAACAGCTTGGTGTCCGGTGGCGCTGTGATAAGCCGAGCGAGCGCCGCCTGCATCCCGCACACGGTGGCGAGCAGCATCGCGTCGGTTTTCGCGATGGAGCCCTCTCCCGCCAGCACCGGAGCCGCCGCCAAGAGCACGGCGCTGATGAACCCTGCCGATCGACCGAACAGGTAACAGCCCGCCACATAGGTAAAACTCGCGGCCAACATGACCCCTATTAAGCTTGGCAGCCGAAACGCCCAAAGCGGACGATCTTCCAGGTCAGCGAGGGTTTGGACCGATACGGCTTGGAGCCAGTAGATGCCAACTGGTTTTTTGTTGCGCTCGGTATCCTGATATTTGATCCGAACATAATCGCCAGTCTCGATCATCTGGGTCGTGGCCTGGATGAACCGGCTTTCGTCCCGATCAAGGGGCGGAACAGTGAGAAGGCCAGACAGGCCCACAATCATCGCGAAAATCGCGATGATAACAATGTGCCCCCCCGACGGTGCGTGGCCTTGCCCTTTAATCATGCCCTGCCCTTTATTCGGAACGACCCTCCTAGACGGGAAGGATGGCGTTGGCGAGATCGTTGACGCCCAACACATCATGAAAATATAGCCTGTCGCCCATTGTCCACCCTTGGCGACGCCCGAACGCGGTATAAAAGCTGGCCAGTCGCGAAACACCGTGCTCTAGGGGAAAGATGACGATCCTCGCTCCCCTTTTCGGCTTTCCGCCCCCGCCCGTCGATGCGCCCGACCTGTCCGTTGTGGTGCCCATGTATAATGAGGAGGGGAACGCCGATACGCTGATCCGGGAGATCGCGGCCGCCATCGCGGATCTCAACGCCGAAATCATTGTGATCGACGATGCCTCAAGCGACAAAACCAAGGCGCTTTTGGTGGACCTAAAGGAGGATGTGCCCGTCTTACGGGTGCTGGCTCACGAAACGAATGCCGGCCAAAGCCGTGCCGTGCGAACCGGCATTTTAGGCGCCAAGGGCAAGGTGATCGCCACCCTTGATGGGGATGGCCAAAACGTGCCCGGCGACATTCCAGCGCTTTACCGGCAACTCACCCGCGAGGATGCCGGGCCCCTCCTAGCCATGGTGGCCGGAGAGCGGCAAAAACGACAAGACAGCCAGGCAAAGCTCTGGGCATCAAAAGCGGCCAATGGGATCCGGAAATCGCTCCTCAACGACAATGCAAATGATACCGGGTGTGGCCTTAAAGCGTTCTATCGTAACGCCTTTTTGCGGCTGCCCTATTTTGACCATGTGCACCGATATCTGCCCGCGCTCATGCATAGAGAGGGGTTCTCGGTGGAATTCTGCCCCGTCTCCCACCGCCCGCGGGAGCATGGGCAATCAAAATATACGAATTTTGGCCGCGCAGCTGTAGCCGTGAGGGACCTCATCGGGGTAACATGGCTAAACGCGCGGGCCCGTCGGCCTGAGCGTATTGAAGAGCTGTGATTCAAGGTAGACGGGAAAGGGGTGCGGGAACGCGCCGCTGGATCGACAAATGGGGCAATAATCATGGGCAGAGACGATATTGCAGTGGCGCCTATCCCCACCATGGGGTACGCTGTCCGGGAGGGTAAAAGTTCTATGTTTTCAATGTTTCCGCTGCTGACAGTCAGCCTTGTCATTTATACGATTGCCGCCTTTGCCGGTCAGCCCGATTGGACCGCCCAGGTGATGTTCGAACTGACCATGGTGTCAGGGGATGTGTGGACCATTACCTTCGGACACGGATTTATTATCCTGTCCATGGGCTTTCTATTCGTCGAACTGTTGCGCGCGACGAAGACGGGCACGGACTCCCTCGTGAACCACGCTCTTTCGGCACTATTGTTCATTGTCGCACTCATCCTGTTCATCATTGTACCCGGCTATGGAAACTCCATCTTCTTCATCTTTATGTCGATGACCTTCATGGATTTCATGGCTGGATTTATCGTGACCACGGTGACAGCACGGCGCGACTTCGGGGTAGCGGCATAGGCCACAAGAGCCTCAGCATCATTATATTGTTTATCGCTAAGGCTGATGGCGGCGCATTGAGCACTCATTGCGTCAGAACGCGGCGAATTTACTGGACTGACCGCCGATAGTGCCTCGTTTTGAGACATGAAACAAATGGAACCAATTCAAGGTTCCTTTACGTCATCAGTCTATGGTTCTCGAAGCATTTGCAAAGCAGGCTCCACCTGCTCGCCCACTTGGGTCTTGGCGAGGAACCGTTCGATGGTCGTGAGCGCGACAATAAAACCTGAAACGATGAAACTGGCCTTCGAAGCGGCCGGTCAGGCCATGTTTGAATATAACCCTGCTCAGAACCAATTTTTATGGGCAGATCCAGCAGCCGCTTGCTCGATTTTCGGGATGGAGTGTCAGGACGCTGTTCAATCGGCCAACACGGTCCTCGGCCAGCTGAGTGACGAACATCTGATCACGCGGCAAACCGTCGTTGACGCCGCCCGGCAAGGCGCAGAACGCAGCTACGCTGTCGAATATTGTCTCGGGACAGAGGATGCAGGATGTTGGGTCGAGGAACGCGGCACCTGGATGAAGTTCGGCGGCGACGACAAGTTGATCGCTGTTATCCGTGCCATTGACGATCAAAAAGAACGGGAAGAGCGTCTTTCCTACCTTGCCTCCTATGATGATCTCACCGGCCAATTAATCCGCGGACGGTTTAAAGAGCTTTTGGACGAGGCCATCGAAGGGGTGAAGCAAGGCACCCGTGGCGGCGCCCTATTCCTAGTGGGCATCGACAATGTTGGCGGTATCAACAACGATTTCGGGTTCGACATTGCCGACCAGGTGATCGTTGATGTGGCGGGCCGGATTGAAAAAGCTCTTGGCGATAGGGGCGTGTTTGGCCGGGTCGCGGGCACAAAATTCGGTGTCATCCTCAACGACGGATCACAAGATTCCATGCTTGAGATGGCACGGGCCATCATGAACGGCATGCGTGAAGAGGTGGTACTGACCCGCGCAGGCGGCGTGGCCGTTTCTGTTTGCATTGGCGCGACCCTTCTCACCAATGAAACCAGTTCGGCTTCTGTCGCGCTGGCAGAGGGCGAGGCAGCTTTTGACCAAGCTCGCCGCCAGGGCCCCTCAAGCTTTGAGATGTTCAAGGAAAGCACCGAAACCGTCTCTCGCCGTCGGCGGAATACAGAGATTTCGGATGTTATCCTCACCGCGCTTAACGACCGCCGCGTTTACCTCGCCTATCAGCCGATTGTCCCGGACGTAAACGCCCCTATCACGAAATATGAATGCTTGATCCGGATGCGGACCGAGGGCGGCGCGGAGATCCCCGCCCCTTCCTTTATTCCTGCGGCAGAGAGTTTGGGCCTTGTCCACCTCTTGGATCGCCGGGTGCTGGAGCTTGCCACTCAAACCCTTCTTACTGTTCCGGATATCCACCTCAACGTGAACCTATCGTGGGAAACGGTGAAGGACCCGGTCTGGGCCGAAGGCTATTTGGCCCACCTGCGCGCCAATCGCCGCGTCTGTGACCGACTGACGATCGAGCTGACTGAAACCCAGGTGATGGAGGCTATTGAGCCGGCCATTGAATTCGTCTCCGCGATCAAGGAAGTGGGCTGCCAGTTCGCCATTGATGATTTTGGCGCAGGCTACACGTCGTTCCGGAACCTGAAGGCCCTCGATATTGATATCCTCAAAATTGACGGTTCATTTATATCGGGGGTTTCGGGCTCTCGAGAGAACCAAGTCTTTGTTCGCGCACTTTTAGACCTTGCACGGAACTTTGGCATGAAGACTGTGGCAGAGTGGGTAGACAATGAAAATGATGCCACCCTGCTGAAGGCTTTGGGTGTTGATTTTCTGCAAGGGTTCTATCTGGGCAAACCCGAACAAAAGCCCGAATGGGTCGCCCCCGCCGCAGCGGCAGCGATGGTGGGGTAGACGACGGTCTATAGCGTCAGCTGTTCGGCCTGAGTGAGACCGATACTGTAGAAGTGCTCTACTCTGCCCGCTTCACATATTCGAGAGACTCTGTGTTCACGATGATTTTGGTTCCCTGACTGATATGCGGGGGCACCATCACCCGCAGACCATTGTCGAGGGTCGCAGGCTTATAGGAACTAGCGGCCGTTTGGCCCTTCACGGTAGGCTCGGTTTCGGTGATCTCTAAGGTGACTTGCTCCGGCAGCTGAACACCAATGGGCTTATCTTCGTGGCTTTCAACCACCACCGCCATGCCATCTTGGAGGAACGCCGCCCGATCCCCCAGCATGTCTTTGGAGATATTGATCTGGTCGTAGGTTTCGCCATCCATAAAGACCAGCTGGTCGCCTTCCTCATAAAGATAAGTGTAGTTTTTTTGCTCAAGGCGGACCCGCTCCACCGTTTCAGATGCCCGAAACCGCTCATTGAGCTTCCGACCGTCCAGCAGGTTTTTGAGCTCCACTTGCGCATAGGCCGGCCTCTTGCTAGGGTTTACAGCGCCGACCTTGACGGCCACCCATAAAGTGT
>CALFRH010000331.1 GCA_937919225.1 uncultured Parvularcula sp.
CGTACACCCGAGGCCACCGCGGGGTAGAGCGCTACGCTCCATACTCAACTAAAACAACCGGAATTCGCTAGAAACGGTCGCTCGCTTTATGTCGATAAGTGTCTTACATGAGACGATTTTAAGACGCTGAGCTTCGACTGCAATGCACGCAGAAGCGGACATAGGATCAACCCATCATTACTCAGTAAAGTGTGCGCATGGTGAGCTACTGATAGGGTCAAATATCAAGTGGATCAAACAGGTTATCGATTCGGATTTTCATCGCACGGGCTGGAAACAAATTTATCCTTCCGGAATTTCTGTTCGCTGTTGAAACGATACCATTCAGGCCAACGTTAAAATTATTGTTTTGCCGATAAACATGGAACATTGGGCTTCCACTTAGACCATCAGGATCAATATCACCAAAACCACCGATGATATTCATGGGTATGTGAAAATTATCGTCGAAAGAATCTCTATCGACATAATGTGCGAACATTTGAGAGTGCTTTTTGAGATCCCATCCGATGATTGAATAAATGTCTCCATCTTTGCTTTCAATCGGCGTGACAAAAGAGGTGGGGTAGCCGATATTTACGTTCGAGATTGTACTTGCCTGCCGTTGGGTTTCCTCAGACATAAAAAACGCGTCGTCCACATCCAGAAAATTTTGTTTTGCTCCGCTTGGAATGTCGTCGAAAACTGCCATCAGGCAGTCGTCACCAGGAGAGTCCACTAATGACGCGATATGATGTTGGCCGTAAATGTGACTTGCCAGAGATAGTGTCCATTTTGCCGTATCCAAATCAAACCAGTTATGTGCGAAAGCGTCGAAATTAAAGCCAAGATTTGTCGCGACGTGCTTGCAGGTTACTCTGAAGTATCGCCTTCGGTATCTGAATTTTAGGCAAGTCCCTACAGCTGTGATGGAATCCGGAATCCCTGCCTTTTCGTTGCCCTTAGTATAGAAAAAGGCGGGCTCAATAAATCGTCGAAGCCCGTCAAAACTATATCGAATTGGAATATGAACGCCATTTATCAAAATGGTAGGTTCGGGTCCGAAGGGCTTAGATAACATCATGGGCATCAATAATCGTCGGACACGGCGGCTAGGAGTGGAGAAACCAATTTGACTGGACTGATAGAGGAAATTCAACGCAACGCGTTGGACGAAAACGTTCCTATAGATTCACTGCTTCGACGCGTAAAATTAGCCGCCGGAAAACTGCAATTAAATGATTTAGATAAGTGGGTTGATCAGGAATTAAACGGTTATAGCGGCGAACTTCCGCCATACAGGCAAGTTAGCGGGCAAGTCTCAGCGTGGAATCCTTACCACGGTTGGATTCCCGTTCATATTGGCCACAGTGAGCTGGACGACGCGATCAGCTCTGCACCCATCCGAGAATCTATCTCCAGTTTGCAGGATTTAGTGGACAATAAAACTGGTAGTCCACTTCATTTTCCTGTTCCGTCCGGGATTGTTGCAGATCTTAATAAAATAATGAGCGGGCAAACCGCTCGAATGGTCGTACAGTTGCCGCGCGGGCATATCGTCAATATTTTAGGTACTGTGCGCAATATGGCGTTGGATTGGGCCGTAAAGATGGAGCAACAAGGTGTTCGCGGTGAAAATTTATCTTTCGGCAAAGAAGAGAAAAACCATGCTCGAAAAGCTATGACAGAGATAAATATTGGGAATATCGAGAATTTTGCTGGCAACCTCGGATCGGGAAACAAGTCGGGGGATATCCATACGGACGTTCAAATCTCAAAATCAGTTCTAGAGTTGGCGGAGAAACTTCGAGCAGCATTGCCTGCGCTTCAACAAGAAGGAGTTGACGGGAAAAAGCTCGAGAAACAAATTAAAGCAGCCGAAGCCGAAGCGAAATCTAAAAAGCCAAACCGGGAAAGCCTTGCAAAGAGGTTGGCCAGCATACGGGATATTCTCGTTGGGGCGGCGGGCAGTCTTACTGCAGAGGGTGCCATGACTCTAATCGCAACAGTTACACGCATGTTATAATTCTTGTAGCTACGCCAACCGTTGCTACTGTCTGCAATGAGGATCAACCTGCCTCTCGGCCGAAGCCTAACGACCGTCGCCTTCGGCCCAAAATCGGTCATTTTAATTGAGTATGGACCCTAGCCGTGATTCCACCAGGCCGTGTCAGAATAGGCCCGCAAATCCAGCTCATGGGTCCATACGGAGCGGTGCTGCTGGGACAGGTGTAAATAGGTCTCCGCGATTTTCTCCGGCAGGAGAAGACCGTCCTTTGCACCAACGGTTTCCCGCAAATGCTTGAACCCCTCCGCCCCCAGCATTTTGCCTAACGTGTCGGGCGCATCCACTGCACCATCGATAAGGATATGGGCCACATGAATACCCTTGGATGCATATTGGGCATTTAACGTCTGACAGAGCATCCGGCGACCCCCCATCGCCGCAGCGTGAGCATGCTGTCCCGCATTCCCTCGCACCGCCGCCGTGGCCGACGTCACCAGCAGCGTGCCCTTCCCCCGCTTTTCCATCAGGGGACAGACAGCCTTCGCCACGCGAAAGAGACCAAGGGTCGCAAGGCGCCACCCCAACTCAAACGCCTTATGGCTAGTATCCTCTAAGGGGCGGTTCCCAATCTGCGCCCCGAGATTATAGACCACCACCTCAATGGGGCCCACATTTTGCTCCGTATGGGCAATGAGGTCCTCAATGGTTCCCTCCTCGGCGGCATTTAAAAGCTGGCCGCTAGCCTTGCCGCCCGCTGCCTTAATCCCATCCACGATGGCGTCTAGCCCTTGCGCGTCGGACCGTCGACACAGCACCGCATGGTACCCAGCCTTCGCAAACGTCGCCCCCACCGTGCCGCCAATCCCTGCCCCAGCGCCGATCACAAGACAAACAGGGTCCATGGAGACCTCCCGAAGAATAGTTGCGTTTTGAAACCAATACCGTTATTGGTTTCAATATGCAACCAAATGACTCACCATCGGCCCGGCGGCGTCATCCCCCCATTTGTCCTGTGGCCAGTATGCTGAATATTTTTGGCGACCGCTGGACTTGGCTCATCATGCGCGAGGCCTTTTATGGCGCGACGCGGTTCGGGGAGTTCGAGCGGAATACCGGCATTGCCAAAAACTTGCTGGCCGATCGGTTAGCGCTTCTCACCGAGGAAGGATTGCTGGCCAAATATAATATTAGCGATCAGGGCACGCGCTATGCCTATCAGCTCACCCCAAAGGGTGCCTCCCTTCACACCGTCCTGATCGCTATGGTGCAATGGAGCCAAGCCCATCTTTATGACGACGGCGATCACCCCATCGACATCGTCGACCGTCAATCAGGAACCCCCGTGGAAACACTTGCGGTCAAA
>CALFRH010000332.1 GCA_937919225.1 uncultured Parvularcula sp.
CGAATCAACCGGCCACGAACGTATGGCGTCGGTGTCAGAGTAGATTTTTAGATTGAGGATCGAGGCCATGCGGCCTCAATTCTCACTTCCATAAGCTTCTGAGTATGCCGATGACTAGAGAACGAAGCCAACCTTTCCGTTTGAAACGCCTGATCGCCCAAATTCACTCTTGGACAGGCGCGATCGCTTTCATATTAATCGTCGTCGTTACACTATCGGGGGTCGCATCAGCGTTCTTGGGTGATTTGTTTCGCCTTCAGTATCCGGATTTGTATGGTCAAGTCGAAAACCAGCCCGGATTGGAACGGGTCGCTCTCGACGAGCTCGTCACAGAGTCGGCAAACACATATGACGGTCGCTTCTTTCCGCTCGGCGCAAATTTGCCGGGAGGACAATTCGATATCGATGAAGTATTTGTTTATGGGGGCGTGCCTGACGACAGTGGCGGCGGCGAGATCGCCGCCGTAGTTTTCGATCCCTACACTGGAGAGCTGCTAGGAACGCATTCAATCTTTACATCCTGGGCGTATCTCACTGTTCACTTCCACGAGGAGCTGTTGCTGGGTGATCGCGGCGCGTGGATTGTTGCGGTTTCCGGGATTCTGCTTTTGCTGTTTATTTTGACCGGTATCTATCAGTGGCTACCTCGGCGGGGACGCGTCATTGCTAAAGCAACGAAACTTAAACTTCGTGGCAATGGCCGAGCCAAAATGTTTCAGCTTCACGGCTTGATTGGTCTCTGGTTTGCGGCGCCCTTGGCACTATTCGCGATAACAGGGACCTACATTGCCAAACCGCACTGGATGGCAAACGCACTTCCAGAAATTCAGGCGAAAACAACGCCCGAAATTGCCTCAAAGTTAACGGCATGCGAGGAAACCAATGTCTCGCTCACGGATGCGCTCTTGATTGTTGAAGAGCAATTGCCGGGCCGAGATATTATAGGCTTGACAATGCCAATGCCATTTCCGCAATTGCCGCCAGAGGATGCTGCTGCGTTTTCTTTCGGAACTCGCGCAAAAAGCGACCTACACAAACATGACGGCGACGAGCGTATTTGGGTCTCTGCGAAATGCCCCGGCTTGTTTCACATCGAGCAGGTTGATCGTTCCAGCATACGCGAAAGCCTCGGGGCGATGGTTTACTCCCTCCATTCCGGCCGGACGGTCGGTGTGTTGCGTTTGCCGTTCGTGATTGGGACGGGTCTCATTATGATCCTGCTTTCAATCGCCGGACTGTACGTATGGTGGACAAAGACATTCAATTTTAGAAGGTAGTAAACTCAAATCACGTGGCTCGCTCGATTTTTGAGCGTTCAATTCTCTCCTTGGTGGCGGGAGCTTCGCCGCCCTGCTAAGGCCGATGCTAATTGCTTTAGGTATAATCGCCGTGGCGATGGTTCTGGCCAACCGTCCAAAGCCATATTCCCACCTTTCGAGTCAGCCGAATAGATTTTCCAAGTACGAATGAACTATCGATAAAACTCGAAATCACTGAACTTCCAACAAAAGTCGACGGCCACCAACGAATGTCGGTCGTCATGCACTTTAGGGACGTTGCAGTCCAAATATAGAATTTCCGCTTCTGACGAGATGCGGTCATT
>CALFRH010000333.1 GCA_937919225.1 uncultured Parvularcula sp.
GCTGATCGGACGGTTGAGACTGATAGCTTTGCTGTTTTTGGTGAGGCCACCTACAGCGTAACGGACAAACTCTCTATTGTTCTGGGCGGTCGGTATACAGACGAGGAGATTTCGGCAAATTATGATCGGCAATCGGCTGCTATCGACGGTGCTTTACCTTTTGGTCCCTTCCTTGGGCCCGACCTTGTGGGTGTCCAGGAGGTGAGTGAAGAGAATTTCTCCGGACGTGGCATTATACGGTACTTCTGGACGGAAAACCTCATGACGTACTTCACCTACTCTCGAGGGTATAAGGGCCCCGGGATTGATGTAGCGGAGAGTGCCAATGCCGACGCCATCGCGATGGTTGGTGGATTGCCGGTACTAGATGCAGAAATTCCCACACTGTATGAACTTGGCCTTAAAACTCGGTTGTTCGATGATACGTTGGAGGTGAACGCTGTCGTCTACACCCAAGATGTCGATGATCTGCAAACAATCACGACGGATAGTCTGGGGACCATCACGAATTTATCCATTGATCGGGTGAACTCAACGGGGATCGAGATTGATACGACCTATACCCCGCCAATTATCGAAGGATTGACCCTAACGGGAACGTATACTCTTAACGAGGTTGATATTGAGAAGTTTGAGGAGCGTACGGACCTCGAAGATCAACGGTTGCGGGACTCTCCACGACATTTCTATTCGCTGGTTGGTGATTATCGTCGGCCCAATGTCTTTAAAGATATGGAAGGTTTCGCCCGAGCGGAATGGACATGGCAGTCGGAAAAGAACTCGTCCCTCACACCGGCTGATTTCTCACAGATTGACTCATATGGTTTGCTAAACCTTCGGGCGGGTTTAAACTCCGCAGACGGTGGCTACGGCGTTTCGTTTGCTGTTGAGAACGTGACTGATGAGGATTACGCTCACTTTATTCTGGGTACTTCATACGGTACACTTGATGACAATCAAACGAGTGCCCAATATATAGGCGAGCCCCGCACATATTCCGTCACCTTGCGTGGTTCATTTTAGCTCGCTTGGGGGGACGGAATAATCGGTGATTATTGGCATTCACCATATTGGGCTGTCGACACCGGATCCAGAACGATCGAAAGCCTTTTACCAACAGGCTTTCGGTCTAACCCTAGCGGCTGAGGGCCGCATTAGTGCGTCAGGCGACCTCGGCCGTACTATGGGCGTTCGCGATAGTGCACTTGTTACATTGATTCGAGCGCCAAATGGGTATCTTGAGATCATTCCAACTGACTTGAAAGTTACGACTACTGAGCGTCCCGTCAACGAAGCGGGCGTCCGGCATTTCTGTGTTCAAAATCAAGTTGCTACCCCTTTGGTTGAGGGGGTTGTCCGTGCTGGTGGGTATCTTCACGCGGAGCCTGTCGATTTGGGGACGGGGCGGGACTACGCCTATGCCCGGGATGTTCATGGAGAAGTCATCGAAATTGAGAGTGCGCCTAACGCTGAAGAAAGTTGGCCAGCATGGTTGGGGCATGCGGCTCTCGTCACTCATGATATTGACTTTCTTCTGGAGTTCTACACGGATTTATTGGAGCGAGAGGTGAAGTCCCGTGGGCGGTTTGGCCCAGCGCCCGCATTCGACGCTGTGTCAGGGTTGAAGGGCGTTAAAGTTGAGGGGGCATGGATCGATGTTGACAACATGTTGCTTGAAATTTGGCGCTATGAATCGCCGGCAACTCAAGCACGGTCTGCTCTACCCGCCTTTAGCGAGCCGGGCTTCAATCATATTTGTTTTGAGACTGATGATATCGAGCTGTTTGCCAGGCGTGCCACCGCGTTGGGCGTAAATCCTTTGTACTTCGCTGAGAGTACCAGCGATCAATCCGGCATTTTTCTGGGGCGCGATCCTGATGGTAACTTTCTCGAAGGTCTCGAGCCTCGCGGGGTGATGGAGACCCTCTCTCTAATGGAAATGCCGCATCGAGATATTTTGAGAAAGGCAGATGGTCGCTGACCGTGATCTTAGCCTTCTGGAGGAAGTGGCATGAAAATTGACCGGGATTTTGCCGAAAAGTTTCTGACTTGCATAGAAGACTATGACTCATATGGCGTACACCTTCTTTTTAATGAGTGGTGGGCAGGTGCTCCAGAAGACGCCATGAAGGTCTATTGCCAAACTATTCTAAATCACCCTGAGCAAGGGCCTCTTGCGCGGGAGGGTTTTCTCGCCGACCCGATCACCCTCAGTGATCTTGACGCCTTTGGGTCCGGAACATTGGGGGAGGCGTATCGTCAGTTCATTGTCGACAATGGTTTGGAAGAGAATTTAGGAGCGGGATATCGCGCATTGCACGATGAGATTGAGCGTTCTGGCAAACTGACGCGAATGCCAGATGTGATCCGCTATAAAGTCCTGCGGGGTTTCCAGACCCACGACTTTCATCATATCCTGACAGGGTATCCGCCAACGCCCTATGGGGAATTGTCTTTACAGGCTTTTGGCTTTGCTCAGCAAAATTATCCCTATGCGGGCATGTGGATATCTGTGATCACGGCACACGTTACTTTACTCCGACCTGGGATGATAGACGATGTAATGACCTCTATCACCGACGGTTGGCGTCTGGGCAAGGCTGCGGAGAGTATTCAGTTCGTGAAGTTCGAACATATGCTTGATCAGCAGGTGGACGAGTTGCGG
>CALFRH010000334.1 GCA_937919225.1 uncultured Parvularcula sp.
GCAAGAATGTTCAGCCCGACCGCTATCTCAACGACGGCGACACGCTGCCCCTGGGCGGCGAGACGTTCGGCGTCACCCACTGCCCCGGCCACACGCCCGGCCATGTCGTGATCTATCACCAGGCGGGCCAGCTCGCTTTTGTCGGCGATGTTTTGTTCCGCGGCTCGATTGGCCGGACCGACTTTCCGCGCGGCAATCACCAGCAGCTGATTGACAGCATCGTCACCAATCTCTGGCCGCTGGGCGATGGCATGCGCTTCGTCCCGGGGCACGGCCCGATGAGCACGTTCGGGCAGGAACGGAAGGACAATCCATTCGTGGCGGATGATGTGTTGGGGTGAAGGCTGTGACGCGAGCAAAAGCAGACATTGGGTCAGTGGGCGCCGACTATTTTCTCAACGGCAATAGCCCCATTACGTCATACAGAACGTTACCAACTCCGCCGCTGCCATTTGTATGTTCGCCATCGGCGTCATTGTAGGTTTCGCTGGCCTCGCTCAAGGCGGCTACCACAGCTTGGTGATACGCTAGGACAGGCTCAAAAACGGCAATTCGAGCTATAATACGTCGCGCTTCTGATACGGCGCCGATCCACACTTATCGGTCATAGGGCATCTCGGAAGCTTCCAAAGCGCGCTTGCGAATGATGGCTTCGATCGCTTGATGCAATTCTTCAGACGTCGCTGGAATGGAGGACATTTGATTATCTGCCGACGGTTAGAGGTTCTTCCGATAGCACAGAATCTCGTCAACGCTCTACTCGAATCTGCCGGCGGTTCTGCGAGCGAAAGCAGACCTACGTGAGTTCCTCCACCAGAAAATCGACAACCGTTTGAACTTTCTTCAGCGTGTACTTAGGGCGATGGTATAATAGGTAAATTCCGGAGTTTTCATTTCTAGAAATGTGAAGCGTTGCATCCGCTAATGGTACGTGGATCAACTCCCCCGATTTCAAATATTCATCGACGCCCCAATTCGGCACCAATGCGAGCCCTGCACCAGCCAATGCTTCATCGACCAGCAAACGCCCCATATTACTAACAAAACTCGGTGGATTCGCGACCTCAATCCAATCTTTCGCTCGCTTAGCTTGCCAAAACAAAATGCCGTTTGGCCGGCGATAATTTAGCGTTTTGTGCGCCGTAAGATCGTCCAGGCATTTAGGTTGTCCGTGCCGCGACAGATAGTCATTTGAGCCAACCAGAAAAAACTCATTCTCAGATAGTTTCCGCGCAATCGATCGCTCCGGCGGAGCGGCGGTCGCGCGAATCGCAATGTCGATATCGGAATCATCTAGGCTGAACACTTGATCAGTCATCTCGATGTCGAAAACGAGATCAGGATAGAGACCCTTTAGTCGCTGCAAGACTGGCATGATGCAGACTTCACCATAGCCTGGTGACGCCGTTAGACGCACCGTACCCGCAGGCTCATCCGGACGATCGCGGACCGTTTCATCGGCATAGGCGAGTGCCGCAATAAGAGGCCGAATATGGTCGAGATAAAGATCACCCAGCTCAGTAAGTTTAACCACGCGTGTCGTTCTGTGGATTAACACCGCGCCCAAACTCGCTTCTAAGTCTTGGATGCGCCGCGAGACGGATGAGGCCTCGATCCCGAGTGCCCGCGCCGCGGCCGAAAAGCTCTCATATTTGGCAACGGCTGCGAAACATTCCAGCGCACGCATCTTGTCCATGGGCAGGCTCCTGTTGCGGATCGCATCCTCTTATAATTGCGTAAATCGCAATTCAGTTCTGAGAATTGATTCGATTGTTTGGATTGAACCCACTCTTTATAGTGAATTACTCAATAATCAAGCGCCGGACCAGGTGCTGCATCGAACTGATGAGAGGAAGAAATCATGCCGATCACGCGAAAGTCCTTCATCACCTCTTTCTGTCTCGCTCTGATCTCGCCGGTGAGTTACGCTGCCGAAGTTGGACCACCGACCCCCGAAGGCTGGCTACCTCATTTCGAAAGCTTGATCGCATTGGCGGTCGTCTTGGTTGCGTTCGCCACGGCATTCTTGCTGAACCACGCATCGCCGAAACTACGAACTTTTGGTACAGCCTTAGCTGCACTTTCATGTTTCGGCATCGTCGTCTGGTTTGGGAATGTTCTAAGCTCAGGCATTCTGGCTGATCCTAAGCCGTTTCAGGCTCCCATGGACGCCTGGAAGCCAACGCTCTTGTGGTTTCAGGCCAGCATCGCCCTGATCGGAG
>CALFRH010000335.1 GCA_937919225.1 uncultured Parvularcula sp.
ATTGAGGTTTTTCTCGCGGTTGTGCGCGAAGGCTCAATGCGTGCGGCTGCTGATGCGTTGGGCGTGGGCGCGCCTTCGGTGACCTTGCAGATCAAAGCGCTGGAAGAGCGTTTGGGCGTCGATCTGCTGCACCGTACCACGCGCAGCGTTCAGCTTACCCAAGCGGGCCGAGTTTTCTTTGATGCGGCTGCGCCAGCACACCGAGACTTGAGCTATGCGATCAAGAAAGCCCAGGAGATGGCTCAATCAACCACGGGCACATTGAAACTCACGATGTCACGCGGCGCATATCTCGCCGCTTTGGCACCCCATCTCAAAGACTTCCTTGCGGAAAACCCTGGCATCAACCTGGATATGTCCTGGAGCGAGGAGCTCATCGATATCGTGCAACAAGGGTTCCATGGCGGCATTCGTATGGGCGATTTGCTCGACCCAGAGATGATCGCAGTGGCAATCACGCCGCCGGTCCGCTCCACATTCTTTGCATCCCCCAAATATCTCGACACGCACGGGCGCCCTCAAAAGCCAATTGACCTGTTTGATCACCAGTGCATCCGTCAAAGACTGCCGACTTCGAACCTGTTGCGGGACTGGATGGTCTCAGAGGATGGACAAGACAAATCGCTCGATGTTCCAGCACGTCTGGTATTCGATTCAGCAGCTGGTGTGATACAGGCCGCGCGCGACGGCTTTGGCATCGGTTGGTCTATGAGGGCTACGATACATGATCATGTCGAAACCGGCGAACTGGAACCGGTTCTTCAAGACTATGCGAAGGACTTGCCACCCTTTTTCGTCTACTACCCAAGGCAAAACCGCCGGGTCGAATGCCTCCGGCTCTTTGTAGATTTCATGAAAGCCCGCCAAGGAGGCCAACGAGCAACTAAGATACGAAAGGAGATATTGCGCTAGCATGCTTAGTTGCGACTTTGAAAAACTCGTGGTCTGTTTCGGTGTTCGCTAGTTCGTTTTACCGCTATCTCATTCGTCCGGAAAAGAGGACTCCCGCACAATAGCGCTTACCGCGTAGACTATGCCCGATGATAGCTTGCGCCCGCTAGTTTGGCACGCCAGTTTCACTCAAACCAAAGCGATGAGTCTTAGAGGACCTCTGGAAGCTTGATGGCTGTAGCTTCTTCAAACTCGCTGAAGCTCGAATTTAGTGTCCTCAGCACCACCAGAAACTCGATGATATCGAGCCTCCGCTCGAAGGTTTCATACTTGCCCACGAACGACGGCGGCTTCGACAGACGCTTTGCAAGGTCAGCCTGGGACAGACCTTCACGCGTGCGCAGCTCAGCCAAGAACCTCACGGCTGCTCGATAAGCTTCTGTATGAAGAGTCCCCGCCAATTGTCCTGTCCATCCACTCGACAGGACCAGGTACTCCCGATATAGGATTAACCCCAAAATGGGAGTATCGTCGGATGTATTGCTCATTGCTGAGCCGCGAGGCTCAGCTTTATGAATTGAGGTCCACGTCCGGGAGAAGCGGAACCAGCGGGGCGTCCGAGGCCTCAGTCGTGAGTGACCGCCAGGAATCTTCCGTATTCCTCGGAAACCTCACGCGCTTCCTCGAAGGCCCGGGTCCGTTCAACCTCCAAGCACAGGAAGTAGCTCTGAATTTCGCGGATATAGAGCTCGAAGTCTTGCCGGATGAGATCGGCATATTCGCGGGCAGCGTTAGGGTCGCTCGGGACAAACGGCCTGGGGGGAGCCAGGCATGTTCCAGCCGCGGCGACACTGGCAAAGACCCCTGTCAATACTATACCCGCCCCTGCCCTAAACCAATGCGACCGCCAGTTGAGCAATCCCCTTATCCTCTTGATAGAATCCATGCGCCATGCCTAATGGGTGCGTGACTGTCATACAGCCGCAGCATCAAAGATATATCTTGCGGTCATTTGTATAGCATCGTATGACTGGGCTTCAACTCCTGATGCCTGGTCATTCGCCTTATTGGAGAACGAGACCAAGGTGACGGACCTAGAAAAAGAAGCACCGAATGTGGTCACGGAACCCAGATTCCGCGATCTCGTTGCGAGCGGCTATCGCGTCGAGGTTGTGTGTAAGGAAGAGGCCTACAAGAAAGGCCCCAACTGGCACGGCATGTGGATTCTCCGCGCCGTCAACGACGAAGGCCTGGAAAAGCTGCTCGTCACCGCCCGAACACGCACGTCACGCAACGACATCAAGATCCGCGAAATCCGCACTGTCACAGGCGTCATCTCCTTCCTGCAGGGCATTGGCTTCTCCCACGCCGATATTCCGTTGCAAGCCGACAAGCGGACCGTTCTCAAGCTCTCTGACGACGAGCTGGCGTCTCTGCAGAACTAGCGCCGCTCTCACCGCACTTTTGTTGCCCGGCCTCGCCTCGGCACAGATGGTGCTGGTGATGGAAGGCGACGGCTCCCTCTCCCCGTCCCGGTCTCAAAGCGAATTCGCGCGCAACTATAATGACGGCATCGGGCAGAGTTCTCCCTCCGCGGAAATGCTGCTTTTTGGCCAACCAGATGACGGAGACGATGAGATTCTTGCAGCGGTCGTCGTGCCGCAGAGCGTGGTCCCGCATCCTGACATTTTGAACGTCATCGAAGGGACCGCCCTGCGACATGCCGGGCACCGGGGACTGCGCGCGGCTGATATCACCGTCACTGACTGGCTTAACCTTTTCCGTGCCAACATTGAGATCGAAAGTGCCTATCGTGTAGATGCGCTCTCGCAAGCCGGAGCCATCGGTCTTGGCCAGCTAATGCCTGACACCGCACGCATGCTCGGCGTCGATCCGAATGACTGGCGCGAAAACCTCGACGGGTCCGCGCGATACCTTGCGATGATGCTCGCCG
>CALFRH010000336.1 GCA_937919225.1 uncultured Parvularcula sp.
CACCACCAGAACGTCTTGCCGCTTCGTCAGCTGCTGCGCCACCGTATCAAGAACCCTTGCCCCCTTGATCAAGAGGGCGCCTTTGGCATGGGCGCTCGGGACGCGAAGCCCGAGGGGGGCAAGGTCGCACTCGCTGAAAGGCGGCGCACAGTCGGCGTAGCGATTGAGGGTCAAGAAATGTAAGTGCCCGTCCTTGCCCCAATGGGGGTAGCGGCCGTGGGCACGGCTCACCTGCTGCGCGTTTTCTCGCCGGATCGTATCGCCCTTTCGCGGGGTCCGGGCGACAAAGATATTGTGAGCCGACTGGAAGGCAATCCATTTCCCGTCAGGGGACGGCACGGCGCCGGCAGAGATGTGGTCGAACCGGGCGAGTGTGGTGGGCGCCCCTCCTGTGGCGGGCATCGCCACCAGTTTCGACCCTTTCCCGTCGGTGTCTATATAGGTAAGACGCCCCGTAGACGGATGATAGGTTGGTCGCGTATATTGACCAAGATGCTGATTGATGGGCCCTATCGAGGCGAGCGGTTGCGGATCCGTGCCCGGCCCACGAAACGCCTTGATGGAAAATTCACCGTTCCCGGAGAAAGATAAGCCGCGGAAAGAGGCGCCCTCACCGGTGAGGGCCACAATTCTTTGTCCATCCTCCGTCCACAAAGGGTTGAGATACTCACCAGCCTTCTCGGTCCACAGGCTTGCCGGCGCAGTGCCATCGGCACGGGCAATTTTGATATGCCCGCCATCCTCTTCATTCCAGGTGGCAAAGGCGATGTGCTGGCCATCGGGTGACCAGGCGGGGGAGAGATGGATTTCGGCGCTGTCCACATGGGCGAAAGGCTTGGGCGTACCGTCGGGAAGCGCTTTCAGCCACAGCCGACCCACGGCCTCAAAAGCGAGGGTTTCCCCGTCGGGGGTCAGGGCGGGGCACCGGGGATTGAGCGGCTCAAACGGCTCACGGGTAATCGGTATACGGGGCTTACTCTGTTCCGAGATGGTGCGTCGGACGCGCGCTTGGAATGGAATTTTTGTCACCGTGCCAGCCGACACGTCATATCGGCGCAGGGCACCGCCCTGGGAGAAGTAGAGGGAGCGTCCGTCCGGTGACCAGGCATAGCCCGGATGGAACCGCATATGGAACATCATGTGAGACTGGAACTGCGCTGGCGTGAGGGGGTGGACCGCCAGTGTCTCCCGCCCGGTTTCCAGATCACGGATGAACAGCCCCGTTTGGCGTTCCACGGTAATGCCTTTATATTGGAGCGGCGCGCCCGGCACCTCCCGCACATAGGCCAGCTGCCGACCGTCGGGGCTCAGCATAGGGGCACCCGCATAAAAGGGGAGAGTGCGTGAATAACGTCGAAAGACCGGCGCCACCACCCAAGTGCTTTTCTTGGTGGTCAGATCATATTTTCGGACACCGTGCCCATCGCTGATCTTATAATATCCGTCTGCCGACGTAATGGGTGCGGTGGCTTGATGGTAATATAAGCTTTTCCCATCGGGGGAGGGGGTGGGGGAGTAGACCTGCCGGTTAAGGCCTCTCAACACGGGGCCGGCAATATCCTCCGTCAACGACAGACGCCATATATCGGCGCGCTTTGTCCACCCGCCGCGGGCATTCGGCTCATACCGCGCGGCATAGAGGACACGGCCGTCGGGGGACCAGGCGGGTTCAGCGTACCGGCCGACAATATCGTGGTGGACGATGGTCGGGTCGCTCCCATCACTGTTCATGACCCAGACATTTGCTTGACCGGCACGGTCAGAAATGAAGGCGATCTTCTCACCATCCGGGGAGACTTTGGGGTGATAATTGATGGCGATGCCGGCATTTGTCGTCAGCAACTGCGCATCACCGCCATCTACAGGCACACGGTAGATGTGACCCAGCAGATCGAAAACGAGCGCGCGCCCGTCACGGGTGACATCCACCGACATCCAGGTGCCTTCATCAACGGTGAAGTCGATCTCCCGCACTTCGCCCCGTGGTTTGGTGATGTCCCAGTCAGCCTGAGGGCGTGTTTCCGCGTGGGCGGTCAACGGCGCCAGCATCGCAAAAGCGATGGCAAGAACTCGAGCAAATGACAGATGGTGCATAGCCAAGATCCAATTTGTTTCGTCGCGTGTCAGGCCCGCCCGCCATCAGCCAACCTGCGAAGGGCGGGCCGGAGTTGGCGTTTTTTGTGGACGCTGTACACGCTAGCCTCAAATGGAGCGCATCGCCTAGTCGGCAAGTCAGAGGCGGTATTGGGGCCAAGGTGACGAGGCTGCCAAACCCGGGCAAAACGGGTGAGAAAAATTGCTCACCCAACAGTTTCTCAGGTAGATCGCACCATGACCGACGCCGTTCACCGCCAATCGCGAACTATCCGCCAGCAGATTGGCCTCCTCCTCGGGCCGATTGTTGCTATTGGGTTGCAGCTTATGGGCGTGCCCGAAGGGGTCACGGCGTCCACGGGGGACGTTGAAAGTGCCCGTCTGGCGTGGGTGGTCTTATCGCTCTTAAGCCTCATGGCGATTTGGTGGGTCACCGAGGCAATCCCTATTCCGGTGACGTCGCTTTTGCCGATGGTGGTGCTCCCCCTCGCGGGCGTGATGTCGATGCGCGATGCGGCCGCGCCCTATATGCACCCGATTGTGGTTCTGTTGATGGGGGGGCTGATTATTGCCAAGGCGGTGGAGCGGTGGAACCTCCACGCCCGCATTGCCCTCAGCGTCGTGGCGTCAGTGGGGGCAAAGCCCACAACCCTTGTGGGCGGGTTCATGGTGGCCGCCGCCCTTTTGTCCATGTGGATTTCCAACACCGCCACCTCCATCATGATGATGCCTATCGCCCTATCGGTGGCGGCCGCGGTCCTAGGGGAGGAGGCTGATCTGCATGCGCCTTTTACCTATGCGCTGCTCCTGGGGATTGCCTATGCCTGCTCCATCGGGGGGCTGGGGACCCTGGTGGGGACGCCCACGAACCTTATCGTTGTGGGCTATCTGAACGATAATGCGGGATTCGCCATCGACTTTGTGCAATGGATGACCCTTGGCATCCCGGCGGTCTTGGTCCTTGTGCCCCTCGCTTGGTTTGTGCTCACCCGTTGGGCCTTCCCGCTAAAGGGCACATTTGGCACCACCGGCCAGGATGTGGTGAAGGACCGCCTCGCTGCCCTTGGAAAGATCACGACGCCAGAGGTGCGGACCCTGATGGTTTTCTCCGTGATCGCGTTTTTGTGGATATTCCGCAAACCCCTTACCGGTCTTGAGGTGGGGGGCGTGACCCCCTTGGCGGGGTTAACGGATCATGTGGTGGCCATCCTTGGGGTCATTTTGTGCTTCCTTGTGCCGTCGGGCAGTCGTCAGCGGGGTGGGGCCCTCCTTGATTGGAAGGCGGCGGAGACCATCCCGTGGGGGGTGCTCCTTCTTTTTGGGGGCGGCATGTCATTGGCGGGCGCCATCACTCAAACCGGCCTTGGTGCCTGGATCGGTGGGGAGATGGCTGAGTTCGCGGCCCTTCCGATCCTTGTGCTGGTGGCTGCGCTGACCGCCTTTGTCATTTTCACCACCGAAGTGACGAGCAATGTGGCGACCGCCTCGGCGCTGATGCCGGTGCTGGGGGCGTTGGCCCTTGCCGCGGGGATCGATGTGGAGCTGCTAGCGGTACCGTTGGCGCTAGCGGCGAGTTGCGCCTTTATGTTGCCGATGGCGACGGGCCCCAACGCGGTGGTCTTCGCCACGGGGGAGGTCACCTTGCCCACCATGGCATCGGCGGGGTTTCGCCTGAACCTCCTGGCGATTCCCGTCATAACACTCATCGCCTATAGTTTGGCGCCAGTGGTTTTTGCGAACGGTTCGTAGAAAGACGGCGCGCCGGACGGGCGGTGCGAATTCCTGCCCCATATTGCCCTGAATAAGCCGTTGAAGCTCTTCCCAAGCCTCATGAAAACCGCTTATAGCGTCGCAAATTTGCCGCGGCGCTTCGTCCGGGTGGCAGGGGTCCCCGAACCCCGTACATCCGGTGGCGCTTTTGCCAATAAGGTCCGACCCATGGCTGACCCCGAGTTTTTGCTCAACTATCTTCCGATCCTCATTTTCATCGGCCTCGCGGCGGTGCTGGGGCTCGCGTTCCTGCTGTTGCCCATGGTGCTCGCGCCATCGGACCCTGACCCTGAAAAAGTGTCGACCTATGAGTGCGGGTTCGAAGCGTTCGATGATTCGCGGATGAAGTTCGACGTCCAGTTCTATATCGTCGCGATCCTGTTTATTATTGTGGACCTCGACGTGGCATTCCTATTCCCCTGGGCGGTGGCGTTGTTTAACCCCGAACTCGGCATGGACCGGGACTTCCAGATCTTCGCGTTCTGGTCGATGTTTGTATTCCTCGCGGTCTTTTTCATTGGCTTCTACTATGAGTGGAAGAAAGGAGCGCTCGAATGGCGCTAGACGACGATCCTAAGGTCAAAACGGCGACGCCCACCGACTTTCAGGTGGCACCTGAAGCGCCAGTAGGGAACGCTCCCTCCGTCATTACGCCGGACAAGTTGCCTTATGGTACCGCCGCGCGTGCGCGCGTGCCGGGGTACAACCCCACCGATGAGGATCCGTTCTTTAAAGAGCTGAACGCAGACCTGGCGGACCAGGGCTATTTCACGGCGCCTGCGGATGCGGTCATTAACTGGGCCCGGACGGGGTCACTCATGTGGATGACCTTTGGCCTTGCCTGTTGTGCGGTAGAGATGATGCAAGCCTCTATGCCGCGTTATGACCTTGAGCGGTTTGGCATGGCGCCCCGCGCCTCCCCGCGGCAGTCGGACCTGATGATCGTCGCCGGGACGCTTACGAACAAAATGGCGCCAGCCTTGCGCAAGGTCTACGACCAGATGCCTGAGCCGCGCTATGTGGTGTCCATGGGCTCCTGCGCGAATGGTGGCGGTTATTATCATTATAGCTATTCGGTGGTGCGAGGGTGTGACCGGATTGTGCCGGTGGATGTCTATGTGCCCGGCTGCCCGCCCACGGCAGAGGCGCTGGTTTACGGTCTGCTTCAGCTGCAAAAGAAAATCCGCCGTGAGGGGACGATTAGGCGATGACCACCACCGACGACCTCACTGAACTCAAAGCCCATATCGATGCGAGCCTGGGGGAGGGCCTTATCTCCTCCGAGGTGGCGTTTGGCGAACTCAATGTCACGGTGCCGTGCTCGAAGATTGTCGAGACGCTGAAGTTTCTGCGGGACGATCCCATGTGTCGGTTCCTGCAGCTTATCGATCTTTGCGGGGTGGACTATCCTGAGCGGCGCAAGCGCTTTGACGTCGTTTATCACCTCCTGTCGATGCATGGGAATGTCCGCATGCGGGTGAAAATTCCCGTGGCGGATGGTGATGCGTGCCCCAGTGTGATGAGCGTCTACCCATGTGCCGATTGGTATGAGCGTGAGACGTTCGATATGTATGGGATCGTATTTGAGGGGCACCCTGACCTTCGCCGTATCCTCACCGACTATGGTTTTGAGGGGCATCCTCTGCGTAAAGACTTCCCGCTTACGGGACACACAGAAGTGCGTTGGGATGATGAACAATCCCGCGTGGTGTCCGAGCCGGTGCAGCTGACCCAGGAATATCGCAATTTCGACTATCTCAGCCCGTGGAAGGGCGGTGAGTACGAACTGCCTGGCGATGAGAAGGCTAGCTAGCCCGGAGCCTTTTCTGTCATTTCCGGCCAGCCAGCTTATCGTCTCTCTTTCGGGCAGCGGTGCGGGCGTTAACGAACTCAGCGTGCCGGGCGATCACATTGAACCATTTTCCTCGTGTTTCGAGATGGTCCGTCGATTGGGGCCCTTCCCAATCGACCCTCCTCAGCATGAGGAAGTGATTCAAGCAGATCGCATTTCGCTACAGTCCAATGAAGAGCTATAACAGCTTGTTTTTGGAATTAAATTGAGTGTACAACGTACACTTTAGGCCCGCTGTGTGGGCGAAGGTGAGGGCGACTGGCTATGTTTCGGCGGCTTGAGGATTGCTACAATGTTGAAATGCTTCGGCTTTTGGCCAAGCAAAGGCTACCGGGGCCGATCTTCCACTATATTGATGGTGCGGCCGATGATGAGGTCACCTACCGGCAGAACACATCCGCCTTTGACGCTTGTGATTTGGTGCCCAACGTCCTGGTGGGGGTGGACGAAGTAGACATGTCCACCACCGTCATGGGGCAGAAAATTGATATGCCAATTTTTTGTTCGCCCACGGCGCTTCAGCGCCTGTTCCATAATGATGGAGAGCGCGGCGTGGCGCGCGCGGCGGAGAAGTATGGCACAATGTTTGGGGTGTCATCCTTAGGCACGGTCTCTCTGGCCGAGATTGGGGCGATGACGTCGGGCCCTAAAATGTTCCAGTTCTATTATCACAAGGATAAAGGGCTCAACCAAACCCTCCTTGAGCGGGCGAAGGCGGCAAACTTCGATGTTCTCGCGCTGACCGTCGATACCGCCACCGGCGGCAATCGGGAGCGTGATTTGCGAACGGGCTTTACGTCCCCGCCAAAACTCACCCTACAGAGTTTGCTGAGTTTCGCCATTCGGCCGCTATGGGCCTATGAGTATTTCAGGAATGAGCCCATGGCGATGGCTGAAATTCAAGGCCATGTGAAAGAGGGGTCCAACATTGCCATCTCGGTCGGAGACTATTTCTCCAAGATGTTGGATATGAATCTCGACTGGGACGATGCTGCAAAGCTTAAAGA
The DNA here is from genome assembly GCA_937919225.1 of uncultured Parvularcula sp. Taxonomy (GTDB): domain Bacteria; phylum Pseudomonadota; class Alphaproteobacteria; order Caulobacterales; family Parvularculaceae; genus Parvularcula. The sequence goes on from CALFRH010000336.1 coordinate 6,724, forward strand.
GGATTGGGGCCGCCCATTCTGTGTAAAGGGATTGATGAGCGCAGAAGACGCCAAGCGCGCTGTCGACATTGGCGCAGATGCGATCATGGTATCGAATCATGGTGGTCGTCAGCTTGACGGATCACGCGCGCCTTTTGATCAGCTAAAGGAAATTCTCGATGCCGTCGGCGGTGACATCGAGGTCATCATGGATGGCGGCATTCGCCGGGGGACCCATGTTCTGAAAGCCATGGCGCTTGGCGCCACAGCCTGTTCTGGCGGGCGGATGTACCTTTACGCCCTTGCGGCGGCGGGGCAGGCCGGCGTTGAGAAGGCGCTGGGTAATATGCGCACTGAGATCGAACGGGGGATGCGCCTGATGGGCGTCACTCGGCTTGATCAGTTGAGCGAGGACATGCTGCGTTGGCGGTAAGTCCGTTTCTTTTCTATCGCGGATTTACCGGCTATATGTGATGCATAGAGCATCTTAGCGCGGCATCCGGAAATACAATGTACCCGAGACTGAGTTATTTTCGTCTATTCCTCGCTTGGGCTGTGCTTGCCTACCACATGGATATCGACCGGTTTCCCGCCGCTGGCCCCATTGCGGTGTGGGGATTCTTTTTTGTGAGCGGCTACCTCGTCTCAGAAATTCTGGGTGGCCGATACGCCGATAGGCCGGGGGATTTCCTCATCAATCGCTTCTTGCGAATTTTCCCGGCTTATTGGACGGCGGTGGGGATTGGGGTGTTGATCGCGTTTTTTGACCCCGAGGGGGCAGCCCAAATCGCAAAAGCCATTGCGGTACCAGATCAGTTTCATCGTTGGTTACAAAATCTGTTTTTGTACGATGTATTTTACAGGCCGCAAGTGGTGCCTCCCGCGCCTTCTCTTGTGATTGAGTTGCACTGGTATATTGTGTTTTTCGTCTGCCACTTTCTCCCCGCAAGATGGGTTCTTTGGTTTTTTATTGCTAATTTGACCGTGCCCATTTTTATGCTGCTGGGTGGGGGAGAGGTGATCTATACGTCTGGGGCAGGGTTTGCCTTCGCGTCGGGGGCGTTGATGTCCCGCTATCCGCCGACCATACCGCTGGCATTGCAGCGCGTGTGTTTGGCGATCATCCCGGCCATCCTGTTCTTGATGCCGCTCTGGGTGGATGCATCTGGTCTGCGGCCGTCGGGGTTCGGATTGAATATCTGCCTCATTCTGTTTGTCCCGGTATTGTATGGCGCGTTCCCGTGGTTTCTTGCTGACAAGAGGCAAAACACCCTCTCTCGCTGGGCGGGTGATCTCAGTTACCCCATCTTTCTCGTCCATATGTTTGCCGGATGGCTCGCGATGACGCTCTTCGATATTGAGCGGCTGGGTATCCCTATGGTCATCTGGACCACGGTTTTTTCCGTTCTGTTGTCGGTGGCGATTGTTCTGGCGGTTGAGCGGCCGATTGGGCGCATGCGCTCGAAGATAAGGGAGCGCAGCGCCGCTATCTTGGCAAGGGAGAGCTGATAGTCTGGTTGATGTGGCTACGCTGTTTCCGTCCCTACCATCACCGGTCTATTTTGTACGGATGCCCTAAAATGCCGTTTGGCTTGCGGATTTTGCCAATAACGCCTCGTAGGCGGCGGGGGTAACGCCGTATGCTCCTTTAAAACAGCGGGTGAAATGGCTTTGATCTGAAAAGCCTGCGCCGGATGCTGCTTCGGAAAGGCTGGCGCCATCCTTTATCAGTTGCTTTGCCCGGTCGAGCCGCAGGTGCCGGTAGAATGCTCCCGGGGTTGCGCCGGTGACGCGGCGGAAGTCGCGAATAACTTGATTACGCGAAACATCTGCACACGCAGCAAGTTTTTGAAGGTTAAGGCGGCTATCCATCTCGTCGGTCATGAGGGCCACATAGTGTTCAAGGCGGCTTTCCGCGGTCTCTTTCACCAGAGGCGGTTCGGCCGCCTTGGGCTCCTCCCTTTTTCCGTAGGCACCAATGAGAGTTGATAAGGCTTCGATAGCGATGGATTGGCGGTCTAATATATCTCCCGCTTGGCAGGTATCGTGCGCGTCGATGAGCGTGGTGAAAACTGCGTCATCCACAATTTTCGGTGTTGCTAATTCTATCGGTGCAGCTGATAGGAGCTCTACTGACAATTCTGCCATAAGTCGTTTACTGACATACCAAGTCTTGTGGGACCATGGAGTCTCGTCCAACGGTTCGCAGCCATGCGGAATGCCTGGGTTCGCGATGGCGATTTCGCCCGCGTGAACCGGTACGGAGGTGCCGTTATGGTGGTAAAGCTTAGATCCCCCGGTGATGCAAATGACGGAGTAGCCGTCATGGGCGTGAACCGCGTGGTGGTGGGCACCAAGGGGCGCCATGAAAAGGGTGAGCCCCTCTATTTCCGGATGCGTATCAATTGTCATCTCGATCTTCACTTATTGTTAGGTTGCGGCGGGTTGTCGCATGCAGGCGGCGCTTTATGCGGTAAACGCCCATACTAAGCCAAATCAATGTGGGAATCTTAAGGCAGGATATGTCTCGAAACGAAAAAGGGTGATCCTGTTCTATACCGCCGATGAAGCTGACCATCAGAACGCTCTGACCGTCAACCAAAAAGGGGGTGGCGTCGCTGTCGTGCACCCTTTGCGATATTGGAGAGCTTCTATGTTTCGATCCCTTTCATACGCGGTATCTGCCGCCAGTCTCGCTGCTGCCCTTACACTTCCAGCCATCGCCAATGATGATCTGTTTGCCGGCGATACGGGCGAGCCTATCACAGGATCAGTGACCGCCAATGATGGGTCCGTTGACGGTTCCGTCACGCTCTTATTCCCCCCACGTCGCGGTACATTGGCGACTCCCGCTGGTGCGTCGGGCCTAGGGACAGATGGTCAATTCTTTTACACCCCCGCCGCCGGTTTTGAGGGAGCGGATCAATTTATCTACAGCGCAGTGATTGACGGCCAGGAGAAGGTCATTGCTGCGCGTATATTCTCGGGCCGCGTCGAAATATTGAGTGCTACAGATCGAAATCTCGGCCTCGTCGCGACAGGGGCCGAAAACCGATCACCCGTCACCTTGGGCGGTGTGCAAGATGCGCAAGGCGCCCTGTGGCGCGTCCTTGCGCAACCGGGTGGCGTCTATTTCGAAACTGCCCTCAATGATGAGGCGGGTACGGGGGTTTTAGAGACCTGGCAGCCAAATGCAGCGGGTACAGATGTGACGGTGTACCAAAGCAATCGACGCGATTGGCAACTTTTCAGCCTCGAGACCACTGCACAGAAAAATGATGCCATCCGGAGCGCCTATACTGGCAACCATTTAAAGATCGCATTTGGGGATGTGACGGCTGGTGAGCCATCGGGCGGGTTGGCTGATGACTGGCTCATTGCGGGGTCGGGCCAAACAGCCCCCCCATCCCCCCAAGATGATCTGTTTGCTGGCGCGATTGATGAAGTCATTTCAGGCCGCGTTTTGAGCAACGATACGGCGAATAGCATCGATTTTGCGTCGTTTCTTGTGTCGCGGCCGAGGAATGGTGACTTTGTTGGGATTTACGAGGCGATCTATGGCGGTCTCGCGCCATTTGGTGATTTTAGCTATCAGCCCACCCCTGGTTTTCAGGGAATTGATGAGTTCACCTATCTTGTTCTCGGTTCTAGCGGCGGCGCGCCCTCGCGTCTTGTGACCGTTACACTACAGGTCGGGGAGGTCGATGCCAACCAACCGGTCGCACGCAGTGATTTCTTTGCCACGCCGGCGGACACCGTGGTGGATGGGCGTGTGCTTACCAATGATACCAATGAAGGGGACGGCTTTTTCGACCCCCAGGCCGTTTTGGTGGAACGACCAAGCCATGGCGAGTTCGTGGGAATTAACCAGTCAGTTTACGATGGATTGGCGCCATTTGGTGCCTTCTCGTATCAGCCTGAACCAGGCTTTAGTGGGCTTGATTCATTTGCTTACAGAATTTTGAACAATGGGAAGCCTTCGGATGTTACCACAGTCTTTATTGCGGTGGGGGATGTGCGTCTTGCGCCGCATGGGGTTGCCAGCCTCGCGGTGAATGCCGCTAGCGATGACAACCGCACCCCCTTCACCCTGGAGCGCGTGGGCAACCCAGCACGTCAGACCTTCCAGATCCTTCCCATCGGTCAAACAGGCCAGGTTCAGCTGCAATTCAACAACAAATCCTTGGAGACATGGCAGCCCGAGGCAGCTGGGACCGATGTGACCCTTTATCGATCCAACACCCAAGTGTGGCAGGATTTTGAGATCACGGCGGATGACGAAACCGGCAGCTTCCGCATTCAAAGTGCGTATACCAGCAATTATGTCGGCGCTAGTGAGACAGTCGAGGGACAAACTCTCACGGCTAATCCACTGGGAACGGATGGTATCGAGGATCGTTGGCTGATCGCCGGGTTGGGCCAGGCATTCTCCTCTTTAGGGGTGGATGACACCTTCGCCGTTGCAGCCGGTGAGACGATAGAGGGTAATGTCCTCAACAATGATGACCGGAATGGCGGCGCGGACTTAGCATCGTTCTTAGTGACCCGTCCGACGAATGGGGAACTCATTGGCATCAACCAGCTGATCTATGATGGCCTCGCGCCATTCGGCTCATTCGAATACCAGCCAAACCCAGGCTTCGTTGGGGAAGATAGCTTCGTCTATAAAGTCCTCAGTAGTGGGGAGGGGGCGCCATCGCGCTATGTCACCGTTCGGGTGACGGTGACACCATAAGACCTTCTGCCCGCCCGGGTTGAAGGCCGCTATTGCGCCAAAGGTGAGAGGAGGGAGAGGCCTCAATTGGTCTCTCCCTTCTTTATTGCGGGTATCGGTGTCGTGCTGACCCTCCTGCACCCGCTACTGCATGTGGGCCCATTGCGCGTCTTGGCCCCCTTGCGTTTCGGGGCGGTTTGGGGTCTCTACGGGGGATAATTTTCGCTTGAGAAATGCGAGCACTCCTATGGCCGACGGCACCCGCACCATTACTGTTGAGGACAGCCCCTCTGACGCCTCATCTGATCGCCCATTCACCATCAATTTTGGGCCCCAGCACCCGGCGGCGCACGGGGTGCTCCGGTTGGTTTTGGAGCTGGATGGCGAGGTTGTGGAGCGGGTGGACCCGCATATAGGCCTTTTGCATCGGGGCACCGAAAAGCTCATCGAGTATAAGACCTATATGCAGGCGATCCCTTATTTTGATCGCCTCGACTATGTGGCGCCGATGAACCAGGAGCATGCGTTCTGCCTCGCGGCGGAAAAGCTCTTGGGGATCGAAGTTCCCCGGCGCGCCAGCATTATTCGCGTCCTTTATTCTGAGATTGGGCGTCAGTTGAGCCATATTCTCAACATCACCACCCAGGCTATGGACGTTGGGGCGCTGACCCCGCCGCTATGGGGCTTTGAAGAACGCGAAAAGCTCATGGTGTTCTATGAGCGGGCGTGCGGTAGCCGTATGCATGCGGCCTATTTCCGCGTGGGCGGGGTGCATCAAGACCTCCCCGATGCGCTCATCGATGACATCGACAATTGGTGCGATGAGTTCCCCGCGGTGATTGATGATATTGAAGGGCTGATCACGGACAATCGGATCTTCAAGCAGCGAAATGCTGATATTGGCGTCGTGACCAAGGAACAGGCGTTCGAGTGGGGCTTTACCGGCGTCATGCTCCGCGGATCCGGGGTGCCTTGGGATCTGCGGAAGAGCCAGCCTTACGAAATTTACGACGAACTCGATTTCGACATCTGCATTGGCAAGCACGGCGATTGCTATGACCGCTATGTGGTGCGTGTTGAGGAAATGAAGCAGTCCCTCAGCCTGATGAAGCAGTGCTGCGCGCTTCTTCGCGAAACACCGGGGCCGGTGATGTCCACCGACCCGAAAGTGGGCCCGCCTAAGCGGGAGGAGATGAAAGACTCAATGGAGGCTCTCATCAACCACTTTAAGCTGTATACAGAAGGCCCCAAGGTGCCGGCTGGCGAGGTGTACACCGCGGTTGAGGCGCCGAAGGGGGAGTTCGGGGTCTATCTTGTTTCAGATGGGTCCAATAAACCCTATCGCTGTAAAATCCGGGCGCCGGGCTACGCGCACCTGCAGGCGATGGATTGGATGAATCGTGGCCATATGCTGGCGGATGTTTCGGCGATTATCGGCACCCTCGACGTCGTTTTCGGTGAGATCGATCGATAGAGCATCCCGCTGAGCTAACAGCTTGATTTCGGACGTCCCGGACGCAGCGTTGCACCGTCGTGCAAGCCACCCTATCTCGTGCAAGAGAGCAAAGGACGAATAAGTGGCGCAACGAGAGCCAAACGCGGGCCAACCCAATCAAGCCCAATGGGATAGAGGGTCGAGTTTCCAAGCCGACCTTGAACGCGATAAAGCTCACCGGCGGTCGATGAAATCGCTAAAACCGTTGCGGCGGTTGGTGCCTTTCCTTGTGCCTTATCGGCTGACGCTAGCCCTATTTGTGGTGTTTCTGGTCCTTGCGGCGGGGCTGTCGCTGGTGTTCCCGGCGGCGTCCCGACTTCTTGTGGATTGCGGTTTTGCCGGGGGTGAGCTGCCCGCCTACTGCGCGGCCTGCGGCGGCGCAGAAGGACTGTTGGCCCCGTATTTCCTCCTTGGCATTGTTATCGCCGGCTTGCTGGGGGTGGTTAGTGCCATGCGCTTTTACCTCATCTCCCGGTTGGGGGAGCGGGTGGTGGCTGATATTCGGCGCGCCGTATACGATCATATTATGGGGCTCAGCCTCTCATTCTTTGAGAAAACCCGGACGGGGGAAGTGCTGTCCCGCCTGACCACCGACACCACGTTAGTGCAAACGGTGGTCGGGTCATCGGTATCAATCGCCCTGCGGACATTGGCCACCACGTTAGGGGCCCTTATCATGATGGCGGTGGTCAACCTGAAACTCACCCTTATGGTGTTGGCCATAGGGCCGCTTATTCTTGGTCCCCTTATCCTCTTTGGACGGCGGATCCAGCGGTTAAGTCGACGGGCACAGGACGAGTTGGCGGGCGCGTCCGCCCGGGCTTCCGAAAGCCTCAGCGCCATCGAGACCGTCCAGGCTTTTACCCAAGAGAGCGCAGAGAGAGCGTCGTTCGGCGGCGCCATTGAGAGCACGTTCCAAGCGGCGTTGGCGCGTATTCGCGTGCGCGCCGTGATGACGGCTCTTTTGTTTTCGCTGGTGCTGACCACTGTCACCTTGGTTCTGTGGTTTGGGGCGGTGCAGGTGAAAGCGGGGGCGCTGACCGGCGGCGAGATGCTCCAGTTTATGCTCTATGCCTTTATGGCGGTGAGTGGTGTGGGTATGCTGACGGAAACCTGGTCTGAGTTATTGCGCGCTGCGGGGGCAACCGAGCGATTGACGGAATTGCTGGTAGCACCGTCCGACATCGCGGCCCCTGCCTCTCCCGCGGTCCTTCCCGCGCCGCTCAAGGGTGAGCTTGCCTTTTCGGGTGTCCGCTTTTCTTATCCCACGCGGCCGGACGAAGATGTGCTGCGCGATGTTTCCTTCACGGTGGCGCCGGGGGAAACGGTGGCTCTTGTCGGCCCTTCGGGAGCGGGAAAAAGCACTATTTTTCAGCTGATCCAACGGTTTTATGACCCCCAAGGAGGGGGCGTTACGTTGGACGGGGTGGATGTGCGCAGTCTTGACCCGCAAGTGCTCCGGACCAACTTGTCCGCTGTCCAACAAAATGCCCCTCTTTTTTCGGGATCTGCTTTTGAGAACATCGCCTACGGACGGCCCCCCCATCTGGGAGCAGCGGATCGTCACGCGGTGGCGGCCGCCGCGCGGGAAGCGATCGCGGATGGGTTTATTGACGCCTTGCCCGACGGGTACGACACCGACTTAGGCGAGCGCGGGGTGACCCTCTCAGGTGGGCAGCGCCAGCGGATCGCCATCGCGCGGGCCATTCTTAGGGACGCGCCGGTTCTTCTTCTTGATGAGGCGACCAGCGCGCTTGACGCTGAAAGTGAGCGGGCGGTGCAGGAGGCTTTTACGCGCCTCGCCAAAGGACGCACCACATTGGTCATCGCCCACCGGCTTGCCACCATCCTCCAGGCGGATCGCATCTTGGTGATGGACCAAGGCCAAATCGTGGAGGAGGGGACCCACGAACGCCTCGTCGCCCAAGGGGGGCTTTACGCCCGCCTCGCCCGTCTTCAGTTCGCTGCCGGTGTGGGGCCGGCAGACTCTAGCCTGGTGGCCGCCCAATAGGGTAAGACCTGTCAGATTGATGGGTCAAAGATGAAGGCGACAAGGGCAGTTTATGGACGCGATGATTTCCCCGCGCGCGCAAAGCGCCCTTGGGCTAGCTGTGTTTTGTGCGCTGGCGTGGCTATTCTCTGAGCGGAAGGGGCAGTTCCCATTCATCCAGTTCGCAACGGCGCTGGCCCTACAGGTGGGCATCGCCGCCATCTTCCTGCGGGTGCCTGCGGCGCGGGACAGTCTTGATGGGCTCAATGGTGCCGTGGCAGCCCTCCAGCAGGCGACAGAAGCGGGCACCACGTTTCTGTTTGGCTATATTGGGACCAGCACGACCAGCGATTTGCCATTCCAACCCGCGGAGGGGGAGAATGTCGGCTTCTTTGTTTTTGCGTTCCAGGCCTTGCCACTTTTGGTTTTTGTCTCTGCCTTGGCGGCGGTGCTTTGGCATTGGGGGATTTTGAAGCTGATCATTCGCGGCTTTGCGATTATCGTCGCGCGCCTGCTTGGCACTGGGGGGGCGGTGTCCCTGGCCGCCTCGGCCAATGTGCTATTGGGGCAGACCGAAGCGCCACTGCTCATCCGGCCCTATTTGAGGGCGGTGTCGCGGTCGGAGCTTTTTGCGATTATTGCGTGCGGCTATGCCACCGTGGCGGGGACGGTCATGGCGCTTTACGCGTTTATCCTCACCCCGCTCGACCCATCCATGCTGGGGCATATATTGGTGGCGTCAATTATCTCCGTGCCCGCGGCGCTGCTGATTGCGCAAATCATGGTGCCGCCGGACGCCGATGAGAAGCCAACCCGCGCTGATCAAGAGGCGGAAGGCTTTGCCTACGATAGCACAATTGATGCCTTCTCCGCCGGAGCGGTGGAGGGGGGTAAGCTTTGGGCGAACATCATTATCGCAATCCTCGCCTTCATCGCGCTGGCGGCGCTTATCAATATTATTCTGGATGCTGTCGTGCCGGATATTGCAGGGGCACCGCTGACGTTGGAGCGGGTGTTGGGATGGATTTTCGCGCCCTTTGTATGGCTCGCCGGCGTGCCAGGGGATCAGGCCCTGGTCGCGGGGGAGCTGATGGGGTTTAAGACAGCCATTAATGAAGTCATCGCCTATGAGCGTCTTGCGGGCCTGCCGCCTGAGGCCCTTGACGATCGGTCCACCCTCATCATGGTTTATGCCTTATGCGGATTTGCGAATATTGGCTCCCTCGGCATTGTGATTGGCGGGCTGTCCGCGTTGGAGGAGGGACGCCGGTCCGAGGTGATCGAACTGGCGCCTCGGGCGCTCTTGGCAGGGACTTTTGCCACCCTGTCATCGGGTGCGGCTGTGGGTCTTGTCTGGTGAGGGCAGTCACCACACAAGAAGGGGCCAACTCATGACCCCTGTTGATGCCATTCTCTCTATCCTGGCCGAGCGGGATGCCGGCAAAAGCATTTGCCCTTCTGAGGCGGCGAAGCGGTTGGCGCCCGAGGATTGGCGCCCCTTATTGGGTCGAGTGCGGGAGGCGGGAAAGAGACTTGCCGATGAGGGCAAAATCATCGTGACCAAAAAGGGAAAGCCCGTTGATCCCCACACGGTGAAAGGGGTGATCCGCTATCGCTAGCCCGAGGGAACGTCGCCCGATGCTGAGTGAGGCACAGATTGACAGGGTAGAGGGGCTTATCCGTGAGGTTGCGGCCACCCTTATTGTACCGCGTTTTGATGCGCTAAGTGACGACGAGATCGTGCAAAAGTCGGGTCCTGACGACCTGGTGACGATCGCGGATCGTGAAGCGGAGCTGGCCCTCACTCCCCGTCTCATGGATATCCTGCCCGGTTCGGTGGTGGTGGGGGAGGAGGCGACGGCCGATGATCCAAGTGTGCCTGAGAGGTTACTTGGCGATGACCCCGTTTGGCTCGTAGATCCGGTCGATGGCACACGGAATTTTGTCCATGGACTAGCTACGTTTGGGGTGATGGTGGCCCTCGTGCATGAGGGCACAACGCAGGCGGGATGGATCTTCGCCCCAATGGAGGGCGTGATGGCCCGTGCCATCAAGGGAGAAGGGGCGTGGCTTGATGGCAAACCGCTTCAAGGCCGAAAGGGCGTGAGCTTTTCGGACGCCTTTGGCGATTATTCATCCACCTATGTGGACCCGCCTTTGCGGGATCTATTCAGTGACGCGTTAAAAAGCGTTCGTGGCACACGGCAAGGACATTGCTCTGCCTACGCTTATTTAGATACGGCCCGCGGTGAGTTAGACTTCGTCTTGCAGTACCGCATGAGCCCCTGGGACCATGCGGCGGGGGTCTTACTGGTGGAGGAGGCAGGGGGCGCCGCCCGGTTTTTGGATGATGGCGAGGGGTACACGCCATTGCCGCGGGGGTCGCGAGCGATGCTGACGGTTTCGGACAAGGCAATGTGGACCGATTATGTGGGTACGTTGCCGAAGGTGGAGTGATTCAATCAGTGTTCCCCACGCTTTATGCCTGGGGTCCAGTAGGTTGGATAACATTGCCGGCGGATGCCACTGATCTTTTCGAAAGCGTGGGAAACGGTGCCTTAAAACCGGAACGCCACACCCAGATTGATCACGGGATAATATTCATAGTCGTCGACCTCTTCTTCGAGATTTTCAACTTCCCGTTGGATTTCGGCCTGAAGGACGGGGTCGTCCGTCAATATCCCGCCTGATGCATCAAGTGCGATTTCAGGGGAGCCGGTGAACATGACCCCGGCGCGGACCCAGAAATTGATCATGCTCTCGGAGTAAAGAGCACCATCCCAGCCAATCCCAAGATAGGGGGCTGTATCCTCTAACGCCACTGTACCGATGAGGGTCCCCACCTGTTCCGGGGTGAAGGTAAGATTACCAATCTCCACCGGTTCATCCGGCGTGGCATCAAGCATTACCTCTTTATTGCCTTGGTAGACACCGCCGGTAAGGGTAAATCCATTTCTAAACGGATGAATATCAACGAACCCGCCAAAGGTGGAGAAATCGATTTCAGTATCATATTCGATACCGTCATACTCCATCTCGTCGAGTTCAAATTGAAGGTAATTATACCCGCCGCGCACCGCCACCCAGGGGAGAAGCTTTGCGGAGGCGTTCACGCCAATCCCTGTCGTGCCGATCCCGGCGTCGACGCTCTTAGCCTCGGCGAAAACCGCCTGAGGCGCAGCAGCAATGGCGAGCGCAGCGGTCGCTGCGAGTAAAGAAAAGCGAGACATACAGGAGCCCCCTGTTTGCGAAACACATACTTGCGGTAAGGATAGAAGCAGGAAGTTCCGATTATTTTGCTTCCATCGTACCGAAAGTTTGGCTCGAATTTTAGGGAATGGGGGCCCCAGTTTATGCTGCCTGCTGGCTGTCCGTACCCCTCTCAATCGGACGTGTCATGCAGGTCGGGCCGCCTTCAGCGCCGATGCAGAGGGCGGTGCCGTCAAAAACGGACACACGGATGCCAGCCTCTTCCAAGAGGTTTTTGGTCTTTGGAAAACCATCGACCGCAATGCATTCGCCGGGGGCGGTGGCCAAGACGTTGAGGCTCATCGTATCGCTGGTATCAAACTCGTCAAAGGGCGCGGGGAGCAGGGTGAAGCCCATCTCTTGCATCAGGATCCATAAGGGGACGGGCATCAACTCCTCGCACACCAATGCCGTTCTTTCTGCGACGAGGCTGACAACGGACATAAGGTGGAGGCAGGCATCGCGACCTCGATAGACGGGCATGTCGAAATCCACCGCTGAAATGCCAATGTTACCCAGAAGCGCGGCCAGCTGCTCGCACCCCTCTTGGTTGGTTCGAAACCCCTTGCCAACGGCGAGGGTCGTGTCATCCAGCCAAAGTGTATCTCCCGCCTCTATTCGGCCAGCCCCCTCAATGGCGCCTAAGACGGGTATGCCTTGAGACTTATAAAACGCTGCATGAAGATGTTGTTCGCCCATCCGAAGGGATTTTCCCGGAGACATCAGAACTGCCCCTTCAGGGGTCATCAAGGATGCGTCATAGGTAAAAACCGCGTCGGCAATCCCGCGGTCATCACCGGTCATCCATAGAACGTCCGCGCCAGCGCGCTCCAAAAGCGCAACAAAGGCCTTATGATCCTGCCCGATCCGACCCGGATCAAAGGTGGGACCGTAGTGCCATTTTGCACGGTCTGCATCCAGCATGGAGGGCCCGGGTGCCCGCACCGCCACCTTGTGAAGGGGGGCAATCATAGAGGAGACGCCTGCCATTACTCATTCCCCTGAACACGGGACAAATGCGCTGCATCATTCTCAGACAGATGAAGTGCATCTTGGGTTGTGATCGCTGTACAGAATTCCCCATGCATGTTCGCGACGGAGATATTGTGCAACAGGTCCGGATCATAGACCGTGCCGTCTGGGCCCACGCGGCTTTGCGTTGCGCAAGCGTCATGAACGAGATAGCAGTCAAACCCCATATTGCCTGCCATTCTCGTGGTCGTCTCCACACATAAATTTGTGAAAAATCCAACGATCACCAGACGATGAATGCGCGCGCGCCTTAAGTCCAACTCCAACGACGTCCCGATGAAGCCACTATTGACGGACTTTTCGACGGCGATCTCACCAGGCTTTATCTCCATCCCCTCTAATTGTTGGCCTGTTTCAAGGGACAGTTTGAGGGGGGAATTCGCCTCGATGGAATCATGGCGGGTAAAGGCGACGCACCGGCCCTGGCTTCGCCATTGGTTGAGGAGGGATTTGATATTTCCCTCCGCCTTAAGATTATTTCGCCTTCCGGCGGGCCCGCCATAATAGCGCAGATCATTGATCCCCTTTTGCACGTCAATCAGCAAGAGAGCGGTGGCGTCGTCGAACTGTGGAATCACGGCGAATCTCCATGGGTGAGTCTGGCTATACAAACGTATAGTCGCTATGCAAGCGTATAGTCAAGCCGCTCAAACTGCGGTAGGGGCCGATGTATGGATCAAGAAACGCCCATTGATGGACGAACACGATTGGTGGAAGCGGCCATGGCCTGCGTTGCGGAGCATGGGCATCACGGGGCCACGGTAAGGCGCATTGCGGACAAGGCGGGGGTGACCCAGGGGCTTATCCGCCATCATTTCGACGGGAAGGACGCCCTTTTGATCGAGGCCTACCGTCACATTAACGGGGTTGCTTTATCGCGAATGCAAGAAGCAGCGGAGGCGGATTATCGCGACAGCGCCGATGCGCTAGATGCATCCATTCGCGCCATTTTCCCCGAAGCGCTGAGGGACCCCGGACAAATGCGTGTGCTTATCGCCTTTTGGGGGTTAGCTGTCACAAATCCGGCGTTCGCCGCTGTGCAGCATGAAACCAATGATGCCTTTCAGCAATTCTTCGTCGATCTCATCACCCGGCATTTTGGTTCCCGTGCGGACGCGGGTGAGATCGCCGACGGCATCATCGCGCTTGCCGATGGTCTGTGGCTGGCCTGTTGCCTTCAGCCGAGGAGCCTCACCCCGGACGACGCCATCAAGACAGCCATCGCCTTTTGTCGCGCGCGATTGGGCGAGGGGTGAGAGGCGTTTCGCCTTGCCTTTATATCTCCATCGTTATTTGTACGAATAAATAGATCCACCCGAAAAATCCAATCAACCAGGTGCCGGATCGAAGGATAGGCACGCCGATGACGACCATGGGTATGTAGAGGACGCGTCCGGCCACGAAAGAAAGGGCAATCCAGGCCTCATTGTCGATGGCGACGTCCCATTGGACAGCCGCCACTAGAGTGAGCCCAGCAAGGACGAGAAACTCTAGCTGGTTTGCGGTGACGCGTTTTAGTCGGTTTTCGAGAACAGATGTTTCGACGGCTTTGTCTAAGCTTGACAAGGCAAACCCAAGGCCATGCATGCAGGCACGGATCGAGGTTTGTGCTCCCAAGAGGAGGGAGAACAGAAATGTGTTAAAAAGCAAAGCGCCGTAGACTGTCGTTACCATCTTCGTTTTCCCTTCAATGTGAAGCTGTATGTTGCACCGTCACGATGCTCTGTTGATCGTTGCGGGGATCGATCGAAGCGACCGCGAGCTGGGGAGGATGTTGATCTCCGCACGCGCTGAGGCCGTCGCCCAGCGTGGGCATTCATGGGCCAAGGTCGGATCTTGCAACAGCGGGTAGCCCCGCTCTTGTTCCCATTCGAGAAGATCAAACGGCTTGGCCATCATCATGCGGAATAGCATTTTGACCGCAGAGAGCTTAGAGCCGATTTCGAAGCCTGGGCTCACCAGTCCTGGATTCTCGATATATCGCCTTGCGGTGATCTCGAACGCTTCTGGTGGCCGTCCCGTTACCTGCGCCACGTGGTCGGTGGGGGCAGACGTGGCGTAAACACCGTTTTTCACCTCTTCGGCGTAGTAGCGCATATGGGCGACTTGCTCGGTGGGAAAGCCAAGGGCGATTGCCGCCTTGTGAAAGGCCTTAAATGGTACCGACTTATACCGAACCTTCCTGCCAAGGATCTTTCCGAAAATATCAGCAACCTCATGCGGCGATAGGAGTTTTGGGCCGGTGGGCCGATAGCTCTTTCCGATATGGGGTGTAGGATCCATCACGGTGTGGGCCGCGACGCTGCCAATATCTTCATTTGATGGCGGCGCGTTTTTCCCATCGCCAAACGGCGCCATCAACTGCCCAAAATGGGCAACCGCGGGTAGCCCGAGGAAGTAGGGAAAAGCAAACATGCCAGGCGACAAATGAACAACGTCCACGGAAGGCATCCATTTATAGAGGTTGTGAGCGATCCAGTGGCCACGCTGGTGGATTGATGGGTGGGTGGGGCTTAAATTCCACGCCCCCATGAGGGTGACGGTTTCCAGCTTCGCTTGTTCGGCAGCGATCGCAAAAAGCGTCGAGTCATAGAGGGCATTGGGGGAGAAGGGTGGGTTATGAAACGCTCTTTGGACGCCGTTTAGCGCGTTCTCTACGTCCCGATAATCCCGCATGTCGCCGATGAAGAGTTCAGCCCCCAGCCTTTCCAGCGCGGCGGCGCGACCATCGGCTTTGCGCACAAAGGCGCGGACCGGAAATCCGTTTAGCAAGAGCTCTTCAACAGCGGCGCTGCCGACGTGCCCGGCGGCACTGGTGACGAGTATTTTGGGTTTAGTAGGCATTGGACACCTCTTTTAGATGATGATTGTCATCTAAATAGATGTCACCTATCATCTATCTTGTCAACCGAGATAGGAGATCGACCAAATGGCAAGGAAATCGACGGCGGAAAAAGCGGACAGCAGGCTCAGGATTTTGACGGCTGCGGCGGATCTCATCCGGCAAAATGGCATTGAGGGCACCAGCGTGTCGGAAATCATGGATCGGGCAGGGATGACCCATGGCGGATTTTACCGTCACTTTGAGTCCAAAGGTCAGTTGGTGGCCGAAGCCATTAGTGAGGCGTTTCGGGCCGGGCTCGATGTTTTTGATGATGATGCGCCGGGCACTGCTGAACAGGCTGACACTTATGTGGACCAATATCTGTCTGAGGAGCATATCACCGAGCCGCAAAAGGGCTGCCCTATGCCGGTTCTGAGCCCGGAGGTGGCGCGCGGTGATGAAGCGTGGGGCGAAGCGCTGTCCAAAGGGCTCAGCACAGCGTCTACAAAGCTTGCGCAGGGGATTGATGACATGGCCCAGCGCGAAGCACTGGCCCTATTAAGCCTCCTGGTGGGGACAATTTCGTTGGCAAGAGGGGTTGGGGAAGGTCAATTGCGAAACGCAATTCTCAAGGCGAGTGAAGAACAAATCCGCCTCATGATGAAAAAATAGATAGAGACGAAAGTGAGCCTACTGCCGCTCTCCGGCCTTCTCCGCATCCCAATAGGCTTCGAGCTCCGCTAGTGTGTGATCCTTAAACGCTTTTCCACTGGCCGCAACGCCGGTTTCGATGGCGTGAAAGCGCCGGGTGAATTTGGCATTACACCGCCTCAAGACGGTTTCTCCATCAACCTTTAGATAGCGAGTGAGGTTGGCCACGCTAAAGAGGAGGTCGCCGAGTTCCTCTTCAAGGTGGCTTTGATCATCCTCGCCAAGGGCGTCTTCCACCTCGGCCAGTTCCTCGCGAATTTTGGCAATAACCCCTTCCGTACTCGGCCAATCAAACCCGGCGCGCGCGGCCCGTTTACCGAGTTTCTCAGCGCGGGTAAGGGCGGGCAGGCCAATGGGCACATCGTCAAGGAGGCTGGCCGGCCCGTCGCCTGCCTTTTCAGCGCGCTCGGCGGCTTTGATTTCTTCCCACGCTTCGGTCTGGGCATCAGCGCTTCGGCCATCGGCGGTTTCAAAGACATGGGGGTGGCGCCGGACCATCTTGGTGACGATGGCATCCACAACCTCGCCAAAGTCAAAGGCACCCCGTTCCTCGGCCATTCGTGCGTGGAACACCACCTGGAGGAGGAGGTCCCCCAGCTCCTCTTTTAAGGAGCTGTCCGTTCCGTTTTCGATGGCGTCGACCACCTCATAGGCCTCTTCAATCGCATATTGAGCGATAGAGGCGTGGGTTTGGTCCACATCCCAGGGGCAGCCGCCCTCGGGCGCGCGCAGATTTCGCATAATTTGGAGCAAGGATTGGATGTCTTTGCTCTCTTTGGGGGGCGCAAACGCCATGATCGGCTCCTTTGCCGGTGGGTTGTCTTTTCAGGGCCTTTCCGGCTTGCGGGCGCCGCGGCCAGTGGTAGAACCGCAGGCCAAGCTGCCCCCAACCGATAGAGAGCATTCCCGATGCCTATACAAGAAGCCGACTATATCTGGAAGAATGGAAAAATGATTCCGTGGGCGGAGGCCACCACCCACGTCATGACCCATGCGCTTCTCTATGGGACATGTGCTTTTGAGGGTATCCGCGCCTATGAGACGCCGAAGGGGACCTGCATCTTCCGCAACGACGCGCATATTAAGCGGTTGTTTTATTCCGCTCGGATTTATGGATTTCCCATTGCGTACACAGAGGAACAGGTGATGGAAGCCTGCCGCGAGGCAGTGCGCGGCAACAAGCTGACGTCTGCTTATATCCGAGTGAATGCTTATCTTGGCTATGGTGAGCTGTCCCCGTCGGCAAACCCTGACCCTGAGCTTGACGTGATCGCTTTCCCCTTTGGCCGCTATTTGGGCGCCGAAGGAATTGAGCAAGGCATTGATGTCTGTGTGTCCAGTTGGCGTCGCGCCGCGCAAGGGACGACCCCCTCAGGCGCAAAACTTGCCGGCAATTATCTGTCTTCTCGCCTCATTACCATGGAGGCGAAGCGCAATGGCTGTGTTGAAGGGATTGGTCTTTCCCACGAGGGCACCGTGTCAGAAGGGGCGGGAGAGAACTTATTTGTGGTTCAGGACGGGCGGATTATTACCGCGCCGCTCGCCGCCTCCATCCTTAACGGAATTACGCGCGACAGCGTGATGACCATCGCCCGTGAGCTTGGGTATGAGATCACCGAGCAGGCCATCCCGCGGGAGCTGCTCTACGGAGCCGACGAATTGTTCTTTACCGGGACGGCGGCGGAAGTGACGCCTGTTAAATCTGTGGACGGGATTCCCGTGGGGACCGGCGAAAAGCCCGTCACCAAGTCCATCCAAGATGTTTTCTTTGGCCTGTTCGACGGCCGGACGGAAGACAAGTGGGGATGGCTTGATCCGGTAGGGTAGAGCAAGTTCCAAAAACTCTGGGAATATAGGGGAAGGGGCCGCGCAAGCCCCTTCTTTTTTTGCGCGATAGGGCCCGGGTGCTCTTCGCGTGTGAGCGAGTTTTCTCCGATCCAATGTGATCGCGCGGCGTGCTACTCCGCCGCGACCGTTGGGAGGGCGATGTTTTTCTCAGCCAGCTTTTCAAAAAGGCTGAGGCTCAACGGTACATCCTGGAGGATGGAGACCTGCTTATTGTGGGTCTCTTGCGGGTCGATCAGTGGGCTAAAGGAAATGGCGTTAGAAAGGCCACCTTGGCCACCCTGTCCACGGAATTTCCACCATTCGTTGATCATACTCGCGTGCACGGCAAGATCGACGACGACACTGCCGCGGGCAGCACCAAAGTCGGCAATGGTATAGCGGTCAAGCACCACGCGTCCCCCACGGATAGTGGCGCGGATCGGATTATACCGCACATTGAACTGATTGACCGTTTCTAGGCTGGCCTGATCAGGGAGAACCGCAAAGGTTAGAAGCCCCCCACACTGACCATTTGTTCCGCAGGCCGTGGGGTTGAGGACTAGGGTACGCCCTTCAACCGTTGCGATGATGGCAGGGCGGCCATTATTTTGCTCAATACGCGCTGTCCACCCCGCTTCTTGCACCAGGGCCTGGAGAGCGTTCGCGTTAAAGCTGATAAGCCCGCTGGGGTTTGAAACGGGTGGCTGCGCTTTGGCGCTAGAAAGTCCAAATAAAGCGGCGATGGCCGCGATGACAATGATACGCATGGGAATGGTCCTTTCTGGGCCGTAACGCTCTGTTTATCGTTGGCGGGCGGGCGTGTTGATGGCGCGCAGTTCTTGCTCGCCTGCCGCGTTGGAAAGTCCTCCATTACGAAGCAATTGAGAGAGGACTTCACTTGTTTGATGGTCAAAGACGCCCATGGTCCCTGTGTTCGGTGTGGAGGTGCCCGGCGTTGGTGGCGTCATAATCGGGTCAAAGGACACGCGCTGTTGGGGGCTGGACCCCTCGTTAAAGGCAAACCATTGATCCACGCTGGCGGCAAAAACACCAACATTCACCATGAGAGATCCGCGGGTGATGCCATAGTCAGCAATAAGATATCGGTCGAGTACGACCCTACCGTCCAGTAAATTGGCGCGGGCGGGTTTTGAGACCTGGTTGAACCGGCTCATCGTACTGAGTGAGGCGGTGTCGTCTAAAAAGGCAAACATCCAAAGGCCACCGCATTCCCCTCGGGTGTCGCAGGCACGGTTTTGGAGATTCAGGATCCGGCCATTGGCTTGCACCACCAGAACCGGAATGCCGTCGATCACGCGGCGTTGGGTGCTCATCCCCGCTTCGCGTAGCACGGGTTCCACCTGGTCAAATGAGACACTGGTGAGGACGCCGTTGGGATCGTCAACCAGACGCTGAGCTGTTGCTGGACCCATCACAGCGGCAATCGCTGCCGCCGCGGTTATCACCGCACGAAGCAGATTTCTCATGAACGCACCCCTTAGTTCTGCGGGGACAGGTTAACCTTCCAAGGGGAGGGGCGCAATCTCCTATACGGGGCAGCTATCCGGTGGCGGCAATGGGCGCGGGATAGGCCTCCGCCGCGGTTTCTAGGAGGGGGGCGAGGGCGCCATCAAAACTGCCGGATGACAAGATAAGTAATACATCTTTTTCCGGATGTAAGTCATTGAGAATAGAAGTAGATTCATCTCTTATGAAAGGTCTTACATCGGGGTGGTGAGCGCGGACGCCGGCGACAATTTCATCGAGGGAGAGCTGGTCATGGCTGGTGGCGCCATGGGCGGGCGGGGCGAACAGCCAGACAGTTTCGGTATCGGCGAACACAGTCTCATAGAGGCCGAGCGCCGCCCGATTTCGCCAGGTGAAGGTATGCGGCTCGAACATCACAACCAGCCGTCGCTGGGGGAAGTGGGCCCGCACGGCACTGATGGCGGCGCGCGCTTTTTCATAGGATGAGCCGAACCCCTCGTAAATCATAAGGGCGCTGTTGGGCGCTTTTCGGTCGAGGCGCCGTTCCAACCCATCAAACCGGGCGACGGCATCGCGAAACGCCTCTACCGAAATGAGGTTTTGGCCCAGTAGGTAGGCAGCGGCCCCGCAAATATTCTCTATCGCATGGCGGCCCATCTGGGTGGTGGTGAAGCCTTTCAGCACATCGCCCCGAATATGGAGGTCGAATTGCGTCGGTGTGTTCCGGGACGGATCGCCGAGCACAATGTTGCTCGCGGTAAAGGCCTGCTGGTGGTCAAGACCATAGGCCTCCTTCGGCCCAGGATAGACCTCATAAAAAGCAGCGGCATTCGTCTCGTCCGTACACGCGATTAAGGTACCCTTCCGCTTGGCAAGCCCTGACAGTAGAGCGGCGAACGGTTTGTGATAATCCTCAAGCGTGGGATAGATATTCACATGGTCATGGGTGGCGGAGGTGAGCAGCACTGTATGCGGCTCATAATGCTCGAACTTCGCCCTCGTGTCCCAATTGGCGCTGGGGTACTCGTCCCCCTCAAAGATGAAAGGTCCGTCCTCGCCAATGTCAGAGGAGTGAGCAAACCCCTTGGGGATCGCGCCGATGAACCAGCCTGGGGCGGTGCCCGCCTCGGCCAAACACCAGGTAATGAGGCTGGTCATCGATGACTTGCCATAGGACCCGGCGACCACCATCCGCTGGCGATCTGCGGTAAGGTTCGCCAGAATTTCCGGGAAGGAGCAGACATGGTCCTTATACTGGGCGTGGGCGGCGGCCACTTCTTCATTGGTCTCAGGGACAAGCTTAGCATGTTTCCCAATGACAATGAGATCAGGGTTTGGCGGGATGTTCTCTGCCCGATGGCCCACGGTGCAGGTGAGCCCCAGCTTGGTGATATAGTCGCTCACCGGCGGGTAGAACCCCGCGTCCGACCCCGTCACCGTATACCCAACCTGCTGCAGAAGGCGTGCAACGGCGGACATGCCCGCGCCGCACAACCCAATCATGTGAACCGTCTTCGTCATTCGCCCGGCGTTAGCGCGAAGCGGAGAAAGGGGCAAATCTTCATCGGTGCCTAAAGGGTCTCCTCCTAAAGGGTCTCCTCCTCAACTGGAATCGGGAAGACGCTTTAAGTTTTCGTTCTTTCGCATTTCTGGACGGCCAACCGTGCACGCCTGGCCCCGAAATGCTTTAACGTGCAGGCAGGAGGTCCATGGGCAGGCCCGGCGCCCGGAAATTCTCCGCCGGAATGCGGTCAGCAATCGTTGCGTGAAAGGCGGGGAGTTTTGACCAGTGAAGGCCGGGCCGAAGATGATGGGCGGTATGATAGCCCAAATTACCCGTCAGAATGTTGTACCAGCGGTGCATAATATTGTTGGATGCGGCGTACTCATTTTCCTCAGAACACCCTGCATGGTGATCATAAGTGTGCCGACACGTCATCAGATAGCTGAGAACCATGGGGATCACGAAGATCATAAGGGCGTTGAAGGCGTTGATTGCCAAGAGCCCCGCCAGGAGAGCGATATGCAATGCAGCCATCACGACCAATACGCGCCGGATCTCCGGATGGTCCTCACTTTTCCTGAACGCGCAGCTATATCCTGATAAGGCCAATTTAAACGTGTATTCGTGAGCCGGCATCACCCGCCCATCGGGCGCCCGCCAGGCCGACTCGTCTTTGGTTTGATCAAGATAGTTATCGTGATGGCCCATATTATGATGCAGGACCCAGACATTTGAGGTGGCCCCTGTTTGGAGCCCGAAGATCACTTCCATCAGCCTATTGCAAAGGCCGGAATTGAAGAACGGCACATGCTGATGGTGGTGGTTCCATGAGCAGATCAGCATTTTTGGCCCCACGGACAGGAAGGACCAGGCAATAACCAAGGGCCAGGCTGACACCGTGGCAAAAACCACCAAGTCTGCCACAAAAAACGCCACAAAGATCGCCACCGGCAGGCGGTCTGCCTCGTACCGGAACAACGACTTCCCCTTACGGGTACTGCTGAGGCGGCTAGTCATGAAAGGTCCTTTGGCACGAAGAAATTATTATTCCGCAAGGTCGGTTCCTGTCGGTGAAGAAATAATGAAAGGTTAGCGGGCGAAGGGGCCGCCGGCTGCGCGAATGAATGGTGTCTCTAGAGGACTTTGTTAGAAACCTTAAGGTCGATTTTGCAATGGTCCAAAATGCAGCAGGTTTC
>CALFRH010000337.1 GCA_937919225.1 uncultured Parvularcula sp.
ATCGTCTGAAACCAAGGCGAGGGAGCGGCTGGCCTTTGACGAACTCCTCTCCACCCAGCTGGCCCTGGCGCTCATCCGTCATCGGCGTACCGCGGTTGCGGGCCGCGCCCTTCAAGGGGACGGCAGTCTTGTAGGCCCCGCACGCGCGGGCTTGCCCTTCGCGCTGACAGGCGGCCAAGAAGAAGCCCTCCGAGATATCACTGCCGACATGGCGGCCCCCACCCGCATGGTACGGTTGGTCCAGGGGGATGTGGGCTCGGGCAAGACCATGGTGGCCCTCATGGCCATGCTTACCGCCGTCGAGGCGGGCGCCCAAGCCGCCATTATGGCGCCCACGGAGATCCTCGCGCGTCAGCATTTGGACAGTATGGAACCCATTTGTGAGGCCTTAGGCCTCTCCATCGTGCTTATTACCGGGCGAGATCGCGGGGAAGAACGGCAGGCGAAAAGGGACGGGGTGGCGAAGGGCTATGTAAATATTGTCATTGGCACCCATGCCCTATTCTCCGACGATGGCACCTTTGGCAATCTGGGTCTCGTCGTTGTTGACGAACAACACCGCTTTGGCGTGGCACAGCGGCTGAAGCTCCAAGATAAGGGCGAGAAGGCGGACGTCCTTGTGATGACCGCCACGCCCATCCCCCGCACCCTGGCCCTTACCGCCTATGGGGATATGGATGTTAGTCAGATTAAGGAGAAACCGCCGGGCCGTAAGCCGGTGGATACCCGCGCCCTGCCCGCCCAAAAACTCGACAGTGTCATCGAAGCAGTGGGCCGCGCCATCGCCAAGGGGGAGCAGGTCTATTGGGTTTGCCCCCTGGTCGCCGACACGGAGATGATGGACCTGGTCTCTGCCGAAACCCGAGCGGATGCCTTAGAGCAACGGTTCGGGGACAAGGTGGGCCTTGTCCATGGGCAGATGAAGGCCGTCGAAAAGGACGCCGTGGTCGAACAATTCTACCGCGGACAGATCTCGGTCCTGGTTGCCACCACGGTGATCGAAGTGGGGGTGAACGCCCCCAATGCCACCGTGATCGTCATTGAGCATGCGGAGCGGTTTGGCCTTGCCCAACTCCATCAATTACGGGGCCGGGTCGGCCGGGGGGATAAGCCGGCCACATGCCTCCTTCTTTATCATGCAGGGGCAGGCGGCCTTGGCGAAACCGCAAAGGCGCGGCTTAACATTCTGCGGCAGACGGAGGATGGGTTTCGGATTGCAGAAGAAGACTTAGCCCTCCGCGGGGCGGGCGATGCCCTCGGCACGGCTCAATCGGGCCTACCCGATTTTCGGTTTGCGGACCTGACGGACCATCGCCGCCTCCTCGAAATGGCAGCGGCCGACGCGAAAATGGTGGTGGGAGACGACCCAGAATTACAAACGGAGCGCGGTGAGGCGCTCCGTCTCTTGCTTTATCTTTTTTCCCGGGACGATGCTGTCCGGCTGCTACGGTCGGGTTAAGCGTCCGCCTGCTGACGACGACGCTGCCGCACTGCACCTGCGCCCAACACACCAAGCAGCCCAAGTGCGGCTAAGCCGGCGGGTTCAGAGACAGACACGGTGGTGTCCTGGTACTTCACATCATACCAGCTTTGAACGCCGGTGAAGAATTCGGTGATTTTCCCATCGACCACGGCGAAGGAGTCAATCGCTGCAAAGTGCAACCAAATGCCAATCTGCTCACCAAAGGAGGCGCCTGTCCAATCTGGGCCAAAGGTGCCTGGCGCGATGTCAGAGATGTCGAGATTGTTAAAGCCGACATTGAGGACACCCGCTTCATCGGTGACGTCCAGTACGTCTTGATAGCTGTTCACAAAAAGGTCCGGGTCTTCATAGCTCGCCTGACCATTGATGCCCAGATTGCCATCATAACGGTAAGTGTAAAGATCACCGCCGGCAAAATCCATGTAGAAGATCGCCAGCTCATTATCGATGGCCTTGGGATTATCGCCGGGGCTCAAGACGAACCAGCCCCCCTCGGCTACACCGACGCTCCAAGGTTTTTGCTCAATAGTGGCGGCAAAACTCAAATTCTCGTCAGTATCATACTGGTAAAAAAGTGACGTGATGTTCCCCGCCGCATTGTACTGAATGTGGCTTGGACCTTCAAAGGTGTAGACTGTTCGTGCCTCCGCCGCGGCCAGGGATAGACCCGCGCAACCAAGGACAATACCCAGTGTCTTTTTCATTTTTCGCACCCTTTATTCAGTGGCGGAAGTATATCATCACCAATTGCTGCGGCAAGCAGGCCAACTGCTAAACATCTCATTTTGTTGGTTAATTTAACCATTTTGCCCGTGTGAGGCGTAAGGCAGCTCAGGCGCCCGCTTTTGTGGGGCGCTCATCCTCCTGCGGTGTCCCGTCTTCAGACAGTGTCTCTTCGTCATCTTGCCCCAAAGATGGCTCCGGCGCCACCTGCTGGCGGCGACGAAGAAGGCCAAAGCCCCGCGCCGCCGTGCCGACTGTAACGGTCGACCCGTTCTTGCCGGCCGCGGCCTCTGGGTCGAACTCTGGCGCAACAAGACCCGCCGAGAAGATCATTTTCGCACCCTCCTCCACCGTCATGTCGAGGGGCCGCAAGGTGGAGCGAGGGACGAACAGCAAAAAGCCCGAGGTGGGGTTCGGCGTCGTCGGCACAAAGACATTGGTCATGTCATCGCCAATATCTTCAAGGCGGTGCCGCACCTCCCCTTTTGAGCGGGTGACCACAAAACAAATGGTCCATAGGCCCATGCGGGGATACTCGATAAGTGCAACCTCTTTGAACGACTGCTCCGACTGTTGCAGCGCCATTTCAAAGACATTTTTGAAAAAGCCGTAGAGGTTCTTCACCACGGGCGTTGAGTGAAACACCCGCTGCCCCAGATTGATGAAAAAGCGGCCAATAAAATTCTTGGCCATCATCCCAAGGATGACAAGAAGGATGACCGCCACCAAAACGCCAAATCCGGGGACGATATAAACAATGTCCAACCAATCAGGCAGGAAATGCCGCGGGATGTTGCGCAGGACCAGCCCATCCAATTGTTTGAGCGGCCCCGTCACCATCCAATAGACCACCGCGACGGTGATCAATAAGGGGGCCGCGATCACAACCCCGGCCAGAAAGCTGCTGCGCAATGATGCGAACAGCCCAGGCTTTGACAGCTTGGGCATTTGGGGGGCGTCGGCCGCGCCGTCATCGCGTCGCTTATCAGACAAGGGCATTCCTCCTGCAGGAAAGGCAGCAACCCCTTTGTGCCGCACTGCACCCAAAATCACAATCGTTCGATAGATGGGAACGCATTACGGTTAGTAGAAGGCCGGTGGCCGGGAAGGCCTATCAATATCCGATAGCCAACCCATCCTTCCGCATCTCTGTCGCGCCGGAGTACACGCCGGTTTCGGGATCGCGCATAATGGCCTGATACCCGCCGAACATAATACCGTCCTCAACCACGCGAACCACATGCCCCTTTTGCTCAAGACCCATAATCGTGTCTTGCGAAATACCAGGCTCGACATTGAGCACCCCTAAGGGATCAAACGCGCCGCCCGTGGCGCTGCGGCCGCCATTGTGATTAAGACGCGCGGCATCCCCCGCCTCCTGCAAATTCATGCCATAGTCCACAATATTGATCAGCACTTGGACATGTCCCTGGGGCTGCATGCTGCCGCCCATCAGGCCAAAGCTCATGAGAGGTTTGCCGTCCTTCATCACAAAGGCAGGGATAATGGTGTGAAAGGGTCGCTTGCCGGGCGCATAGACATTGGGATGATCAGGGTCGAGAGAGAATAGCTCCCCCCGGTCTTGAAGCATAAAGCCAAGCCCATCAGGCACCAGGCCCGACCCCATACCGCGATAGTTCGACTGGATGAGGGAGACCATCATGCCATCCTTATCCGCCACGGTAAGGTACGTCGTGTCCCCCGCCTCTTCCAGTTTAGGCGCCCCGGCCATAGGGTCCGTCATCGCCTTGTCAGGATCGATGAGGGCAAAGCGTTCCTGCCCGTAAGCGTCTGATAACATCCAATCTAGGGGCGGATCGTAAAAGTCAGGGTCCGCATAGAATTTCGCCACATCCTCAAAGGCGAGGCGCTTTGCCTCGGTAATATAATGCAGCACCTCGGCACTGCCCCGTGGCCATTGGGTAAGATCGACATTCTTCAGGATGTTCGCCATTTGCAGGGCGGCAAAGCCCTGCCCGTTCGGCGGTAACTCGCACAGGCCATAGCCGCGATAGTCTACACACCCCACATCGACCCACTCGCTTTTATGGGTAGCGAAGTCTTCATAAAGAATATCGCCGCCAATCCGCTTCATATAGGCATCGATGGTCTTAGCGATCTCACCCTTATAAAAGGCATCACGCCCCTTTCGCGCAATCAACCGATAGGTGCGCGCTAGGTCGGGGTTTTTGAACATCTCCCCCACGCGTGGAGGGCCATCCTTGAAATAAGTGGCACGCGCATTGTCGAACTCAGTAATCTGCTCCTGGCGCGCCTCAAAGGCCTCGAAATTGCGATCAAAATAGTGCGCGATCACCGGGGAAACGGGATGACCGTCCTCCGCATAGCTGATGGCAGGCGCCAAATTCTTCCGCATGGAAAGCTTGCCAAATTTATCATGCAGTTCAAACCAGCCATCCACGGCGCCGGGGACCGACACCGGCAGGTAGCCAAGCGGCGGGATCGCATCCGCACCATCAAGGGCTGCGATCAGATCGTCATAGGACCGGCCCTTGGGACTGCGCCCGGAGGCATTAAGGCCATAAAGCTGTTCGGTCTTCGGATCCCAAACGATGGCGAAGAGATCACCGCCAATCCCGTTGCCGGTGGGTTCCATCAGCCCGAGGGCCGCATTCGCGGCGATCGCTGCGTCCACCGCCGTGCCGCCCTCTTTCAAAATATCGATGGCCACCTGGCTCGCCAAGGGATGGGCGGTCGCCGCCATCCCGTTTGCGCCATAGACCGGACTGCGGGACCACGGCGCATCCACCGGACGGCCACCCGCCCCAATCGAGTTATCCGTTTGCGCCATAACAGGCCCCATTGCTAAGCATATGCACGCCATCACCAGTCTGATCATGAAAAGCGTTCCCTTTAGACCATTTGAAGGAGAGCTTAGCGCTTAACCTTCTTGCGGCAAGGGAG
>CALFRH010000338.1 GCA_937919225.1 uncultured Parvularcula sp.
ATGCTGCAATTGTTCTGGCGCGGGGATGTCCGGGGTGAAGGGGGGGCATTCGAGAGTCAGTTGGCTTGCGGGGAAGCCTGCCTCAGCCAGCAAGGTCAGAATGTCTCCCGGTAGCGTCTCGTCTCGCAAATCCGTGAGCGACAGGTTGATAGACAGAGCTGGTGAGCCGAGATCCTCGGCTGTGCTAATCTGGTGAATAGCCTGGCGCAGAACATAGCGGGTGAGATCCCCAATTCGGCCTTGGCTTTCAAAGAAAGAGATAAACGCCCCAGGCGGCAAATTGCCTAGCCCCGGATGATCCCAACGCACAAAGGCTTCGTGCCGTAACAACGTCCTGTCCGGCAAAGAGAAAATAGGCTGGAAAACGGTCTCCAAGTGAGCCTTTGCCAGCGCATTGTCGATGTCGACGTCGGTCAGGCGTACCGCTCGCGCGCTCATGGATCACCCATTCGTTCCCAACCACTCTCGTTAACACCCAAAACCTTAACGCCTTCTGAAGCTCTGATTCGGGCCGTTCCGTGGCAGGGGCGCGCCGAAACCAGGAATTCGGATAGAGAGGGCGGCGGGCTGTCCAGATGCCCGTCAAAACCATCAAAGACGATAAATGTTGGTGATTCAGTCGAGTTGGAAAGGGGGAAGGCGTTGCCCGCCAATTTCCATATGTCATGACAGCCAGCACACTTGGCGATCACATTGGATCGAAGAAAGTTGGTTCACGCGCGAAAAGAAAGGCGTTATCGCGTCGAGCTCATTCAATCAGAACACCTAATGCTGTAGCGTCGCGACTTCAGCGCGACGCCTTATGTCGTGCGTGGCACATAAAAAAGCGCCTCCTCAAAAGGGAAGCGCTCCTTAAGTTAGCAAGCTCGTTTTACTTCGCGTACGGAAGTGAAGAATGGTGGACATTGATGCGCAAATTGCCGTCTTTGTCTTTCATGTAACCAAAGGTGTATTCTACCTTGGTCTCGTCGGTTTCGCCAACGGGTGTGAAGAAGTAATTGCCCATGGCGACCGCTGAGTCAGAGTCCGTGATGATTTGCTGCTCGCCAAACCGAACACTGCTCCAAGGACGGATAGCAAAGCCTGTGTCCTCAGAAATGCTTCCCTTCACAAAGTAGGAAAGCGCTTCGTCAAATGTTTCCCGGAACTGGTCGTCAGACGCCAGCGTGGGTTTGAAGAGCACTTCACTTTTTCCGTAGGCGTATAGAGTGCGAATGTGCTCTGCAGCCCGTGCGCTATAGTCGCCTTTATCGCTGTAGACTTTGCCGATCGCGACAATCCCGTCGCCCCAGGCTTTTTGCGCATCGAGAACGTCTTGTTTGGAGATGCCGTGGTCTTTGTCGCCGGCACATGCACTGGTTACCAATGCGCCAGCGGCTACGAAGACAGAAGTAATGGTTTTCAAGGCTTTTGCCCCTCTTGTTGACTGAACGATGGTCAGGAGATGGGTTCACCCTGACCTGGTTCAATCGATCCTGAAGTAAAGTTCGATAGGATTTTCCTATCGGCGTTCGGGGGCTGATTGTGATGGGCTCAAAACCGACGGCGTATGCAGGGCCAGCCTAATACTCAAACTGTTCTTCCAGGATGCGTTCTTCCAACCCGGCGCCGGCGTCAAAAAGGAGGGTCATCTCCACCTCTTGCGCGATGGCGCCTTTCACGAGGACCACGTCTCGAACTTCGCGATTATCGGCGGTGGCGAGAACAGTACGAAAGTCAGGGTCCTGGACTTCGAGCTCCACCTGGGCATCATAGGGAAGTAACGCCCCGCGCCAACGTCGTGGCCGAAAAGGGCTGATGGGCGTGAGGGCCAATAAGTTGGACATGATCGGCAAAATCGGTCCGTGGGCAGATAGGTTATATGCGGTCGACCCGGCGGGCGTGGCAAGCAGAATACCATCGCAAATGAGCTGCTCCATTCTCACCTGGCCGCCCACTCTCACGGTGATTCTTGCTGTTTGACGCGTTTCCCGGAGGAGGGCGATTTCGTTGATCGCCATTGCCTCATGGACCTCGCCCGTCATATCGGTCGCCGTCATTCGCAATGGATTGATCATGACGGAGTCCGCCACGCCAATGCGGTCGAGGAGGCCCTCTGCCCGGTACTCATTCATAAGGAACCCGACAGTACCGCAATTCATTCCATAGACGGGAACGTCGCGGGTCATATTATTGCGTAAAACGTCAAGCAGGGTGCCATCGCCACCAAGCGCAACGATCACGGCGGCGTCGTGGGCGGGGCATTGTCCGTAGAGCTTTGTCAGTTCAGCCAAAGCCGCTTGGGCCTTTGGTCGATCACCAGCGATAAAAGCAACCGATCCTTTTTTAGGGGGCGTCCCGAGAGCCATGGGAAGGGTTATCCGTTTGTAAGGTGCCTAAGGGCACTTGGTTGCTGATGAAACATGGCTTAGCCTCCACCCAAATGGGCCCTTGCTTCTCGTAAAGAGGCCCTGATTCAGAAGTATAAGCATAGGAGTCTACGCCATGGCTGATGGACATTCCACCGTCAAAGATGCTGCCAGCGGCGCCGCGTTCGAGGGCGATCCTTGGGCCGGTCCCAAAGCGCTGCCCTCCCTTAAAGGGGTGGTGAGCGATGAGGAATGGGCGTTGCGGTGTGATTTGGCAGCCACCTATCGGTTGGTCGCCCTATTTGGTTGGGACGATTTGGTCTTTACGCACATTTCCGCGCGCTTGCCCGATGAGGATGGCGAACCGCGTTTTCTCATCAATCCTTACGGGGTGATGTTCGATGAGATGACAGCGTCGAGCCTCCTTACAATTGATCTTGATGGGAACAAGGTCATGGACAGCCCCTATCCGGCCAACCCAGCCGGGTTCACCATTCATTCAGCGGTTCACTCGGCCCGCCATGATGCGGGATGTGTGCTTCACCTTCACTCTGCCCACGGTATTGCGGTTTCCATCCAAAAAGAGGGCCTTCGCCGGTACAGCCAGTTCTCCATGCAAATGTATGACGATGTGGCGTACCATGATTATGAGGGAATTGCGCTTAATCTCGATGAGCGCGAGCGTCTTATCGCTGACTTGGGGGAGAAGTCATGCATGATTCTGCGGAACCATGGCACGTTGACCATGGGCGCAAATTGTTCCGCCGCGTTTATGCGAATGTATTTTCTCGAGCGCGCGTGTGAGGTTCAGATCCTTGCCCAGGCGGCGGGCACTGAAGCTCTCCATGAGGAAACGCCCGAAATGGCAAACCTTGTGGGGCAACAGGGGGCGCCTGCCTTTATTCCGGGTCTGGGGGATAGGCTCGTCTGGCCCGGCCTTATGCGCCGGTTGTTCCGGGAGAACCCTGGGTTTGATATTTAACAGAGCGGCCGAACAGGCCTTCGCATTCCCGCGGCAAGCGTAGCGCGACCGCGGTCTCCCTGATGGTCGCTGCGGGGAGGTGGCTCAATCCGACAAAACCTTGCACTTGTCCTACCGCACCACGCGCCAGGCGGTGACGGTGTTCGCCGACATGTTTGGAATGATCACTGTACGGCCAAACATGGTGAGGTCGTTTTGAGTGATCTGATCATTCCGCGTGTTCAGGACGGAAGTGATTTCGCCCTCTTCAGACACGAAATAGACCTCACCAGGCCAAGATGACACCATATAGCCGCCATCGGGCACCAGGCCGATGCCATCTGCTTTCAACATGCCGCTCGCAATTGTCGTAAGGGTGCCATCAGCACTAGCGGTATAAAGGTGGCCGGTTTCCATTGTCGCAATCAGCAACCGGTCACCGTCGCCTAGGAGGCCATTGATGCCCGCCAGCTCTTCACCTTCTTTCCAAACTTCCGCTGTATCCTCTGTGATCCGATGAATACGGCCTGTACGAGAGTCCGACACATAGACTTGTTCTTGCCATAGGGTCGCGTCGTTGAGGAACTGAGCCCCTTCGATAACGATGGGGTCGAACGCCGCACCGGAATACATATCGAACCGGCGTACAGTGTCGATGTCGGTGACATATAGGGTACCGTCCTTGATCACCATGCCTTTGGGCGCATCAAGGCCCTCCGCCCACCGCTCAATAGCGATCTCGCCTTCGGGGTAGACGACGGTGATATAGCCGTCGCCATCTTTTTCATCGGTCGCGCCGCCGCCGACATTGGAGATAAAATAATTCCCCTCCGGATCAAGGGCAGTGCCTTCCGGTTTTTCAAACCCGGTCGCCACCCAAAGGGGAGAGAGGCTAGGCAACACGCTTGGGGGCGGTGCGGCCTCGGCCGGCGTTAGCGCCTCCACCGATTGGGGTTCGCCCGGCTCGTTATCGGTTGGATCCTGCGCTTCCTCGGCGCAGGATGCCAAAAAGCACGCTGTCGTGAGCGTTGTCAGCAACATGGAGCGCATGGATTTCCTCCTCGACCACCGAATCCCCTGTTCATCATCCTTCTTAGCGTGGTGTGCCTCGGAGGCGAACCCCTCCGTTGCACAGATGCCACAGGGATTGACCTTATAGCTTTTGATTGAAAGCGCCGATCTCGGGATAACCGGCCATGACCGTCTCAATTTCAGCGAACATGGCGTTCCGGTTGGCTTCTGAGACGGGGCTTTCGACCACCACAACCAGCTCTGGTTTGTTAGATGAGGCCCGCACAAGGCCCCAGGTGCCGTCTTCCACGGTGATTCGGACGCCATTGACGGTGTTAACATCCCGCACCTTTTGGCCAATCAGCTCCGACACACCTTCAAAGTGTGTCACGATTTGGTCGACGATGCCGTATTTTTTGTCGTCGTCGCAATGGGGTGACATGGTGGGCGACTGATAGGTGGTGGGCAGCGCCCGGCGCAGATCGGCCATCGATTTGCTCGGATTGCGGTCAAGCATTTTCAAAATGGCAATCGCGGCGACAAGGCCATCATCATATCCCCGGCCATAGGGCGCACGGAAGAAGAAGTGCCCCGATTTCTCAAACCCGGCCAATGCATCCAAATCCGTCGTATGCCGCTTAATGTAGGAGTGGCCGGTCTTCCAAAAGTGAGTGGTGGCGCCGTTTTCAACCAACACTGGGTCGGTCATGAAAAGGCCGGTGGATTTCACATCGACGACAAAGGTCGCGTTCTCATGCTGGGCTGAGAGGTCCCGGGCCAGCATGACGCCAATCTTGTCAGCGAAGATC
>CALFRH010000339.1 GCA_937919225.1 uncultured Parvularcula sp.
GCACTGAGATGGTGGCCATCGGCCTATTGCTTGGTGCCGCAGCGACAGATTTTCTTGACGGTTATTTGGCCCGTAAGCGGAACGAAGTGACAGCCATTGGCGCTGCCCTTGATCCGATTGCCGATAAACTGATCGCTGTGGCGGTCCTGTTGAGCCTCGCGGCTGTGGGGACCCTAGAGGGAGTGCACCTTCTCGCCGCCCTTGCCATTCTTTTGCGCGAAACATTGATCAGTGGATTGCGAGAATCGGCCAGCGCTCTGGGCGGCCTCCCGGTGACTGCCCTTGCGAAGGTGAAGACCACCGCGCAGTTTGTCGCCTTCATCCTTCTATGTGGGGGACCGTCAGCGATCGGTTTGGGCTTATTGTGGGTGGCGGCCGCTCTTACTCTTTATACCGGCGCGCAATACCTTATCCGCTGGTGGGCCAGTCAGTCGTAATGGCCGCCACATCGGGGCGGGGGCGTTCCTTAGGCGGCTCTTTCGCGGTTCCCAAATAGATAAAGCCAGCGATCCGCTCGTTTTTGGATAGCTCGAGTGCCTGACAGATATTGTCATCATAGGCTAACCAGCCGGTCAGCCACTGGCTCGCAAAACCTGTCGCCGATGCCGCCAACAACAGATTGTGGCATGCCGCCCCAGCACTGAGGATCTGCTCCCACTCTGGAATTTTATGCTCAGGGTCCACCACCGACACCACGGCGACCACCACAGGCGCCCAGCTCATCAGCCCCCGCAGCATCTCCTCGGGCTTGTCGGCCACCTCGTCGTCCCGCAACCGGGCGGCCTTCACCGCCGCCTCGCCAAATGCGGCCCGAGCGGCCCCCTCAAAAACGATAAAACGGAAAGGCACGAGCTTGCCATGGTCGGGCACCCGGGCTGCAATCGTCAGCATCTGCTCCAACGTCGCTCGATCCGGGCCAGGCTCTGTCATCATCATAGCCTGGGTCGAGCGGCGACGCGCTAACGCCTCCAGAAAAGCAGCAGATGGATGGGCGGGCGCTAACGGCTCGCCAAATTCAGGGGCCGGGGTGAGAGTCGCGGATGAAGAAGTTTCAGTCATAGGCACCATCTAGGGTGGCAGGGCCGATTAGAAAAGTCAGAATTTAAGAATTATTCTCAAAAATGCGCCTGAATCCAGTCGATGACCTGCCGGCCTCGACTTTGGGAGGGTGCCAGCGTGAACGTCGCCCCCTGGGGGGCGATGGGCCCCTCTCCCTTAAGGACCGCAGCGGCACCGTGCAGGAGGGGTCGGCGGGAGGCGGCGCCCTCTATAATACGGGGCTGGCTCCCATTTTTGGTGGCCATCAGCGTCTTGCGAAAACGATCCCGCAAAACAGGTTGATCGGCATACATCCCCGACAGCGTGATATCGCTGACCATGAGCGCGCTCACAAGGATAGCGGCGCAATGCTCCGCCCATTCTTCTAGCCGGGCACGGATGACCTTCTCTGTCAGCTCATCCAATGGACCCGATGAGTCCGGATCAAAAAACTGGTCCACCAAAGGACGAGCCTGGGTGGCGGTGAGGTCGAAAGCCTTCATCACATCACCGATAAAGTGCCGGGCCCCGATACGCGCTGTGCCCGTCGCCACCAATTGCCCATGGGCCAAGACCGAGACGACCGTCGCATTGTGCCCGATATGGACCGCAGCGCCGTCTTGAGCCGAAGGGATGAGCGCCGTTACAGCCAAATGCGGGGTCACACTGTCCACCAACGTGCCGCCCGCCGCCTTGATTTGCCGCTCCAGCGGCATAAGGGCCTTGAGACTAACCGAGAGGGTCACGGCATTTACGGTGAGGGCGGACGCTCTTTGTCCCACGGGGTCAAAATGCCCCCTACGCCCATCAAGGGCAAACCCTAAAGGCGCACAATAAAGACAAGCGGTGCCTGGCCCCTCTGCTGCGTGGCGGAGGGTTTCAAGCGCCGCATTCACATGGGTGTGGGTGATCAGGAGAGGTGCGCCCGCAGATAAGGGAACATCCACCTCGATCTGACGGGCACGGACAAGCGACGCTGGCAACAGAAGGGCCACCGCGCGTTGCCCTTCGGACAGGTCCGCAAATAGGTCTTGGACAGACGGGGCACTGACGAGGTCATCGCCGTCTAAAAGGGTGGCCTCGGTCTCTGTTATGTCAAGCAAAGATACCATGTGGCGCCCTCTTAGCCCGCTTTAGGGTGAAGATAAGCCCATTCATCGTCACGCAGATCAATATACTCTGCCGCCGCCGCCAATTGCCCCGTGCCTGCGCCGAGACCCGACAGCCGGTCAAGGGCTAACTCCAGCCCCTCTTCGGGCAGCTTGGCGGTGAAATCATTGCGGAACCGCAAATCAAACCGCCGATCATTAATCCCCACAATGATGGCCGTCCGGCGCAACATATCCTCCCGCGCCCACAACGCAGAGAGAAGGTCTTGCGCCAAGGCGGGGTCATCGGTGTTGGTCACCACGGGCAGGTCCGTATAATCCGCAGGCGACACTTGCGCCAGCTGATACCCCTGGCCATCGATCAGAAAGAACCGGCCGTCCGGATCCTGCCATAACGCGCGCGGCGTCCGTTCGATAACGGAAACATGGATCGTATTGGGCCAGAGTTTTTGCACCGCCGCTGACTTAACCCAACCAAGGGCCTCCACCCGTTGGCGCGCCATTTGGGCGTCTACATTGAGGAGGGAGCGGCCAAGGATACTGCCCTTTTCGTCGGTCCATAGGGCATCCATCAAATCACGGTCGGTGAGATTGTCGCCGCCCTTCAAGGTGACCCGGCTGACCGAGAACCCAATCGCCTTAGCCGCCCGGCTGGTGAGCGTGTCGATCCGTTCCCCGACATTCCAGAAATATCCGCCCGCGAAAAGCATGAGAACAACGATTAGCGCCGCTGCCGTCAGCCCCACCGCGGTGTAGGTGACGATGCCGGACCAAAGCTGGCCCGCGCGAAATTTAAGGTTGGCCCACAGGCCAACCGGCTTCTTACGGCCGCGGCCACCCTTTTTTTTGGCCGGGCTCTTCTTTTTTGTCGTCTTGCCTTTTACCGCGGGCATGAGGCGTCCTCTACCATCCACCGAACAAGTGCGCCGAACCCCGTTCCCTTGGCGGCCGCCTGCTCGGGCGCGAGGGAGGTGGGAGTCAGCCCAGGTTGGGTATTCACCTCTAGGATAAACAGCCCGTTAACCCCGTTCGATTCGTCCCATCGAAAATCTGCGCGGGAGAGGCCGCGAGCGCCCAGTGAGCGCGCCGCACGGGCCGCCATGTCGAGGGCGGCGGCGGTAATGTCGGCGGGGATCTGCGCGGGCAAAACATGCTCTGACCCGCCGGGGGCATATTTGGACTCATAGTCGTAGAAGGTGCCCTTGTTCGCGATAATCTCCGTAACGCCCAGGGGCTGGTCGCCAAGGAGCGCCACCGTCAGCTCACGACCGGGGATAAAGGGTTCCACCATTGCCACGCCGCCAAAGAGGTCCTCATCAAGCGCCTCAGCGGTAGGCGGCGCCTGATTATCGGTTTTGATGATGTAAACCCCAAAGGATGACCCATCGCCTGTGGGTTTGACGACGTAAGGAATTTCCGCCGGATGCTGACCCTTGAGGCTATCGGTTGCAATCGTCTCCCCCCCTGGGACGGGCACACCAACCGCCGCCAGCACGGCCTTTGCCATAGGATAATCCATGAAAAGGGCAGAGGCTAAAACGCCTGAATGCGTATACGGTATATCGAGAAGCTCAAGAACCGACTGTATCCGTCCATCCTCCCCAAACGGCCCATGAAGGGCGTTAAAGACCACATCCGGCCCCTCCCCCCCAAAGGTCTCAGGGATATCCGCAGCGACAGAGCGGGTCACATCCAGTTCTTCGACCGTGTACCCCTCATCACGCAGCGCCTCTGCCGCCTGAGCGCCACTAGACAGGCTAACCTCGCGCTCAGCGCACCATCCCCCTTTGAGGACAAGAACTTTCCGGCTCATGCGCGCTCTCCTATCCGTTTGATTTCCCAATCGAGGGTGACCCCAAACTGGTCCGCCACGTCCGCCCGGAGGCCCTCGCCAAGGGCCTCTAGATCCGCCGCCGTGGCCGCCCCGCGATTAATCATGAAATTGCAATGCAGTTCAGACATTTGAGCGTCCCCCACCACCCGGCCGCGGCCGCCCACCCCATCGATGAGCTGCCAGGAGGATCGTCCATCAGAGAGAGACGGGTCAGGGTTTTTGAACGTCGACCCGCCCGTGCGTTCCTTCACCGGTTGGGTCGCCTCGCGCTTCGCCATGATAGCCTCCATCCGCTCGGTGATAGCAGCGGGGTCATCCGCCTGCCCCTCATATTCAGCTTCGATAAAGATGAGGTCATCAGGCAGCGGACAGTGGCGGTAGGTGTATCCAATATCTTCGGCAGCGAAGCGATGACGGTTTCCCTCTCGGTCTAGGGCATCAGCGCGGACAAGGACGTCTTTGGTCTCAGACCCGTAGGCCCCGGCATTCATCCTCAAGGCCCCCCCAATGGTGCCGGGGATACCGCGATAGAATTCAAGCCCCGCAATCCCCGCCGCCGCCGACCGATTGGCCACCAAGAAAACAAAGGCCGCCGCCCCCGTCACACGCCGCGTGCCAAAGGTCAAACTC
>CALFRH010000340.1 GCA_937919225.1 uncultured Parvularcula sp.
GTTGGACTTTTGATGGGGATCATCTCAGACTTGATGTATGTTTGGGTTGACCCGCGTATCGATTTTGACAGTAGGGGCGGATAGATGGCGATGTCCGCTCTCAACCAACGGCGATGGCGCAATTTTCGCAAGAACAAGCGCGCGTTTTGGTCCCTGATTATCTTCAGCATCCTGTTTGTATTGTCGCTTTTTGCGGAGTTCATCGCGAACGACAAACCTATCCTGGTCCGCTATTCGGGCCAGTACTACACCCCGATCTTTAATTTCTACCCTGAGACCACTTTTGGGGGAGATTTCCGAACAGAAGCAATTTACCGCGATATTGAGGTGCAGTGCCTAATTGTGTCGGAAGGGTCTGAGTTGTGCTGGGATGATCCAGAGGCGACAATTGAAGAGGCTCGAACTGGGACTCTTGATGGTTTGGAGATCAACCGCGGCTGGATGTTGTGGCCCATCATTCCATACAGCTATGACACACCAAATCAGCTGGGTCAGCCTGCACCCTCACCGCCCGATGCAGAACACTGGCTGGGAACTGACGAGGGAACACGCGATGTTTTGGCGCGGACAATCTACGGCTTCCGCTTGTCTATCCTGTTTACGATTGCGGTGGTTTCCGCAGCCTCGCTAATCGGGATCGTCGCTGGGGCATTGCAGGGCTTTTTTGGAGGATGGCTGGACCTGTTTTTCCAACGGTTCCTTGAGATATTCGGTGCAACGCCGAGCCTTTACGTCATCATCATCATGTTTGCGATCTTTGGGCGGTCTGTCTGGCTGCTTATTGCGTTGAGTATCCTTTTTGGTTGGCCGGCCTTAGTGGGCTTGGTGCGCGCTGAATTTTTGCGCGCAAGAAACTTCGAATACGTGCGTGCAGCCCAGGCTTTGGGCGTGTCAAACTGGGTCATCATGTTCCGTCATATGCTGCCCAACGCCATGGTGGCGACGCTCACCATGATGCCCTTTGTGATCACCGGCACCATTGGCGGTCTCGCATCGCTGGATTTCCTTGGATACGGGTTGCCCGCTGAAGCGCCATCACTAGGAGAGATGACATTGCAAGCCAAACGCAACCTTCAAGCGCCCTGGCTCGCTTTCACCAATTTCTTCACTTTTGCGATTATGCTGTCACTTTTGGTGTTTATATTTGAAGGCATTCGCGACGCCTTTGACCCGAGGAAGACCTTTAAATGACCGACGTGTTGCGGGTCCGTGATCTTAACGTGCATTTTCGCCAAGATGGGGCAGTAACCCATGCCGTCAAAGGCGTGTCCTTTGACGTTGGTAAGGGTGAAACCGTTGCGTTGGTTGGCGAAAGTGGGTCGGGCAAGTCGGTTACTGCCTTGTCGACTGTATCTCTTCTTGCGGGTAGCGCTGAGATTTCCGGTTCTATCGAATACGAAGGCGAAGAAATGGTTGGCGCAAGCGAGCGTCGGCTGCGCCACGTTCGCGGTAATGAGATTAGCTTCATTTTCCAAGAGCCGATGACATCGCTGAACCCTCTACACACTCTGGAGAAGCTACTTACCGAAAGGCTATCTCTGCATCAGGCGGTCACAGGTTCCCAAGCGCGGTCCAAGGTAATTGAACTTCTCGAACAGGTAGGTATTCACGATCCAGAAAGCCGTCTCAACGCTTTTCCGCACCAGCTTTCAGGTGGGCAAAGGCAGCGTGTTATGATCGCAATGGCGCTTGCTAACGGCCCTGACCTTCTTATCGCAGATGAGCCGACAACAGCTCTCGATGTCACCATCCAAGACCAGATCCTTGAGCGTTTGTCAGAGCTGAAACGCGATCTAAGTATGTCGATGCTTTTTATCACGCATGATTTGGGCATCGTTCGGAAGTTCGCCGACCGAGTCTGCGTTATGAAAGACGGCGAGATTGTTGAGCACGGGCCAACCGCCGAGATTTTTGATACCCCTCAACACCCCTATACTCAGATGCTGTTGAATGCTGAGGCTGTCGGCATGCCGGACCCAGTGCCGGTGACGGCGGACGTTGTTGCCGAAACTGAGAACTTGAAGATCTGGTTTCCCATTCAGCGCGGACTGCTGAAACGCACAGTCGGCTATGTCAAAGCCGTTAACGACGCCACATTGTCGGTTCGTGCGGGCGAAACTCTGGGCATTGTGGGTGAAAGTGGTTCGGGTAAAACGACTCTGGCGCTTGCGATTATGCGACTGATTGCATCTGAGGGCCGTATCGCTTGTCTTGGCCGCGATATAGACGCGCTCAATCGACGACAAATGCGCCCCCTAAGGCGCGATATGCAGATTGTGTTCCAAGATCCCTTCGGTTCGCTTAGTCCGCGTATGACGGTGGAGCAGATTGTCTCGGAGGGATTGGGTATCCATGGGCTAGAACCCGGTCGGGACCGCCGAAGTATGGTTGCAGAGATCCTGGCGGAAGTAGGCCTCGACCCAGAAACCATGGACCGTTATCCCCATGAATTTTCCGGCGGCCAGCGTCAACGAGTTGCGATTGCCCGAGCGATGATTCTGCGACCCCGGCTTGTGGTTCTTGATGAGCCAACTTCTGCGCTTGATATGACGGTGCAGGTGCAGATCGTAGATCTCTTGCGTGACTTGCAGAAGAAGTACGGGCTCGCCTACTTGTTT
>CALFRH010000341.1 GCA_937919225.1 uncultured Parvularcula sp.
GGTGGAACAGTGTGTCATACGCCCCCATGCCAATCTGTAAGCCGATGAAAATCCATAAGAGATCCGGGATCATCACATCCCTCCTTTCTCATCTTGAAACAAAATACGTTGGTGAAGAAGCTCACCGAGCACAGGGTGATTAAGGTCGAGGGTGAAGAAAAACTGCCCCTCCCCCACATCATCATGCCCCACCACCATCTGGCCGGGGCTCAACCACCGCGGCAAGGCGACTGACAGCGCGCCCAACTGAACCCGAAATCGGTCACTAACGAATTGAAGCACATCCCCCTTCACCCGCAGTTTCAGGTCAATCGTGATCCCGCCGCCAATATGCTCTTGCAGACCGGTGGACCCACCAAAGCCTTTCGTGCTGTGGATGACTTGGGGCACGCCGGCACCCGAGCGTCCATGGTCTTGATGCGGACGGCAATAAGTCCGGCTCCAGCATTGGCCGACGCCGTTCGCATTCTCAGTCACCATCACCCCCGCTGCCGCGCCTTCATTATCCGCATCAAGCGGCAGGGGTGCGCCGATGACCCGGGCCAGAGCGGCCAAAGCGCGGCCCCACCTATTCATCCGAGTGGAGACAACAATCCCGCGATAAAAAACGCTCTGCCCCCGGGCCACTTTTTTGGAGAAGCGCGCCCGCACCGCCGCCGGCAGGGCCGCCCAATCCTCTTTGGACAAAAGCCGAGAGAAGCGGTCATCCAGATGAATGACCCGCGCGAGCCCTTGCGGCCCGGGGCGAGGGTCTCGACCATTCGGGAAACCCTCGCCCCACCTCTCTCCGGCCCTTGGCTCAATAATCTTAAGAGCGCTGCTCATCTTTTGTCCCTCCATTGCGTTATTTCTGTAAAGACAGAAATGGCACCTCAAAAAAAGGGAGGCGTCGTTACGCCACCCGGTCGCCTTTCCCCTCGCCGCCTTTGCCACGAAAGCCCAATAGCCCCACCACGCGGTCACCCATTTTGACCATCTTTAGAAGCGCATTAGGGGGTACCCGTAGCATCTGGCTGTACCAGCTATCCATTGTCTTGGTGAATTCCAGCATCCCCGCCAGGCGCCGACGCTGTTCATCGCTCACCCTTGGGTCATCCGCCGCCTCGTCGGTGCAGGCGGTGAGGGTTTCAAGTGCGGGATCGATTTCCTTCTGCTTACGAACCGCTGCAATACGGGTTGCCAACTCCCAAACATCGACTTCCGCAGTGAAATGGTCCCGCCGATCCCCCGGCACCGGCACCCGGTGAATGATGCGCCACCCTTGCAACTCTTTGAGGGAGTTCGACACGTTCGAGCGCGCAATACCCAATGTCTGGGCAATCTCCTCAGCGTTCATGGGCCGCTCGGTCATAAATAAAAGCGCTTGGATCTGGGCGATGGACCGGTTCACCCCCCATTGGCTGCCCATGTCCCCCCATTGCAGGACAAACCGCCGCACAGCAGTAGGCATATCATCCAGGGCAGTCACGCCAGTTTTGTCGGTTATTTCTGTCATGAGAGAAATATACGATACCGATAGGCGATTGGCAAGAGCCTACGACCGCGTCAGCGCAAAAATGTCTTGGAGCCAGCATGCGAGCAAGCACAGAAGCCAGCGCGAAAGTACGCACATTAAGGAAAACCCTTGTGCAACTGGGGCACAAACCCTAGCCCGGGGCGCATTTTTGGGCTTGGGTGGTAAAGAGCCTTAAGGGGAGTGAGGTAAATGGGTGCGCATGAGTGAGTTCGAAACCAACCAGCCCTCCAACGACCAGCAGCAAGCGCCCCAAAAGGCGCGTGTCACCGACCCCCTGCCCGGTGTTGAGGCACAGCCGGGTGATGACCTTGCCAGTGAGAAGACAAAGAAGCAGCTGAACCGCTATTTATGGACGGGTTTTGGCTTTTCGGTTGTTGTGAACCTGCTGTTCCTCGTCTCGCCAATGTACATGTTGCAGGTCTATGATCGGGTTCTGTCTTCGGGGTCGACAGACACGCTTATTGTTCTCTCAGCGATCGCCGTCTTTCTTCTCTTAACCTACATCGCCGCTGAGGGCGGTCGAAAGCGCACCCTCTCCCGCGCCGGACAGCTGCTCGGAGATTGCCTTGATGGGCTCACATTAAAACGCGGCCTTGCCGCTGCTGGCACCCAGTCAGCTGAAACCGTCGCCGCCGTGGGGAACCTGTCGCGGGTTCAAGGCCTTCTCCTTCAGGGCGCCATCTCCCCCTTGTTCGACCTGCCCTTTGCACCGCTTTTCATCGCGCTATTGTTCTTTATCCACCCGATTTTGTTTGCGGTTGGCTTTGGCGGCGCCATTGCCCTCTTGGCTCTTGCCGTTCTCACCGACCGTTTGTCTCGTAAAGCGGTCGAAGATGCCGGCAAGCGAGATCAAAAAGCGCAGAACCATATGTCCCATATGGTGCGCCAGCGGGCCGCCATTGTCAGTATGGGCATGACGGATCGTGCCGTGGGCCAATGGCAGCGTTTGCGCCGGGATGCGATCAACACCAATCTGGGCGCCTCCGCCGCTCCCACTTTCTTGTCCGCCACCACACGCTCTTTGCGCCAAATTCTCCAGATCGCCATTTTGGGCGCAGGCGCGGCCCTTGCTATCCGAGGGGACGTGACAGCCGGGACGATTATCGCAGGCTCGATCATTATGGGCCGTGGGCTTGCCCCGATTGACCAGACGGTGGCCATTTGGCGCCAAGTCATTCTGGGGCGGAACTCCTGGAACGAACTCGTCAAATGGGTCGATCAACCCCATGACGGAGATGTCCCAATTGATGAGGACACGAAGGTGACGGCGATGCCGCGCCCCGACCCTGTTCTGAAGTTTGAGGACTTCGCCGTGGGCATTCCGGGATCGGATAAACCTCTCCTCCCCCAAATGGGTGTTGAGCTAAAGCCCGGCACCTTGGTTGCTTTGCTAGGGCCATCGGGGGCGGGCAAGACGTCATTCCTGCAATCCTTGGCGGGAGCTTGGCCTGCGCATAATGGCACCGCTCGCCTTGGGGGACGTGATATCGCCACCTGGGACGCGCGAGATCGGGGCCGCTATGTCGGCTACCTACCTCAACATGTGGAGCTTCTCACCGGAACAGTGTTTGAGAACATATGCCGGTTTACCGATTGCGATACGGAAGCCGTATTCGAAGCGGCGCGCCTTGTCGGCTGTCATGATATGATCCTGACCCTGCCTAAAGGGTATGACACGCCGGTTGGTGAGGGCGGTGTACATCTCTCCGCAGGCCAACGGCAAAGTGTGGGCCTCGCGCGCGCCTTTTTCGGTGACCCCGCCCTTCTCCTACTGGATGAACCGACGGCACACCTCGACGCCAACCTTGCAGCGAACCTCATGGCGCGGTTTGCCGATCTGTCACGCCAGGCGCCGGAGCAGCGGCGCCTTACAGCCATTATCGCCACCCACGACCTCCGCCTCATCAATGCCGCCGATAATGTGATGGTGATCAAAGACCGTAAGATCGCGCTTTCTCCGCGGGAAGAATATCTGCGCAAGGTTTCAGACCTTCGCCGCAACCAGGCGACCCCGCAACAGCCTACGCCACCGGGGCATGCTACGCCCCTCGGGGCCACTGACCCAGCCGCTAGCGGGACGATCACCGTCAACACCCCCACCATTGTCAAAAATGATGAGGGCCAGTCATGACGAATGATCTCAAC
>CALFRH010000342.1 GCA_937919225.1 uncultured Parvularcula sp.
AGCTACTATCTGACAGCTAGCATGCCATACGTGTGGTGCTGAATATGAGGTTTGGATCGAGAATTTGGCACGCGATTTTGAGCATACTGCTATTAATCCGCTGATACTGTCTGGGAAGATGGCTGATCTGGAATGTCCTTTAGCGTCTGATCCTGGTACTCGTTGGGGATACGGCCTCGGCATGGACTGGCTTGGACTGATTATTGAGGCTATTGACGGTCGCCGGATAGCTACTTTTTGCCAAGAAGAGATTTTTGACCCGTTGGGGATGTCAAGCACAAAGTTTGAGGCTGACGATCTGTTGGACCGCCTGGCGACTTCCTATGGGCGCTCTGATGACGGTTCTTTCATCCCAATAGACATGCCGGTGCCACCTACACGGCCAGAGTTCTACGGCATGGGGCACGCTATTTATTCAACGGCTGATGATTATATTCGTTTCCTTCGTTTGGTTCTCAACCGCGGTGCTCTTGATGGCGTTCGTTTGGTCTCTGAACAAACAATTGATGCAATGTTGACTGATCAACTGGATGATCTCAGCTTTCGACCGATGGTATCATGCGCGCCATTAGAGTCTGCAGATTTCGACCCGTTTCCAGGGATTCGATGCGGCCATAGTATTGCTTTCCTCTGCAACAGTGACGATGTCCCAGGAAAACGCCTTGCCGGTTCTCAAACCTGGGCCGGTTGCCTTAATACGTTTTTTTGGATTGACCCAAAGGCAGATCTTTGTGCCGTAATGTTGACGCAATCAGTTCCATTCGCAGATCCACGTGTAATGAAGACCTATGATTTGTTTGAGCGCGCTGTTTATGATGCAGAGAGTTCTCGTCCTTAGCCCTCATATCGGTAACTAGCCTAAACCTATCGTTCGTTGTTTTTGGCACGACAATTGGTGAACTCACTTGGATAACATAAGCGGAGAATTTGGAGAATCGACTATTATGAAACCCCACTCGGATCGATTATTCTTGGCGATTAACACTGGGTAACTGGATAGATCTAGCGGCATTTGGTCGTATTGTCTTACCAATTGGCTTGGACATTTAAATTGGTTTTAGAAATTTTCAATTCCAGTGATGTGGTTCTCCTTGCCTGCGAACAGTTTTGACTGGGTGATCCGTATATGGTGAAAGTCGCTTACATTCAGTAAATCATATGAGTGGTAGTAGTCTCTTTAGAC
This sequence comes from uncultured Parvularcula sp., assembly GCA_937919225.1. Classification (GTDB taxonomy): domain Bacteria; phylum Pseudomonadota; class Alphaproteobacteria; order Caulobacterales; family Parvularculaceae; genus Parvularcula. Next base: position 1,184 of record CALFRH010000342.1, read on the forward strand.
CACGCAACCCGGCTATACTTAGCAGGTGATGATGGGTGTAATCTTGTTCGTTTTTTCACGTTCAAGCCAATCTTGCGTTTCAGCACTTGTTCTACGTGTATGCCATACGTTTCACGCGTTTCATCCTCTTATCCCGGATGATCTGACCGAATTCCGTATGTCTAATTATCTACTGGATTGTGCACTCTAAATACGTACAGAAGTAACGCCTAAGATGGCCGTTATATCGATCCTACGGCAAAAAAACCGAACGATTCCAGTGTGTGTTTTGTTCGTCAACGGTGCACCATTTTTGATCTCACGACAATTTGCTGCGCAAATGTCTCCGATGGGGCGGGCTGACCGGCCGATGCCCGGTCGGGCGTGTGATCTGTGTTGAATTCGGCTTCTGAAAGCCGCACCATCTCTTTTCATGCGCATGAGCGGCTTTCACTGGCCTGTGATCTCCGTGAATCCGCATGGTGTGTGGTTCAAGCTGGGTCCCAATAATCGCAGCATCCTCAGGAAATTGATTTTATTGAGGTCTCATCGCTCGGTGGTGAGGTGCTCTCTCTGATGGGTAGGTAAAAAAGGCCCAAATAGGGTCTCGGTTCTTTCTAAGCATCGATCGAAAACCACCGCACGGAGGCGTTGTCTGATCCTTCAGTTGCCTCGACCCGCCCGCGTGAAGGCACGCGCGATATCGGTGAGCATGGTTGCTAATGATCTTGGTCCTGATATCAACTCTCGCTACGGGCGCACTCTGCTCCTTCCTCGATTGCGATGCGGAACTTCATAACCGTGTGCTGAGCGTGCTCTCCAGCATTTCGTGTTCCATTGGACTCGCGAAGTCGCTGTAAGTCTTTGTTCTTGAGCGGTCGGCAGGAGAACAGGTCCCTGCCTGTTTGCTTGTCTACCTCACCTCCACCGATCTCTGATCATACCCGGTCGCAAAGCGCTCTGGCAGCGTTATAATATCCGCCTACAAAGTGCGATGTGTATGCAGACGCTAATGTCCAGGCTAGTCTGTCCCAATTTGGGACATGTTTTGCCTTTATCAATCTCCAGACTTAGCGAATCTATATGTTATAACATTCAGTAGTCCCCATGAGGTTGCTGTTGGTACAGATTATTCGTTGACGAATGTATCGAATAAGTATATTATAAATATACAGCCAGGGGGGCTATCAAAGAATGAGAATTCTATGTGGCGTCACCTTTGTGGGGGCGGCGATGCTGGCCAATGATGAGGCGATCATTGGTCGGCCTGTAATGCCTGCTGCGGAGGCTAGTTCCGTTGCTGTGTGCATTGGTCAGTATTTAAACGTATATAGACCCTGCGATACTGTCGGCGCTGGGTCTATATCAGCTAAAAGAACAATTATGGTAAGCGCGGAAAAGGCCGCTAGCTCATCCACCCTTGATGAAAAGCGTTTTGTTGCCGGTCAGGTGGAGGGCAATGCCGTCTCCCGCCCCTGGGACAGTTCTATTGTGAGGGATGAGGGAGAGCGACGGGTCAGTTTTTCCGTTGAGAGGGGTTTTTCGGGAGACACCGATTACTTTTTCGGAAGGCGCTACTATAGGAAGAATTCCGGGTTGGGCAGTATTTCTCAGATTCATCCCAATGACTCCAGCTTTGCTGTGGTCGATCCATTTTCTAGCGGTGCTCAGTTTGCTGATGCTAAAATGTCATGGTTTGATGATAGGGAAATGAGTTATAGTGGCGCGGTTGCCGAAGTGATCGGTAATGTATCGAGTGAGCTCCTCTCAGGAGAGTTTAATCAGTTTGAAGACGTAATGCTAAGTGATCGTTTTCTTGATCTCGGGATTAATACTGAAGTAGGTTCCGCGACGATGCTAAGTGCATTGGGCAGTGGCATAGACTTGGATATAACTTCGTTCAGTGGTTTTAACGTGATGACGTTGCAGCCGACCACGGCGCTATCTGATTATACTCCTTTGCCCGTGATCCTGTTCCTTCATCCCCAAAGGCTTGGGTTGACCTATCCTATTTGAGTGGGACCAGGTTGGTTAAGAGAATGGCTTACTCAGAAGAGTGATTGGTGATGAGCGGGTAGCGTTTCTCTGCTGTGTTGTTTCGCGACGCGAAAAACAAAGACTCTACAGCATCTGCCCGATTCAATCAGACAGTCTGATGCGGTAGTTCCGGGGAGCGGTGGAAGCGCTGTATCCGACCTCAAAAGGCGGAGGGCTTTTAAAATATATCCTGACCTGTGAGCACATGCAGATAAGTGCTGGTCAGCTTGCGGCGTTCCACCTCGTCTTCCACGACCCCCATGGCGTAGTATCCCACCTGATGATAATACATCACCCGTGCACGGATCATAGCCTCTTTCGGTGGGCAGCCTAAATTCCGAAATGGATCGATCAGCGCGTCGATCCTTTCGTCGTCAATGGCCTGAACGATCTCAGCCACCTCTGGGGAGGTTCGCGCCCAATCCCGCACGGCCGAATCAAAGGGTGGACTAAAGGTTTCTTCTGATATCCAAAGCTCCATGACGGCCCGCACCTGGGCCGCGCCATCGGGGGCGGCCGCTTCAATGGCTTCGTGCAGCGGTGTGGTATTTTGTTGCCGCCATACCTCGATCAGTTCACTGAGAAGCTTATCACGCCCAGCGAAATAGCCGTAAAAGCTGCCGCGCGTGACCCCCAAATCCCGGGCGAGGCGATCCACCCGCACCGCATCGACCCCTTGGGTGATCAGTGTGGCTTTCGCGGCGGCAATCCACTCCTCGCGGGTTCTTTTCATCGATGTTGGTCCTTGGGCGGTCTTCGGTCACTGCCAAAACCTCTTGGCACACTCTTGCTCGCCACCAAAATATACACTAATGTATATTTTTAGAACAGAAAATAGGGGACACGCCGATGCGTTACTCCGCGCTCAATCTGTTCCGCGAAGGGCTGACGGGCCACAAAAATTGGCCCCATGCCTGGCGGTCGCCGGAACTGAAGAAGAGCTATGATGTCGTTATTATTGGTGGGGGCGGCCATGGCCTCGCGACGGCCTACTATTTGGCGAAGAACCACGGGCTCACCAATATCGCGTTGGTGGAGCGGGGATGGCTTGGCGGTGGGAACACCGGCCGGAATACAACCATTGTTCGCTCGAACTATTTCTTCCCTGAGAGTGCCGCATTCTATGACTTTGCGCTTAAGCTCTATGAGGGACTGTCAACGGATCTCAACTATAACATCATGTTGAGCCAGCGGGGTATGCTGAGCCTCGCGCATTCTGAGCACGATCTGGAAATGATGAACAGGTCCTGCAATGCGATGCAGTTGAATGGCGTGCCTGCCAAAATGATGACAGCGGAGGAAATTGGCAAGCGGGTGCCGAGCCTCGATGTCTCAAAAAGTGTTCGATATCCGATCTGGGGTGGCCTCATGCAGGAACGGGGCGGGGTGGCCCGCCATGATGCGGTGGCGTGGGGCTATGCCCGGCAGGCCAGCGCCCTCGGCGTCGATATCATCCAGAATTGCGAAGTGACCGGCTTTGATATTGAAGGCGGGCGGGTGAAAGCGGTCAAGACAAGCCAAGGGACAATCCATACGGAGAAAGTGGGCATCGCGGTGGCGGGTCACTCCTCTGTGATTGCCGGGATGGCTGGGTTTAGGTTGCCGATACGAAGCTATGCGCTCCAGGCCTTTGTATCAGAACCCATGAAGCCGGTGCTGGATACCGTCCTCATGACCCCCGCGACCGGGGTCTATATCAGCCAGTCAGATAAGGGGGAGTTGGTCTTTGGCGCCGCCCTTGATCTTTATGCTTCCTATGCCCAACGGGGGAATTTGCCGGTGCTAGAGGATACAGTTGCCGGTCTTTTGCAAATGTTCCCAAATTTCAGCCGTGTGCGGATGCTGCGCCAATGGGCGGGAATCTGCGATGTGGTGCATGATTCCACGGCCATTGTGGGGAAAACACCGGTGGACGGTATGTACATCAATTGCGGCTGGGGCACTGGCGGGTTCAAGGCGATCCCGGCGGGGGGATATACCCTGGCGCACACCATTGCCCATGATGATCCGCACCCGCTGGTCAAACCCTTTAGCTTTGAGCGATTTAAGACCGGTGCGTTGATCGACGAGGCGGCGGCCTCTGGTATCGCGCACTGATGGAGATGTGATCCCATGATGCTAATTACCTGTCCCTTTTGCGGGGCCCGCGATGAAAACGAATTCCGATGCGCTGATGAGGGGCATATTATCCGTCCAGAACCCTATACCGACGTGTCAGCAGAACAGTGGGCGGATTACCTCTTTTATCGCGACAACCCCAAAGGTCTGATTGTTGAGCGATGGCACCACCAGCATGGGTGCGGCCTTTGGTTTAATGTGGTGCGCGATACGGTGACCCACGAAATCAAAGCGATCTATGAAATGACAGAGCCAAAACCGGACCTGGAGGCGTTATGAGTGGGTACAGATTAGCCAAGGGTGGTTTGGTTGACCGTGGCCGTCGCCTCTCCTTTTCTTTTGGGGGGAAGTCGCATTTTGGTTTCGAAGGGGACACGCTGGCTTCGGCTCTCATTGCTGAAGGTGTTGACGTGGTGGGGCGGAGTTTCAAATATCACCGCCCCCGCGGATTTGTGGGCGCCGGTGTTGAGGAGCCCAATGGCATCGTCCAGGTAGGGGAGGGCTCGCGGTCGACGCCGAATATTAAGGCGACGACCATTCCGCTCTATGACGGTCTTGTGGCGAGGAGTGTGAATGCCTGGCCCAATGTCAATTTTGATATTGGTGCAGTCAACGATGTGATGAAACGGTTCATCCCCGCTGGGTTTTACTACAAGACCTTTATGTGGCCCCACTGGGAAATCTTCGAACCCACTATTCGGAAGGCAGCGGGTCTTGGTTGGGCACCTGAAGAACCGGACGCGGATATTTACGATAAGCGTCACATCCACTGTGATATTTTCGTCGCCGGGGGTGGTCCTGCGGGCCTTGCGGCGGCTTTGGCCGCCGCTGAGAGCGGTCTTGATGTGGTGATTGCAGATGATGGCCGAACCCTTGGCGGTAGCCTCCTGTGGGATCGGTTGGGCCACGATGATGAGGCGGGGCTTCGTTTCGCCAAAGAGGCAACGGCCCGCTTGGAGGCGGCGCCCAACGTTACGATTATCACCGGTGGATCCGTCTTCGGATATTATGACCACAATTATCTTGCCGTTCGGCAGCTGATAAAGTCGCCGGCTTCCCACCGGGAAAATCGTGGGCCCGCCGAACGGGTGTGGAAGGTTCGAGCCCAGCGGGTGATCCTGGCAACGGGCGCTATCGAGCGGCCGCTGGTTTTTGCCAATAATGACCGCCCGGGGGTCATGCTCACCGCCGCGGCTCAGGAATATGCGATGGGCTATGGCACGGCCGTCGGGCGTCGCGCGATCGTCTTTGCCAATAATGACTATGCCTATCGGGCGGCGCTTAGCCTCCATGATGCTGGCGTGGAGATCGCCCTCATCGTTGACCCACGGACAAATCCCCAAGGGGTCTGGCCGACGAAAGCGCGAACCGCTGGGTTAGCGGTTCAAGACAGTAGCGCTATTGTGGATGTTCACGGAGAAAAGCGGGTCACCGGCGCCACCGTCGCGCGCCTTAAGGGCGAGGCGGCGGACCTTGGGGATCGCCGCGAGGTGGCGTGCGATACGATCCTGAACTCCGGTGGGTGGACACCACGGGTGCACCTGTTCGCGCAGTCGGGTGGCAAGCTGCAATATGATGAACGCTTTCACGCCTTCCGCCCAAAGATGTCTGTCCAAAAGGAGGCGTCCGCTGGTGCGTGTGCCGGGGCATTCACCGTCTCAGAGGCATTGGATCAAGGGCGCGCTGCGGCGGTGGCGGCTTGCCAGGCGCTTGGGAAGCCGGCCGGCACGCCCGGTCTTAGCTACGCTCCCCATGAAGAGGAGCTAGAGCCGCAGGCCGCCTTCTTCCGTGCCCCTATATTAAAGTCAGGTCGAAAGGCGTGGGTAGACTTTCAAAACGATGTGACCGCCACCGACGTCGAGCTGGCCGCGCGAGAGAATTACATCTCCGTTGAACATTTGAAGCGGTACACCACCCTCGGGATGGCGAGCGACCAAGGCAAAACCAGCAACCTCAATGGCTTTGCGATTATGGCGAAGGAGCGGGGAATTGACGTTGGGGGTGTCGGGACGACCAAATTCCGTCCCCCCTATGAGCCGGCGACCCTTGGGGCGATTGTCGGACGCCGGGTGGGTGAATTCTATAATCCTATCCGCCGTCTTCCCACGGAACGGTTACAAAAAGAGTTGGGGGCAGACTTTGATGATTGGGGCGGATGGGCGCGTCCCAACTGCTACCCCAAACCGGGTGAGAGCCATAAGGATGCGATCCACCGTGAGGTGCGGTCAACGCGCTCATCGGTTGGGCTTTTTGAAGGATCGCCCTTGGGTAAGATTGAGGTGAGTGGCCAAGACGCAGGCACCTTCCTTAATCGGATTTTTGTGAACACTGCATCCACATTGAAGCCTGGCAAGGCTCGCTATGGGATTATGGCCAATGAGAATGGCATTGTCTTTGATGATGGTGTTTTTGTGCGCCTCTCCGACGATTTGTTTCTTTGCAGTACCACCAGCGGCGGTGCTGATCACATGTATGCTTGGATGGAAGAGTGGCTTCAGTGTGAGTGGGTAGACTTAGACGTCTACGTTGCAAATGTGACCACCGCCTGGGCGACTTTTGCGATTGCGGGCCCGCAATCGCAAAAGTCGCCCAGGCG
>CALFRH010000343.1 GCA_937919225.1 uncultured Parvularcula sp.
GGAAGCCCTTGAGGGCGGGCGAAGCCGTGCCTTTTTCTGCGGCTTTGCATAGTTCCAACCATAAATAATCGTTGAAACTGAATGTCCATTATTGACGATAGCTTGAAGCGCCCGCTCAATATCACTGGCGGAATCGGGGCGAACTTCATATTCATTTGCCCCCCTCATTTCAAATCGAGCACCTGCCTCAATCCGGGTTACCAGAACACCATTGTCAGCGAACAGTGCCGCCAAATCATCCGAAAACTCACTTTCATCCGCAAACAAAGTAATATGTTTTGGCAATTCGGCGGGTTGCGCCGAAACCGGCTGCCAAACGCGCCGATAAAATAGGTTCGGCAGCACGCGAGCATTTTTCAGTAAGACGTCAGCCTGCCGCACGCGATCGTCAAACTTACCGCTTAATAGGCCGTCTTTGAGAAGATTGCGCTGAATTTTACCGATGGAGGTCTTAGGAACATCATCAGTTGACACGGGAACAAGAAAATCGGCAGTGAACCCAAACTTTTGCTTCAACGCCTCATTGACTGCGCGCAGGCTCTGCCCAAGGCGAAGGTCATCAAAGTAAGGAGGGACAAAGAATAGAGCCAACGCATCCGTCGCCGCGCCAGGTGCCTGAACAGCGGACACAGCAGTGAACGACGTAACGACCTCTTGCAGGCCGTCCACCACGGCCTCTAACTCTTCGGCATTAAAATTGACCCCGTTGACAATGATGACATTTTTACGCCTCCCCGTAATCGACATGCCATAGGCGTCTAGGCGCCCCAAATCGCCCGTGTCGAACCAACCATCGTCGGTGAACGCTTCCTTTGTCGCCGCCTCATTTTTATAATACCCCGGCGTGATGTTCGGTCCCCTCACAAACACCCGTCCCTCAGTACTCCCCTTAACGGGCGTACCATCATCCGCCGCGATCATTACTGCTGACCCCGGCAAAGGAGGGCCAACGGGCACGGCAGGCATATCGTCAGTCGTACGATCGAGACTAAAGTCCAGCGACGAGGTCATGCCAGACGCTGTCTCGGACATCCCCCAGGCAGGTCTGATCGCCGTTTGAGGCAGCCCAAAAGGAGCCAATAGCGACAAAAACCGCCTTGCGGTCTTTGCGGAAACAGCCTCGCCACCATTCAAGATGAACCGCAGGGCCCTAAGATCCCATATCTGATCAACTAAATCAGCAGCACGATCATTTAACAAAGCAAAAGCGAAATTCGGCGCCCATGTTGCTGTTGCTTTGTACTTGTGCACCAACTCCATCCAACGCAAAATGTCAGCAAGCACATAATCTGTACTGACTTGTATCGTTGTCATTTGTGCAACAACGTCTCGCACATGAGAGGTGATAATGCCCCCTACGTGGTCAAGCGCCATCCAATTCAGCCCAACATCACCCCGCCCCAGCCCATCAAACTGAAGGTGAGCGAGAGAGCGCGCGACGATATTGTCGTGCGAGAGCATAACGCCCTTGGGACCCCCCGTGCTGCCGGATGTGAAGAGAACGAGCGCAACATCGTTGCGCAACGCAGGGTGGATACCGCCTTCAGCAGTATCCACAGGGCTCCATCGGGGCGACACAATTCGCGCGCCCGGCATCTCCAGACGCTCAACGGCAGCGACAAGGCTTGGGCGCAAATCGGGGTCTGTTACGATTATGGGCGAATCTAACAATGCCCAACCATGAGCTAGGGTGCCCAGTGCTGCGTGATCTCCGGCATAGGTTGGCGGCACTGTGACCGGCGCGGGAATAAACCCGCCCAACTGACAGGCCCAAAACAGCACAACAAATCGTTCTACGTCACTGACCTGAAATAGCACATGCTGACCAGGCTCAAGGCCCAGGGCGCGCAACTCAGTGAGCGCTCCGTAGGATTGGCTGAGCAACCCCTCATAGGTATACTCCGTTACCCTGCCATCAGCGGCAACAAATCGTGCCACCTGGTCCGTCTGCGCTGCGGCGATGAGGCAGTCACCCAAAACCTCGCCGGGCGCCTTGGACCAGTCGATGGGTGCCCCCTCCACCATGGCAGGCTCGCCTTCTCCATCTCCTGGTGAGGCCTCTTGCGGTCGGCGGTGGTCCGCCGCATAGCCCCCACTCGCAATATGGCGCCAAGACGGGGCCCACCCCCCGATATGGAGAAGATCGGGGTCTCGTTCCACAGGCAGAGCAACAGCATCAATGCCCCGCGCCCGCGCGACCGCCTCTATGGCCTCTAAAGCGTAACCATCGACAATGGGATAAGCCTTCAAAAAACCACGGTTGATCGATCCGTCATCATGGCGAGGCAGCGCCGGTAGGATTACCACCTCATCGACTGTGGCGGGGGATGCCAAAAAGTCTTTTTCAGACGGCAGTCGGTGACCCGCGACGAAAAGAACCCAATAGTCTTTTCCCGCTACAATCCGCTTAATCAGCGCGGATTCAAAGGAGAACTGACCAGCGCGCTGCTCAGCTTCCCACGCCTCATAATCCGCGTTTCCGCGCTCAGAACCTTCAGTCATCCCAGCCCCCGTCGCTCATTACCGACATATGCGGCCCCCGCTCTTTCCGGACGCATTGACAATGCGCCCTGGCTCGCCATGTTCCCTCGCGCGGCAAGACCCTGACCTCGCTGGCGCGTGACACGCCATATGCGAGGTAATACGCAATGGATTGCTTGATAAGCAAGGGCAGTGCCGCCGTTCCGGGAGAGCGCCTGACGCGCTTCCCAAAAACTGAGTGCTTCAATCGCTACGCCAGTTCAAGACAAGCCGCCTATCGACATCCTCCGCCAAAATCCAAAACGAACGAGTATTGCAAGCCAACAGGTCATACCTTGTTCGCAGGAGTAGCCATGTCGCATAATCATTTTCTTCGGCTTGGTGGAGTTGAAAGGCCGGACTTCGATGTATTGCCGTCTTCAACAGTATTGGCGGCAACCCCCTCGCGATAATTCGCATCCGGGACTCAAACTGCCCTCACCTGATCAGACATCAATTTGTTGATCGCTCAAAGGGGAGCAGTCGAGATGGGCGCTTTTCATTCAAGCAGAAAAACTGTACCCTTTTCTGGTGAAAAACTGTGCATTAATCTGGACTGATTGATACGCTAAACTGTTGATATATTTAGGCAACGTGAATTGGGGCGAGTCCGCCCCTGGGCACCACTACAAATAAACCATTGTTTTTATTGAATAATTTTCCTTGTTTTGGTGCACCATTTTTCCTTACTAAGGCTCAAGACTTGCCTCAGAGAGCCAAGATAAAAAACACTTACCCCGGTACCAAACAGCGTCTTTTTACAAAAGACTTAGCCGAGTGAATTCCAAATAATTATTGAAAACCAACACACTAATGCCCACTTGGTGATATTATAATACTCTGTACAAGAACTTATTATCAGATGGGCCTAAAAAGCCAGCAGATAGGGCATGCATTTTTAAACCAATGCATCGACCTAAATCTCTATCACCCTACCACCTCATAAAAGGTGGCCTAGAAGGTGGCCTACAGCAGCAAAAAACCATGGGTGTTTTGCAGAGCTTAGCAGCAGAATTCCGTTAGTAATGTGCTCGAGCTGCCTGGTCGCGTTGGACTAAATCAGGGGAGCGTCTCGTTCATCCATCGAACTGCAACCGCGGCATAGCTCGCAGAAACACCTGGATTTGAACTCCCGCAATGGTTGACTAATATCAATCCAAACTTTGATTGGGGGATAATGTGAAAATACACTCTGTCACGCTTCAGAATTTTCGTCGCTACAGAGAGCGAACCAAGGTTTCGTTCGGTAAGATGACCGCTTTTATCGGCAGGAATGATGCCGGGAAATCGACCATCTTAGAGGCTTTGGACATTTTTTTCGAAAACAGCTCAACAAGAATTGACGTGGGCGATGCTTCGTCTGATGGAAACAAGTCGGATGTCCGAATCACTGTCGAGTTTGAGGAATTAACTAGTCAGTTGGACCTTGATGCTGGCGCTGTCACGACTTTGGAAGCTGAATACCTGTTGAATTCAGAATCACGACTTGAGATTACTAAAGTCTACGATTGCACGAAATCGACTTGTCCTTCAAAAGTATTTGCACACGCTCACCATCCTAGTACAGATGAATTCTCCGGACTGCTCACGAAGAAAATCACTGAACTGAAAAAGATAGTGAAATCTCTCGGTATTGAAGACAACTGTCATCAGAATAACAACCCTTCAATGCGTTGCGCAATTTATGAAGCGGCATCTGACCTGCAACTCTCGTCGCAAGACGTTTTGCTTAAAGATGGCGACGCGAAGAACGTTTGGGAAGCGATCAAAAGGGAACTTCCAATCTACGCTTTATTTAGATCGGACCGGGTCAGCTCAGATCAAGATCCGGAAGTCCAAGACCCGATGAAGCTGGCGATTAAATCTGCGCTTGCAGAACTGAATGAGGATTTGGTCGATATCACTGCAAAGGTAGAAAAATTCGCGAGTGATACAGCTGATCGAACAATTCAACAGCTAAA
>CALFRH010000344.1 GCA_937919225.1 uncultured Parvularcula sp.
GCCGTTTTGACTCGGTCTTTTTCAGCACCATCGGGCGAATTTAAGCCTCTCGGTTTTCGCGCATTCCTCTATAGATTTAGATGATGACAAGAACGATTCGAGTTGCAGCGGCTCAAACATACGAGATTATTGGCGATGCTTCCAAAGCGACGTCGGTCGTGATTGATTTGGTCAATCAGTCTAAAGCGGCGGGGGCTAGCCTGATCTGCTTTCCTGAAGCTTTCTTGCAGGGTTATGTTTGCGAAAAAGCGCATGTTGAGCGTGAGGCGCTGTCAACTGAATCCCGCGAATTCCGAACCTTATTAAACGACCTTCCAGAAAACAGCCCAACAGTCGTACTTGGATTTATCGAAGCTATCGCGGGCGGTTACGCCAACAGCGCAGCGATCATTCAAAGCCGCAAAGCTATCGCGTGCTACCGCAAATCTCATTTGCTCAAACGAGAGAGTATTTTCTCAACTGGCGACGCCTATCCTGTTTTCGAGGTGGATGGACTTCGGTTTGGAGTGATTATTTGTAACGATGCCAACTTCCCTGAGACCGCTCGATCAATGCGCGAACAAAGCGCCGAACTGTTGGTCTGCTGTGCGAACAACATGTTTCCGCTCGACACTGCCGAGCAATGGAAAAATCAGCACAACGCAATTCGAAGCGAAAGATGTCGTGAGACCGGAATGTGGCTGCTGTCTTCTGATGTTACGGGCCATCGCGATGAATGCGTAGCGTTGGGACCCACGTCTCTGATAGCTCCGAGCGGCGAAGTCGTACATCAACTCCCATTAAACGAGCCCGGATTACTCATAGCCAATATCACCATTTGAGCCTCATTCGCAGCGACTGACTTGGGCGAAAGTAAGCCGCTCACGCTTTCGTAAAATTGGCAGCTAGCACGTCCATTCTGTCCGCGCCGAAATAGACACTATCGTTGTGGCGAAAACTTGGAACGCCGAAAATGCCATCCTCATAGGCCTTGCGGGTGTTTTCGGTGAGGCGCTCGTTTGCGCTTCGATTTTCGGCCTCCGTTAACAGCGAGACATTGGCCTCTAGGAGTATCCGGTCATATACCTCTCGATCTTCAATATTTCGTGCCTGCTGCCAAAGCGCTTCAAAAAACCGATTGGTCAGCGCATGCAGATCGACTCCCAATGAGGACAAATGTGTGAGCGTGTTCATCGCCAATTTCGATGAGGGCTTAAATGTGAACGGGCCGCCAATCGGTATGCCCCAGTAGCGAGCCATACGCGGAATATCTGATATCATATGAGCGCGTTTCGGCGGTGCGAGTGGATCAACATACTCCGCCCACGGCTCGCGCTTTGCCTGAAGGTTCAACAGAACGTCTATTGATACAGGTTGAAGTGAGAACGTTACACCCGACGCTTGCACCGAAGCGCGCCTCATCCAAGCAAAGTATGCGTAAGGGCTTCGAAGGTCGTAGAAAAAGTCGACTTTGGTCATTTTAAGCTCGATACTAGATTACTAACACTCCAACAACATGTTCTCCATCGACTTCAGTACTGACGTCTGACCTAAGTCGCATGTCGATTTTCCACTCTAACCAAGGTCCGTTTCGGGGCGATTTTAAGTCGTTGAGGCTTGCCTCATTAAGCTCTCATTTCGCTTGATTAGATCACGTTGATTGCCGCAGTTCTTCGAGTCATTCTTCCGTGTCGATTTCTGACAACAAGTGATCGATTCCTATTTCTGCGTTTACTTGATCAACTGCAAACCGCCTTAGTGCGTCATTCTTTGCGTAATTGAGGGCTATTTCGAACAACGTTGGATATCTCGTATTGAACTTTGAACACTGCTCTAGTGACCATCTTTCGGAAAATGTGATTAGCGGCAGCAAAGCGCACAAAACCGAGTACCGTTGATCGACGAAATACTGAAAATGATCGTAAGCATTTGCTGCGGCCCAGTAGGGATCTTCCGCAAGAAATACGGCGTTGCTGATATCTGCCAATACTGATGCACCTACGCACATATCGCAGGGCTGCAGCGATGCCACCATAGTGCCGCCTCGAATCTCTGGAACTCTTACCTTTCGAAGCGCATCCATTTCGGCATGTGCGATTGCAGATCGAGAGAAGTTGGTGGCATCAGGATTGTCCTGAAGTGATTGATTCCGTCCTTCTGAAATCACATTACCTTCAGAGTTTAGCAAGACGCATCCGATGCCCACATTTCCTTCCGCGAAAGAAGCCCACGCAAGTTGAGCGCATAGCGAGATTGCTTCGTTTGAACTTCCCATAAACGCCATGAGAGAATATGTGGTGGAGAATGCTTCGATCGTCAATCTAATGTGCGGTTAGCGAAACCTCAGAGGAGCTAAGTGTCCATTTTGGGGCGTTTCCCGCTGTACGCTCAGAGGCTGATGTGTAGCGAATTTAAGCCGCTGCTCAGCACTCTTTTCCTGCGATCGGCACAAGCAACAAACGAGGCTCAATCGAATACGCTTTTCGCCATTCCACGGAATATGATGCCGTTTGTGATTGAGGTGGCTGCTCTGTTTCATCGTAGACCGACCATAAATCGTGAGCTGTCGGATAACGAAAACTGAACTGGTTTTCGTCAATCCCCTCTACGACAACCAATTCATCTCCATAAGCCCACAAACAATCCTGGATCGGCGAAAATCCGAGAAAGAAACTTTCTGGATCAATTGATTGGTAATTGTCTGGATCTTCTAAGTCTTCGATATCGATCCAACCTATTCGATCTGTTTGGGGAAGCTGAATCGCCACCCGGTTTTGCTCAATCGCTAAAACGGTAACGGCATAGCCAAAGCTGCCATATCCCCAGTCGCCTTGATAATAATCCGGGGCAACCAGTGACGGCGTTTTCGACCCCTCAGGCACAAACCAGACATCCGGATCAATGATGAGATCGCCCAAACGCTCTGCATTCACCTCGGGCCCCGACCATACTGCCTTTTCAACAACACGACGACCAACAAGCGCCTCGGTGCAGTTTTGCAAGCGCCAGCCATTTTTAAACGCATCGGCGCACGATGCCCTGGCGGAATCCCATACAGATGAATTGAGTTCAAGGTCTCTGATCGCGATCAAGTTCACCAGTTTGAAGCGGGCGTTTGGTGGGATTGTCATCTCGGGCCTATCGACGAGAGTTTCGCCTCCGAGGGGTGACCGTTGGATCGGCGACTGACTTATGATTTCTACTGGGCCGTTCGTCCTAGAAGCATCCCAAATCTCCAGCGTCATTTCTATTTCCGCTGGTCCTTCCAACTCAATCTTCCCTCGTGCCCAGAAATTTGCGAGGGGCAAATGCGGAGCTTGTGCACTCGCCGCAGCTCTCGCATGAGCACTAGCCGTAATTTCACCGATGGGAACATCTTCAATTTCAAACCAACCCTCAGCATTCGTCTTTGCGGTTCGACCGCCGACACTGACTTTTCGGTTTTCCAGTGACACGTGATTACGTGTCGTCTTTCCACGAATGATGCGGCCTTTGACCGTAACTTGTCCGAAGCGAAACCGCTCAGTCGTGCCTTCATAAACAAGCCCTCGTTCCACGTCTTGAGCCAGAATCGTGAGCTTATTGTTGACGTCGCCTCTGTCACAATCACGCAGTCTCTGTTCAAGCAAGTTTGGAGCAATGACGGAAATGATACCATCAGGCTCAATCTTGAAGTGATCATCAATCGCTAGGGTTTCACCGATCCAATTGCGACAGTACAATCGGGCGTCTGCAAGCTTTGAGATACTTATTTGACTACCGCTCGGATCGACGAAGCGTAGCGCGTCAATTTGCGTTGCAGACAGGAATCTCTGATTGTCCAGGCCGACCCATTCCAATCGAACTTTATCAGGGTAAAGATCGAGTCCGGTTAGGTGAGGCCGCAGGGTAATTTGGAATATTCCCGTCGTTTCCTCAGTAACGCGGACGTTAGATTTGTCGGCGCCCCAGCCGGGGATGAGCGCCTTGATTGTCCAGCTGCCCGTTTCTAGTGGCTGCCGAAATCTTAGCGGATCAGTATCGAGGTTAGGCTCTAATTTCTTGCCTTCAAGTTCTACTATGAGAGACTCGGTCAATCCAGGATCAATGTTTTCAGGCAGGTCGACAATGATACTTAGAACGGGCGGTGACTTGTCAGGATTCTCCGCCCACGCATCGAAACCCGAAAACACAAAAACTATAAGAAAAACAATCCAGCGCAATGTGCACTCCTGACGTGTTCTGATCCGATTTGGCACCCACGACGATAGCAGAAAACCAAACCAAAAATACGACGATACGATGAACACAAGGTGGAAGCGCTATTCGAAATTCTAGGATCGAAGACACCTCGGATATTGCACCATACTAGCACTACAAAGAGAAGATGGTGATTTGCCCAACGACCGTTTTAGGGTGTTTTAAGTCTGTTGTTCGTTTATGATTTTGAGAAGGGGAAAGGCGCTTCTCACGGTCGTGAAAAACCCAAAAATTCCCAAAAATTTCGATTTCTTCCCATAATC
>CALFRH010000345.1 GCA_937919225.1 uncultured Parvularcula sp.
CTGAAGCGATTTTGGTCTCGAACGAACATAAAGGGTAAATGGTCACCGCACCCTAATGGCTCACAAACGGTCGGTACCCTCACAATGTCGCTATCGATTTTGAGCGACAATCATATTTGCCTGCATCCTTGCCGGTCAAACCCTTGTGGGATAGCCCCAGCTATCCGAGCCGATCACAGATCCCCACTTTCGTGGGGATGAGCGGTTGTGATAGGATCGCACGCCAACACTCCGCTTGCCCGTCCCCGTTGCACAGTGCCATCTCGGCCTATGATTTGGCGTGCGGTTCTCTTTTCTATTTTAATGATGCTTGGGGGGGCGCGCCTCGCCCAACCCGCCGAAGACCGCGCGGCGGAAGAGGCAGAGCGCCTGCGCGAGATTGAGCGTCAGCGGCTGGAAAACGCAGCTGCCGCGGCGGAACTTCGCAATCGGACGCAAGCCGCCGAAGAAGCGCTCCAATCCCTGCAAGGTCAGTTGGTCGAAATCGCCGACAAGCTGCAACAGGATGAAGCCCGCCTCACGGATGTAGAGCGACGCCTCGCCCGGCTTGAGGAGGAGGAGAAGGTCGCCTCTGTTGATCTTCGGGCCAAGCAGGAGGCCCTGTCTAAGGTCTTTGCCGCGCTTCAGTCCCTTGAGCGGTCTCGGCCCCCGGCGCTGGCGGTCTCGCCCGACGATGCCACCGAGGCGGCCGTTGCCGCGGCCACCCTCGCCTCAGTCACCCCTGATTTGCGCGAACGGGCGGATCGCCTTCGCACCGAACTCCAGCGCATTGACGAGCTTCGGCGCTTGCAGCAGCGGGAACGCCAAACCCTGATTGAGGCCGAAGCCAGTCTGAGTGAGCGGCGGAGCCTTCTTCAAAGATTATTGGCTGAGCGGGAGGCGGCCCAGCGCCAGGATACCCAGCGGCTCAGGCGGATCGAGGCGGAGGACGTCCGCCTTGCGCGGGAGGCGACGAACTTGCGGGACCTTATCGCGGGCATCGAAGCGCGGGGGGAGGCCATTCTGCCCGCCGCATCCCAGGCCATTGTCGGTGCGCCGGCTGTCTATGCTGCTTTGCCCGAGCTGTTCAGCGATGCCCGGTCGCTTTTGCCGCTACCGGCGGCGGGGCGGGTGCAGTCCTTTTTCAATGATCGCCTGCCCGGCGGGCAGCGGGCGCGGGAGATGGCGGTGGACACCCGAAACGGCGCCGTGGTGACAGCCCCGTTCCGCGGGCGCATCGCCTTTGCGAAACCCTTTGGCCGATTGGGCAATGTGGTCATCCTCGATGTGGGGGAGGGCTATAAGCTTATCCTCAGCGGCCTCGGTGACCTTGAGGTCAGGGCCGGTGAACTGGTCCAAGCGGGGGAGCCCCTCGGCACCATGGCTGAAGTGGACCCCAACCTTTTGCGCTTCCAATTGCGGCGGGACAATGTGCCCATCGACCCGTTGCCTTGGCTGAGGGCGAGCGGAACGGCCCAAAATAGACGCTAAGCGAGTGCCGGATTGGGAACAACACCACAGAGTTGCCGCAAAACTGCCCCAATTGTGGAAAACCTGTCTTGAACTTCACCTTGTTAAGGAAATTCCCCCCTTTGCGTGCTTTGTCTGCCCGTGCCACATTCATTTGTAAGAGTTTTCCGATAGGCCCACTGTCATGAAGAAAAGCATCCTCCGGTCTGAAAGCCGTGTGAGCAGTCAGTTAAAGCCGAAGCCGCGCCTGTCCGTTTCGGCCATGGCAATGTCGGCGGTGGCCGGCGGCGTGGTGACCGCCGCCTTCTTAACGACAGGCTTTGCCCGGTCAGGGTTCGATGTGGAGACCTTCAAGCATCTCGACCTCTTCGGTGAGATCTTTGAGCAGGTGCACGAGAACTATGTGACCGCGCCTGAGGA
The DNA here is from genome assembly GCA_937919225.1 of uncultured Parvularcula sp. Classification (GTDB taxonomy): domain Bacteria; phylum Pseudomonadota; class Alphaproteobacteria; order Caulobacterales; family Parvularculaceae; genus Parvularcula. Next base: position 1,870 of record CALFRH010000345.1, read on the forward strand.
CAAGCTGCTGATCGAAGGCGCGATCGATGGCATGCTCACCAGCCTTGATCCCCATTCAAGCTATTTGCGGCCGTCTGACTTTGACCGCATGCAAGAGCAAACCCGCGGCACCTTTGCGGGTCTTGGTATTCAGGTGACCCTGGAGACCGAGGGCGCGGGCAAGGGCCTTGTGAAGGTTATCTCGCCGATTGACGACACGCCTGCGGCGAAGGTCGGGATGGAGCCCGGAGATCTTGTCTATGAGATTGACGGCGAGTCCGTGTTCGGCATGACCTTGGAGGAGGCCATTGGCCTTATGAAGGGGCCCAAGGGAACATCGGTGGACCTTAAAGTCATCCGCGAAGATGTGAACGAGCCCATCGAATATACGATTGTCCGCGACATCATCACGGTCAACCCTGTGGTCTCTCGCGTTGAACGCGACACGGTGGGCTATGTGCGCCTCACGGGTTTCACCGGCCAGACCGAAAAGAAAATGCGCGAGGCCATTCGTAAGCTGAGTAAAGAGATTCCAGGCGGCATGTCCGGCCTGGTGCTCGATTTGCGGAACAATCCCGGTGGTTTGCTCGATCAAGCGGTGGGCGTGTCTGATGCCTTCCTTGATGGCGGCGAAATTGTCTCGACCAAGGGACGGCGGTCCAAGGACTCCATGCGCGAGGTCGGCGAGTCCGGTCAGATGGTAAAAGACGTGCCCATCGTCGTTCTGGTGAACGGTGGCTCGGCGTCGGCGTCGGAGATTGTGGCTGGCGCCTTGCAGGACCGGAACCGGGCGCTCCTTCTGGGGACGAAGACTTTTGGGAAAGGCTCGGTACAGACGGTGCTGCCCCTTCAAAATGGGCTGAATGGCGCGCTGCGCCTGACAACGGCGCGATACTACACCCCGTCGGGCCGCTCCATTCAGGCCCAAGGGATTGTGCCCGATATCGTGATGCCAATTACCCGTCCGGGTCAGGATGAACCCGCTGAACGTCGCCGTGAAGCGGATTTAAAAGGCGCTCTGGACGTGCCTGAAGAGGCGGCTAAGGAAGATACCGGCCCGACCACTGCCCAGGAAATCCTCCTTGAGGGGCAAGCGCGGCTGAAGGAAAAAGAGCAGGCCGAGGAAAACGCCACCGCCCTTTTCGTTGAGCCGTTAGAGTGCCCCGTCGGTGACGATTGCCAGTTGAATAAGGCGCTTGATCTGTTGACGGATCAGCCGACCTATAGCCAGCTATTGGCTGACGCCCGCGCGATTGAGCGGTAAAGACCAAATAGTCAGTTGTGGATTTATCTTCTCCCCTTGGGGAGAGGTGGTTTCGGTTTAGAGAGCGCTGATGCCAGCCCGGGCCGTCCGCGAAGAGCATAGGTGTGTTGGCCTCAGAATGTCCTTATCCGAGGCAGTCGTATCACCAATATACCCAACAAGGATGCGCGACATGTCGGCCCCTCCGGCATTAAGCAGGCGGCGGTTGATTGCTGTAATATGCCTTGTGAGTAACAACCCAACCTGTATCAAAGTTTATCAACGTTAAAAAATCAACATACTGTATAAAGCAAGAGATCTCCTGCCGTTTGAGCACGGCGGAACGTCCTTTGCAGTCAATGGATATAATCTTAGCCTGTAGTTTCATTTTAAGGATTCCCTACTCATCCGAATTCTGATTCCTGATCTTTATTTGCGAGGAAGGCGGATCGGTATGGATCAGGATCTCACGGATATGCAATGGGCGAAGATTGAGCCTTTTGTGCCGGGTGGGTGCAAAGGGCGGCGTGGCCCACGTTCAGATAATCGCCGCTTTATCAATGCTTTGATTTGGATGGCCCGTTCGGGTGGGCGGTGGCGTGACTTGCCTGAGCGGTATGGGAATTATCACACGGTCAAGACGCGTTACTATCGCTGGATCAAGGCCGGGGTTCTGGAAAAGGTGTTTGCCACGCTCGCCCAGGAAGCTGAACTGGACTGGGTGTCGATTGATTCCACTTCCATTCGTGCGCATGCCCAAGCAGCGACAGCTTAGCGAAAAAAGGGGGACCAAAGACCCAGGGTCTTGGTCGGTCTCGCGGCGATGTGATCTATGGCGCGTCCCTGCTGAAAGGCTTGAAGCCACGCCATGTGATCGCTGATCTCGCTTATGATGC
>CALFRH010000346.1 GCA_937919225.1 uncultured Parvularcula sp.
GCAGCGATTGGCACACGGATACCTGTGCTGTGACATTTACAGAGAGCCATCTGCCGATAATCGACTTTGTCCATGATGATAGAATTGCGGTGGCAGTGGGCGGCTGCGGCAAAGGCGCAAAAGGGTCAGATGAATGGGGCAGGATTGCCGCTGGGTTGATCCAAAATGCGCCTTGGTCGTCTGCCGTGGATCAAAGAAAACTGATGCTTCCACACTAATTGAAAATGTAGATAGGCCGGGATCGGGTTATATGACTTACAGATTACATAACCGCCTTGGCTCGGGTGGATTTGTCATTCAGGCCACATTGGCCGCGGCAGGCATTGCCTTTGACTACGATCCCATCAGCTCCAGACCAAATGAGTCGTTGGGGTCGCGTTTGCAAGGGTTGAATGAATGGGGTCAGGTTCCCATTCTGGAACTTGCCGATGGCACACGCATTACAGAAGTCGCCGCAATTCTGGCGCATCTGGCCTTTGCTGAGCCCGCCTTCCGCTCAGGTCCGACGCTTTGGGTCGATGCAATGCCTATGTACCTGCGTTGGTCTGTGTTCCTATCAGTCAACGTATACGAGGGGGTTTTAAGGAATAGCTATACGCATAGGTACTATTCCCGCATCCAAAACGACGGATTGCCCGACGACGCCGATATCGGGATTGAGTCGGCTATTCGGCGCGCTGCCACCCAGCGTGTGCATCAAGCATTCGAGTGCATCGAGAAGGAGACCTCGCAATACAACTTCCTGCTGAGCGACCGCCTTTCCCCCTGCGATGTCTTCCTTGCGATGCTTTATGCATGGCACAATCAACGTCCTGATTTACCGAAATGCACCTGGATCACTACACAAGTGGCGACCCATCCAAGCATTCGAGAGATCTGGAGGCAGAATTTTCACGATCGGTTGGATTTCAAATGGCACGAGCTATGAGCCGCTTCGCATTTAGTCGCAATCCGAATGTGACGTGGCTAGAGGACCCTATACTTTCATGACCTAAATATTTTCACTGAAGGCGGTGCTAAGGGTACGATGGATCGGCCCTAGAAACGCCGCCAATAAGGTTTGTTCGCCGGACGAGATTTCTGCGACGGCCGTCATTCCAGCTTGGAGCCGTCTTTCAAAGGTTGCCTCACCAATGAACGCGCTCTCAAGTTGAACAAATGCCCTAAAGTAGACGTCGCCCGTCCGCTCATCTGTTATCGAAGACGGCGCCAGGGTCACTACAGTTCCATGCGCCTGGCCAAACCTACGCACATCGAAGGTATCGATGGAAAGGGCCACTTGCTGCCCCTCGGCCACTTGACCAATTTCATCGCTTGGAACGCGGATTTCGACGACAAGCGCTTGGCGCTCCGGTAGCAATTCAAACAGGAGTTCCCCTGGGGCAATGACTGCACCCGGATGTGACGTGACATCGGCCTGAACAATGCCGTCAACGGGCGCAGTTAAGGCCAGTTCGGCCGATCGAGCAGAGACGCTATTTGCAGCAGCTTCCAGTTCCGCCAATTGTTGTCGCGTTGTTTCGTCCTCAATTTGCGTATCTTGAAGGAGCGTCAGCCTCTCTTGCGCTCGGGTCGCGATAGCGGTTGCGAGGGTGTTACGCGCCTCAGACAAACGAATTGCCGCTTCGGTTGCAGCAGAAAGCAGCTGATCAAGTTGGCGAATTTCAGCGATAAAGGCCGAACGCTCGATTAAACCACGCTCGAAAAGCGTCTCTTGCTGACCCGTAATCTCTTGCTGCCTTTCCACGCGCGCTTCAGCGAACGCCAATGCGTCGACAAGCTGTTCTAGTGTCGCTTCTTGTTGCTGGATCGTACTGTTTTGAATGCGCAGACGCTCCACGTATATTTGAATAGCAAAAGCGGCGGAATGGAGCCCCTGTTCACGAAGGCGTCTTGGATCTTCTTGCGCTGGCTCAGCACCACCATCGAAGGCGGCCAATATCGCGCCAGTGTTGGCCAAGCGTTGTCGCGCAGCTTCGATTTGTTCCGTCAGCGTTGTAATTTCGCGCTCGATACTCGGGTTGCGCAACTGAACCAATATATCGCCCGCCTCGACGTAATCGCCATCGCGGGCCAATACCGCCTCGACAATTCCGCCTTCCATCGTCTCGATACTGACAAAGCGGCCTTCCGGCATGATCGAACCCGGGGCGCGGATGACCTGCGGCACTAGTGTCGAATTGGCCAGGAAAATGAGCCCGACAATCAGGGTGCTTAATAGTATAATCATCGCCCCCGCGATGCGGGGAGGTCGTGTGAGAAGACGGTGTTCATCTTTGGCAATTGGGCCTTGAGGGGTGGGAAGCAGGTAAGGATTCATTAGACTTATCCTTTCGCGGCATTCATTGCGGTTTGAAGTTTCTTGCGGCCGTTCGCGCCGGTGTCGTTGACGATGATGCGCCCTTGTTCGATCACAATGAACCGATCCGCAAAGTCCGCCAGGGACCTATCAGCACTGGCCAAGAGGATTGTGTGCTTTCCCGCATGTGCCTTGAGCCACGCCTTGAAAGCGTCACGCTGCGCTGTTTCAAGACCCAGGGTCGGCTCAGAAAATAGATAGATTGACGCTTTTCGAGCCACGCTGCGTGCCAGCCGTATTAGGTTCTTTTCAGCCTCGGACAGCGCGTCGAGCGTGGCGCGGTTGAGCCGCGTGTTCTGGCCTTCGGGCAAGTTCTCGACCGTCGTTTCTAATGCAAGCGATCGCAGGGTTTCGGATATATCCTCAGAGCTGAGTCCCGGTGCCGCGAGTTTAAAGTTCTGATCAATCGTACCGTGGAATAACCCGCAGTCACGAGTGGCATGCGAAATCGAGCGACGCAATTAGGACTTGGCGATTTGTCGAATATCTATCCCGTCATGCTCGATCGTCCCGGCTAGGGGAGCATAAAGGCCATCCAATAGGTCCAAAACGGCCGTACGTCCGGGCAGGTCCCGCCCGGCCAGCAGCACTGTTTCGCCGGATTGGATCTTGAAGGTGGCTTGCGACAAAAGCGGTGCGTTCAGTGGGTCAGGGCGATAAGTCACACCAGAAAAGCAGATTTCACGCTTCAAAGAGTTATGGTGTGACTGGCGTACCCCAAGCAGGGGGTCTTCACCCAGTTTCATCACGCGATCTGCCTGATTTCTGTTTTGAAGGAATGAGATAATCTGGGGCAGTGTTCCTTGTAGTGCGTGAAAAGGCGATAGGACTTTTCCCGTGAGTGCAATGACCGCAATGAGCGCGCCGAAGCTGATGGAATTGTCAATGGCGGCATAGGTTCCCAAGACAATCGCCCCCGACGTGCTGAGAGCAAGGATCGTTTGCGCAGTCGCTTGTGTGGAATTTCGAAGGCGACTTGCTTGAGAAAACGCCTTTTCCGACATCTCAGCGGCGGCTTTTGTCCTTTTCATCCAGGTGTCTGTCAAACCCAAATTCACGACGGCGCGTTGATTGTTGATGGCATCGCTGATCAAGGTCCGGACGTGTTGAGACGCGTCCGCGGCCTTTTGATCAACAATCGTTTGGCGAGGGATCGTGTAAGCGACCAGGAGCCCAAAAACGATCAAAACCCCAATCACCATCCACCCGACACTTGGCGCAAGGTAGAATAGAACGGCGAAGAAAATAATAGCGAAGGGAAGATCCAAAAGGACCATCATGACATGTCCGGTAAAGACGTCGCGTAACCCTTCGAATTGTCTAAACCGTGATAATTGAGTTCCGACATCGGATTTCGTGAGTTGCGATAGTGGCAAACTCATCAGCTTTTCAAATAACCGGGTCGTCAGTGTGAGCTCGCTTTGGGCTCCGACATAAGCCAGCACGCGAGAGCGCAACAGCCGGATGCAAAAATCAGTCGCGATAACCAAAAGGACACCCAATACCATAGCCACCAACAACGATGTTGAATTACTGGGAATGACGCGGGCATAAATGGCCATGATAAGCAATGGCGCCATTAGGCCTAAAACGTTGCATATTAAGGACGCAGTCAACAGCCAGGGCATCATGCCGGATAAAGATCGAAACGCAGACGTCGTCGACTCAAAGCCGTCACTTTGAGCCCAACGGCGATCGTCGGCTACTACGAGGAGTGTGCAATGCTGCCTCGACACGGCGCGTTCGAAGAACCCATCGTCTCGGTTCGACAATGGCGCACCAGAATGAAGGAGTAGTTTTCCATCCAAAACGCCTTGCAGGACATAGCATTGCCCGCCCGCGTCTTGCATAAGTGCCGGGCATTCCGCTTCTGTGATCTCTGTCTCCTTGCTTGAGACAATTTGGGTGCGCACCCCGAGGTTTTTCAACGCAACATAAAATTCTGAAAATCCAAGAGTTTTCGCTGTGTGAGGCATCGCTTCAAACACTGCATCACGACGGTTCTGCCGCCCTGAAACAAGGAGAAGCTGCTGGAGAAGCCCAATGGACTGGGTATCAGACAAACTGGTCATGCCGCACCCTTTAGTTTCATCTGAACAGACGCCTCGTCGCCGCTATCGAGCTCCCACTTCTCCAATTCCGAGAATTCAGTGCTTTCGATAGTCAAAGTTTTATCCGCCAGGTTCCGAACCCGCGGATCAGGGCTACACACCAAAATTGTCGGACGATGCGACAGCCCTTTGAGGCATTTCTGCAGCGAGTCCCATTCTTCCGTATCAAGGTCTGCAGTCGGTTCATGCATCATCATAATTCTCGGCTTCCTCGCGA
>CALFRH010000347.1 GCA_937919225.1 uncultured Parvularcula sp.
CCAGGTGATAATGTGGACATTGTGAGCTTCAAAGTCAAGCTCCTCGATGAGTGTTTGAATGTAGAGCTATTCAATGACCTCAGAGAGGCTAAGATCCTGATCGAGATATGGCGGCAGCACTACAACAAAGTCCGTCCCCACACGTCTCTCGGCTACAAACCGCCAGCACCTGAAACCATCCTACCGGCTGATCTGGCCTCCACGATGTGGAGGTTCCGGCCAGACCACCCTTCCATCGGACCCAACACTATGGTTACATAAAAACTGGCTGCATCATCGGGGGCTCGCCAGCGCCGGCGCAGCACTAACCATGAGGGCCGCAAGCGCCCCTCCGACATGTTTAAGAAACTTCAAGACTGTTCTCCCTTTTCATCGTACCACAAAGCAATCCGCGCTCAGCAAAAGCGCCGCACACAACACGCATCCGGTACAAACAAATAACAAAGCAATTCAGTGATTCAAAAAGCGTCCCTCTCTTTAACGCTCGGAATATTTTGATAACGCTAATGATATTCAAAATCAAGTCAACCTGAACTTTTAAGTTGCACCTCCTCCCGCCACCGGAGGTCACCATCGCTCCTTGCTGGCGGCATCTATTTTCCACGGATGAACAGTTTCGCTATATTAGCTCTGAGACAGACCAATATAGCTTATGTTTTCATAAAATACTCAGTATATTAATTAGACGAAGACTATGAAGCCCGATCTGTCAGTCAGAACTCCCCAACCAGCATGTGTTGAGAAATGCATTTCCGCTCCACCCAATCGAGCAATGACAATAGGGTATAAGTGGGCTTGAGGGATGACAGATCGGCCCGTCTGATATAGTTCACGCGATGAACTGAGCATATCACGCTCCAGCCTCAACAAGAGGTTTCGAGGAACACGATAGCCCTTTGCTCGGTCTCAATGCCGATACACTGACGTCATCAAATCCGCGGAGGGCTGGTCTCCATGAAATGGCCACACCCTTGCCTATGATGACAATTCGGCAGCGGCACTGGATGCATTTGACAAGGCGTAGCAGGTGATGAAGCCCGACAGGTATTGCGTTTCGTTTCCGACTGGATAGCCGTGAGGCACTTTAGCTAAATGGCAAAGCCTTGACTTTCAAATGGCACGTCGTTGCATGAGCAGAAGCTCAGTTCCTATACAGAGCTTCCCAGCGTACTAATGGCGACATCACGCTCATTGAACCGGGCTGTAATTACGAGTTCACCGCCCATAGCTTCAATCAACTCACGCAGTTTTGAAACGTGCATGTCCTTACGGCGTTCAATTTTGGTGATAGCCGTTTGCCCAACGCTGAGGCGTTCCGCCAGCTCCTCCTGGGTAATCCCGAGGGCTTTGCGAAGCTCTGCTAACACCATTTCTTCTTTAAGCGCGCTGACATTCTCCTCGATGAGATCAAGACGTTCTTTTGACCAGCCTTTGGTCAGCTCGCTAATGGGTTTTGAACCTGTCATTTGATCTCTCCTTTCCTTTTCAGATCAGCGATGTGCTCATCATATAATTTGTCGGCTATCGGAATAAAAATATCATAGAAGCGTTTATCACCGGTCTTATTGCCGCCGATCAGCAAAATAGCTGACCTCACTGGATCGAAGGCATAAAACACCCTTATGGGTCGCCCTTTGGACTGGATCCGCAGCTCCCGCATATGCGAATGCTGCGATCCCTCAAGCCCCGAAGAGTGTGGAAATGGCAGCTGTGGCCCCATATCTTCTAAGAGCCGGATAAGAACCTGCGTGTCGTTCTGTGCGGCCTCATCTATCTCAGCAAACCAGCTCCCGAACTCGTCGGTAAAGCGTACATCCCAAACCATTCAAACTCATTATATGCCATTAATGGCATATTTGTCAAGTGTTACTCATCAGATCAAAAAAAACGGGGAACGCCTGGCGCTCCCCGCATCATCGTTCACGGCCATCGGCTTCCCAGCCTGTACCGCGATTCCATTCTACCTCTCCGATCAAAGAAACCCAATCATGGAACATCATTGTTCCACAAATATCCCGGGGGTCTGGGGGTAGAACCCCCAGAAAATCTTGAGGATCGAACAGCAACGCAAAACGAGCGTCAGTGGATCGTTGTGTTCCGCATCCAGTTGCGAACCCCGAAAAGCGCAGCAGCCATTTCATCGGAGAGGTCATAGCCTTCCTCGGCCAGCTCGACCTTGAACCTCTCTAGCTCTTCCTTGTTCATTTTGAGGCCTCCTGGAAGACCGACATTATTTCTTCTTGTTGTCGATCATTCAGCCTTAAAAACCGCAGTACAAAGTCTTTCAAAACATCCCCTTTGTCAGTGTCGAACCCACTCATATCATCGTATGATTGTGTTAGATGGTCGATAAACCGTTCACTGTCTTCTGTCATATATGGCGCGCCACCCTTGGCGGATCGGACGTTCAAAACAAGACGCACTGCTTGCGCTGAGTATTCGGCCAAACGGCTTTATTTCCCAGCCATCCGACCCATAAAGGACGAATGTGCGTTACAGGTTTTGAAGCCCGCAGGGCGAGTTTGCGCCCCTATCGTTTCATCATAGCAGATCAGATGACTTGAAGACACATTTATTTGTGTAGAGATTATATTGCTGTGACAGTAATCGATTTCTCTTATTCCGGCAGCTGATACACCAACTCAGCCTTTCATCATGATCCAGCCAGTCGCGGTCCCATTGTCAAGACGTTCCGTTGCCTGCGTTCTTGACAATGGGACCTATGCGCCAGGCTTTTAGGTCTCATGAGGCTGAAATGGTTCAGCTTCCAACAAAGGAAAAAGAAATGTCACAAGAAAACAATAAGCCTGTAGCCACCCTAAAAGACGGTCTTATCAAAGCCGTGATCTGGAAAAATGAAGGAGAAAAGGGCGTTTACCACACCACCCAGTACTTCCGACTATATCGCGACAAACAGGATCAATGGCAGGAAATCAATAGCTTTAGCCGCACTGAGAATTTGCAAGTCGCAAGGTTAGCCCTTCGCGCCTATGACGCGATCTCAGATCTAAGGGACGGCCAGGCCGAGGATTAATCCTCGGCTTTCGCCTTTTTAAAAGGCCTGTTCCCGTTCGCCGACTTCGGATTCGTGGACTTCACCGCCGACAACAACCGGTTCCAACATCTGATTAATCCAAAGAAGATATTCTTTGCCCCGATGTTTTTGGAACATAAAGCGGGTTTCTTCACCCCAATTGCCATAGCCAACGCGCAAGCCCGTGAACAAGCCGAGGCCCGGTTGGTCTTTGACTTTCCCCGATTTGAGTTCGTGCCCAACGCGCATCCCTGAATAATGCCTTGTATCGAACAGGGTCCCCTCACTGTTACCGGCCGCCACTCGAATCCGGTCAGATTGCGCAGAGATGACCACCCGAGGCTTCAGGAACTTAAACACCCAGATGCAGAACCATAGAAGGCCCAAGGCAAGAACGATTGTCCAGAACCAGGACCGTTCGGCGTATTGTTGCCCATATCCGCCCTGCCACCGTTCCACCGGCAGCCATATGATAGTGGGGATGGCGATGAACCACACGAACCCGATGGCGCCCATCATCCACAGGACAATATTTCGCCTATATCCAGGTACGGAGACTTTCACGGCGTCTCTTGATTGGTGATGCACCTGCGCCCCGGCCGGGCGTTCCCGCGGCTCAAAAGGTTCTGCCGTCATCGGGGCGATAGTCTTATCGATACGGGTGACAAAAATGCTCTTTAGAAAACTCATCATGACGATCTGTACTCACCATAATAATCGTCCCAATAGGGCACGCGCTGCATAAAGATGGGGTCGCTACCAGGATAAATGATGAGCTGGTTATTTGATTGTCGGGAGAAGAAATATCCCACCTCGTCGATGGAGAGCAGCGGCGCCGCCTGTATCGACTTGCTCTTGCCGCTAAAGCCCGAGAGGGATTGTTGCTGGCTGATTTCCCCTTGGCTAATGGACATAACCGACGAGGTGCCCAATCGCTTAGACACATATTCAAGGGTGGTAAGATCATTCATGCCGAAGAACTGCATAATCCCGGCATTGCCCATGAAGGCTTCCCAACGCGCTTGGTAAAGATGTTTGAGCTGGTTCAGATCCTGCCAGATTGACCAGATCCGCACCCCAAAACCCGCGAGCAAACCGGCACCCGTTTCGAGGGCTGACATGTGCCCCAGCACATGCATTTCATCGAGGATCATCAGTGCCGGGATATCCGGTTCCTGCGGATCCTCTTCGACGGCTGACAACAGACGGTTGAGGAACAGCCGAAAGAAGCGGCTATGTCGATGCAGGCGACCGGCGGGTAAGCATAAGTACACACTCTGTTGTCCAAACTTCCATTGCCGCAAATTCACACCGCGCGCCGACCCAGACAGCGTCGCCACCATCGGCGGCGATGACAGAAAGCCAATATTGTCCCGAACGGTCGAAAGCACACTCCCCCGCTCTTCCTGGCCCATCCCGATGAGCATATTGGCGGCTTCAGCTGGGATGCCGTTTGCTGTCTCAGAAACGGACATATCGATCAGCAGGGTTTCAAAGGCGCCGGTCCCTTCGCCATCGGTCGGTAGATAGAGCAATCTGCGTAGCTCATTGAGGTCATGGGGTCGGCCGTCTTGCGCCCCGACCCACGCAATAAAGCCCCGAAGGACGAGCCGCGCGGCGGACGTCCAGTGGCTATCTTTGTCGCCTGGGCGTTCCACAACGAGCGCGTCGGCAATCCCGTCACAATCATCGATATAGGTGGGAATGTCAGGAACTAATCCCTACCAGGGAATAAAGCAAGCGCGGTACGCCTCTGGCACATCGGCCGTCCCGAATGGATCGATGACATAGACGTCATGTCCCAGTCCTTCAGCGCGCCGCCTGGCGGTCAGGGTGGCATTCTCGCCCTTTGGATCGAGCACCAACACCGAGCCAGGATAGACGAGCAGATTGGGAACAATAACGCTTGTCCCTTTCCCTGTTCTTGATCCTGCAACCGTCATCAAGTGACGGTTATCGGCAACGCCGACCATGCGTCCGTGTGCGCCCCCGAGCACAACTTTTCCGGGTTCGTACTGCCAGAACGGGCTTGTAGCCATCACATCTGGGTTCAGCCAAAGGGCGCGAGGGGCCGCCCCCTTCTCTGCTGACGTTTGCGGAATACCCCTTGGTAAGCGCTCAAAATCCATAGCCGTTGAAACTCAAATCAAACAGATTAATAGGCCGCTATTTGACTTACTCAAATTATTACTGTTAACCAGAATTCAGTAAGCTGTGGATTTTCATCACTATACTGTTTTAGAAGAGTAGCGAGATATGTTTATCCTAGGATAAACCTCGTCAGGATTCGCGTTCCGCGATCCTAAAAGTAAACTTGTGTGTGTGGAGAGTGTCGCAATGGCACGGCCTAGAAAGTCCCCGGCAGAACGCCGAACCGAGCAATTGAATATGACCTTGTCACCCGCTGAGAAGGCTAAAATTGCGCAGCGGGCTGCCTCCGCCAATATGACCCTCACCGACTTTACGCGTGCGGTCGCACTCAACCGTAGCTTGAAAGTCACTCAAACAACTGAATCCGATTTTGCGACCCGTCATGAACTCCGGCGCATCGGCAATAACATCAATCAAGCCGTCCACCTGATGCATACCGGCAAAGGTGGCGCGACCCTCCAAGACCTCGTTCCCTCCCTCGATAAACTCAACCGCGTCCTCGATTTGTTGCTTGCCCATGGTCCCACGGATAGCCAAAGCCGGTCGTAGCTTCCTCGGCGCGACCAAATATTATCTCCACGACAAGGGGAAAGACACGTCCGAACGGGTCACCTTCACTGAGGTGCTGAACCTTCCCACCAACGATCCTAAACGCGCCGTTGCGCATATGATCGACACCGCCACCCATGCGGAGGAGTTGAAACGGGCAGCGGGGCTTAAAGGGGGCCGAAAACTGGAGAAGCCGGTCTATTCCTACTCCCTCGCCTGGCACCCATCGGAAAAGCCGACCCATGAAGAACAGCTCGCGGCGGCTAAAGAGACGTTGAAGATCCTCGGCCTTGAAGATCACCAAGCCATCATCGTGGGTCACAATGATACGGATCACCCCCATGTGCATGTGATCGTCAATCGGGTTCATCCTGAGACAGGCCGGGCGACCGTCATGTCAAACGATCAGCTGAAGCTCTCCAAATGGGCCGAAGAATACGAACGCAAGCATGGCAAAATTCTCTGCGCGCAAAGGGTCGCCAATAATGACAACCGCCGCACATCGTACCGAAAATATTCTAACCCAAGCCGCCGGGAACATTATGCGTGGCGCAAAGCCCAATCGGATGCCCTTTGGGAGGACTACCGCAAAGAAAGGGACATAGCGCACCGCGCCTATGGGCCGAGATTTGAAGCCCTATGGAACAAACGCAATGCCCGTATCGCCACGGACAAAGCCGCCCTCAAAGATCACTATAGGCCCCAATGGCGTCACCTCTATGCCGATCAACGGACAGCACTAGCCGCCTATGACAGCCGGTTCTCTGAACGCCTCAAATACGCCATGCGCCAAACCCATTCGGGCAAGATCAGAGCTTTTATTTCCGCTGTGGTTTCCGATGATGTCATGCGGCGACAATTTATCAGAGATCAACAATTAGCCCGGTCGCAGCTTTCAAAAGATCAATTATCGGCCATCGATCAAGCACGGCAACAAGCCAACGATATTTGGGTGGCCGAGCGGGATGGTTTACGTGACCATATCAAAGGTCAAAATGCGGACCGGTTAGAAGATACCCGCGCTGCGTCTAAAGAGATTTGGTCGTCCCCGGCTGGTTCAGCGTCAGAAGCCCAAGAACGCGCCCGTGAAGCGGCATCTAAAAAACTGCGGTCGGATGCCAAAAGAGCCAAGACACGCACCAAGGGACGCTCGCCAAAACCTTAACTTCTCCTTACCGGTTATGGCGTACCCCTATCAGCCCCTATGGATATGGATCGTCGGCATAAGATTGAGGCGCGCGTTTCTGCTCACTACGATCAGCTTAAACGCGATGAAGCACACAATCGTATGTTGCGAGATCCCAGCATCGGCGGACATGCTCCACGGCCTTCTCCGCAGCTGATCGAAGCCTCAATCGGTCAAATGCCGCGCACCGACCGGCAGCTCAAACAACAAGCCCGGGACAATGTCGCAGCCGAGCTTCAGGCAGAGCGCCGCTTACAATGAAAACAAAACGCGCTGCACACTTCAATTCAGCAGCGCGACGTCAGCAATCAAAATGCCCAACAACAGTCGGTAGACCCTAAAGAACAGCAACGGCAGGCATTGCGAAACAAATTGAAGAACGACCATCAACGGGCGCAAGACCGGTCGCGGTCACGATGATAGTAAATCGGTCTGCGCCAAGTCCCACCTAAAGGCTATGGACGCAAAGAGATAAAGCCCTATCCCGATCAAAATGAGTGATGACACCACCCTTACATACTTTAGGGTGTTGTCACTAAAATATCGTCTAAAATACAGTATCGGGATGATATAAGATGATTGCACCAGTATATCCGCCCATATCGTAACACTGCGGATCACATAAATATCCACGAATGAAAACGTCATCGTCCCTAACAGCACAGGGATCACGGTGATAATCCACACAAACTCGTAGGGGTTCGACAACGCGAGCATCACCCCAGCCGTAGAGCGTGCCAGGATGCTTCCCGTTGTCAGCTCTTCTGTCTGTTGTTGCGCAGCAAGTTGGTCTGCTTTCGTGCTTCTGTTCAGTCCCATCAACCCTAGGCTCACGAACAACATGGCAGCGGCGCATTTGAAGATCAGGAAATAGACGCCCATGCCGATCTGAAGCACCGATAGGCTTTTGAGCAGGACCACATAAAGACCGCTGGCCGTGATCACATAGGACCACCATACAATCAGGATTGACCGCCAATTTCCGATACTGGCCAAGCTGATGAAGGTCATCATGTAGGGCCCAGGCTTTATCATCAACACAAGAGACGCAAGAAACAATATCCACAAAGACTCATAACTCATTCCCGCATCATATTATATATCTGTTTACTGAACAATAATAATCAGTTTCCCCTCCCTTTTCAAAAACCGGTGCCCATTTGAGCCGGGCCACAATCGAAAATGAAGTCAGCCCCTTAAGGCCAAAGGACAAAGATTGGGGCATTGCCGACGGAGGCTTTTCGCGTGGGTCGCAGGGTGGCGCGCTTGAGCTGTGTGGTGGCTCCACGCGCCGACCCTGCTTCCATCTGTAGAAGGTTCACCTTCCGAGCTGGTGGCACCATCTGGAAGGCATGTCTTATCGGCCAGCTTGGGCCCATTCATCACAGAAATACCGTATTATGACTAAAGTTTCGACCTGTCTCGTAGCGCTCGGGGGTGGCTGTACGCCCTATCAGCCACGAACTAGGCGAGAGAGCGCGGCTTTGATGCTGCGCCGGTCACTTCGTCGGCACCCGAGGATCTGGCACGGCGGACTATCGAGGGACAGAAAGAAGATAGTTAGGGAGGGAGTGGCCGTAAGTGCCAGATGGTCGGTCGCCATGACCGATCAAAAAGCGCAGTCTCAAAATTCGTGGGGATAAACGGGACAAACCCCCTATGCGGGCGACTCAGAGAAAAATAGTATACGGATTATGTGTGATGTAAAACTTCTCGATAGACATGCCTTCTGAGAAACAGAGACGAGCAAAAGCCTCCTTTAATGTGGCAAGGATTGGCCTTGGGGCTGGTATCTTGGCGATTGTGGCTGCAAGTGCCTTCATGAACATATCGGGCTGGTGGGAGGTCGGAGAGACCCTTTCCCAAAAATGGGCAAATGCGGGCCTGGCCTCTGGCTTTGAAATGACGGCCCTTTATGCACTCCCCTATGCCGGCCGACTGGTCGGTCGCGGAACCTACGGAAAAGCCCTTATGGCGCTCGCCATCGGCGGTGCGGCGGTAGGCGTCAATATTTTCGCAACCCACAACTTTCTCGATGTGCAAACCGACATTGCCCAGAACAATATCGAGTTCGCCCAAGCCGATACAGGCCTTATTGATAGCCAGATTTCAGATAGGCAACGGGAGATCGAAAGCATCATTGACCGCAATAATGGTGTTCCTCGCGATATCGAAACGCTACAAAAATCAGGAGAGCATTTTCCTGATGATGCCAATCCTATCAATGCCCGAGAGCGGGACAGAGAGATTGGCGACCGACGACAATATGAACGCCTCCAGGGAGAGATTTCACAGCTCCGGCAAGATCGTACCAGTTCTTTCGTGGTCTCCAACGATACCGTCAATTCCGTGATCCCCCCTCACCTTCTTAAGCCATTTGTCACTGTCTTGGAGCTGATGAAAGCTACAGGGCTTTTCGTCCTTGGGAACTCACGATTATTCTATGGACGAAATTACAATGATCGCCGAAAATGGGCTGCGATTCGCGCAAAGCAGGCGGCAAAGACAAATGCCTCCCTATCCCCTACTCCATCCCTTAACTGAATAACTTTTTGAAAAAAGACTTTTCTCGCTCTTCTTTGAGCGCACGAGCAATGACTGCATTCTGTCGCTGGAGCTTCGCCATTTGTTGCTGCATCATATCCAGGCGTTTCTTATCTTGGTTGTCCTGATCTTCGCCTTTTTGGGTTTGATCGGTCAACAATAGGGTCAACCGCTTTTGTTGCTCTTCAGATTTTTCCAATCGTTCAAGCAGCATGTCGCGCTCCCTACTCCGCTCATCCGCCGCCGCGATTTTATCTGCCTCTAAGTATTTTACACGCTCTCTCAAAACTTCTACTTCGACACTGTCAACCGCCGTATTATTTGGCGTTGCCTGTTTACGGCTATTTACGTTTGGCCCATCATCAATGTCATGAGACGGAGAGAATATTTCAAGTTGCCGCACCTTATCCCCATAGACCCGCACCAATTCAGACACGTCGATACCTCGTCCGTCTTCGTCTTCTTCAACTGAGATGCCTTTAGACTCAATATGCTTGTAGAGAGTAGGCCGGGTGATGCCGACCATTTTCGCCGCTTGTGTGATATTTACCTTCATGAGTGTTTAATGCCGTATAGTATGTATAGTGATTTTTACATCCCTATTGTATCACACCCAACGAGGTGGAAAATTATATTCGTGATTCGACTCACAGCTTTACAAACGTGTAAAATTCGCCCGAATGCAGGTGTTCAGTCCTGTAAAATAGATCCCGGTTTTACACTGTAAAATTTTACACTTTGCACGTACAAATTATCTCAGGTCCCAATAATATCAGTAGATCCAACTTTACAGAGTCGCGTTAAATGTTGCTGTAAAGTTTACACTGTAAATCATTGTATTGCCATCATATTATCCGTGTGCTATCTTTTTATCAATCTAGCAGAGAATCATTGTCTGCAATTCAAAACCACCCTCAACAGAAAGGAGAATGCACAAAAGAGATATACCGAAAAAGAAAAACCACTGCGGGAACAGTGGCTTTTAGAGAAATTTATATAACATCCGCATCATAACGAATTTAGAATCGCTTTGCAAGTCTGTATCGACTCGGCAACCCTATTTCTTTGTCTTCTTCACATATATATCTTTGTGCTGATTTATAATCATGTATCAACAGCAATTACCATCCTCACCTCACGGGACAGGGCGCATCGGCTCTGAACAATTTCGTCAATCTCTCAAAACCGCAAACGCATTCACTGGGCTAGAGAGCGGCATTTCTAAATATGATACTCTCCTCCTTATAAAGAGAGTGGGGCGGTCGTTTGGGTTTTCGTCACGGGCCATAGAGCTGCTGGAATACTATATAGCATTCACCACTGATGCCGACTGGAATGAAACCGCAACCCCCATTGTCTATCAATCCCTTGCAAAAGCGTCTCTCGATCTGGGAATTTCAGAACGCCAAATTCACCGCCTTGAAAAACACCTCTTTGAGCAGGGAGTCATCACTTGGAAGG
>CALFRH010000348.1 GCA_937919225.1 uncultured Parvularcula sp.
GAACAAACCTTACAGTCCGTATGCGCGCTGTTCAGGAGATGCTGGACAAAATTCATGTCCTATTCGTGCAGATGGTGAAGGATCGACGTGGCGGGCGTTTATCTGGCGAAGAGGATGACCTTTTTAATGGGGCTTTCTGGATCGCGGGCGACGCGATGGATCATGGTCTTATCGACCGCACCGGCGACCTGCGCGCCTTGTTGCAGGAGCGCTTTGGCGAAGGCGTGAAAAGCCAGACCATTGAAACGGAGAAGAAGGGCTTTCTTACTCGACTTTTAGGTGCTGATGCTGGGTCTCTTCTGGACCCCAGCGCCATGATTGCGCATTTTGAGAAAGCCGGTCTTTGGGCGCGATTTGGCAGATGATAATGACGCAAAAGTCTTCAATGGTCTTTTGTGGCGCCCTGGCGTAGGAAAGAAAGATGGGATCCTTAGCAACTCTCATGGCAACAGCGGCCGTCTCCTTAGGGGCGGTGGCGCTTATTCGTACCGTTCGGCAACGGGCGGGGGATGCGCGCCGACGCATGGAACGGGCGCGCGCTCGCGCAGAGGCAGAACGGGCTGGGCCTGTGATTGACCTTGAGCAAGGCGATGCGCCCGATGAATGGCGTGTGCCAAAGGATACAAATGGTGCTGATGCCCCACCAACCCGGGGTTAGGGCCAAAAAACGGACGCACACCGGGCGCCGCCTTTGGGGACGACCGGCTTTGAACGGGGTGGAAAGCCTCCAACAATAAGAAGATGATAAGGGAACCGTCACCGCCAACAGACATTGATGCCCAGGGGGCTATTGCTCCCTCCCATGTGGCATTTATCGATGTCGAAGCCTCGGGCCTGGGGCCCCAGTCTTGGCCCATTGAGGTGGGCTGGGTGTTTTCGACTGGCGATGCTCGGTCGGTGCTCATCCGACCCGCAGACAATTGGAGTATGACGGCGTGGGAAAAATCCGCCGAGGCGCTCCACGGCATCACCCCGCCAACCCTTGTGACCTCGGGCCGTGAGCCTCTTGATGTTGCTCTCATCCTCAATGCGGCTTTAGGCGGCGCAGTGGTCTATTCCGATGCGCCTGACTATGACAGCTTTTGGCTGTTCCGCCTCTATGATGCCGCAGGGGTGAAGCCTAATTACCGGCTTAATGATTTGGGGGACCTCCTGAGGCCTCTTTGGGACAGGCAACCGCGGGAGCTTGTGGACCTCGCCTCAGAGGAAGCCCCCCATACCCATAGGGCGGCCGCCGACGTCCTCCACCTTCAAACCATGTATCGTCTCGCCCGGGCCCGCGCGGCCGAACGCTTGGAAGATACTGCCCAAAGCGCTACGCCTCAAAGTAACACCTCTCCATAAGCGCCCCGATTAGGGCCACTATAAGGGATTGACCCTGCTTGGCCTTTTGCTAGGGAAATTGCCTCGAGATTCGCTTTCAACCAGTAAAGACATCATCATGAGCGTTACGCCTGCAGCCGCCCCACAATTAGAAGGGTCGATGTTCCTTTTTTCTAAGCCTGCCCTGCTGAACAAAGAACAGCATGGGTCACTAGGCGTTACACGCCCCGACCGTCCGTTCGGGTATGCGGACAGTGTTCGCGCGATCCCTCTCACCCTGTCTGAGGTGGCGACGGCCGCCCGCTTTTATCCCGTCATTTTCTCCGACACCACCAATCCGATGCCTTTGGCCGTGGTTGGACTGATCGACGATCAAAACCTGTTCGTTGATGATGATGGGAATTGGGACAGTGTGGCTTACATTCCTGGCTATTTGCGTCGGTACCCGTTCGCCCTGGCCAATGATAAAGGGTCGGACCCTGACAATCCTCGTATGGCGATGATTGTTGACGAAGGGTATGACGGTGTCCGCGAGGGTGGCGATCTGCCGTTCTTTATCAATGGTGAGCCTTCTGATCAGATGAAGCAGGCCATGGAATATTGCCAAAACTATGAGCGGGATCGGATGATGACCGTTCAGTTCGGCCAACAGCTTCCCAAATATGATGTTCTGACGGAGCAAGTTGCACAGTTTACGCCCGACGGTGACGACCAGTCGCGTCCCTTCGCTAAATATTGTGGCGTTGAGGAAAAGAAACTCGCCGACCTGTCCGATGAGAAATTCCTCGAACTTCGGAAGTCCAACCTTCTACCGCTTCTTTATGCACAGCTTATGTCGATGGGCAATTGGCGCGCATTGATGGAACGCCGGGCCCGTCGCTTTAACCTGACCGGCCCCGCTGTGCTGGAGCCTCTCAAAAAGTCGTAAGGGGAATAATAATCCCGGCGAAAACGGGCCCCAAGAGGGCCCGTTTTTTTGGATCAGAACATCACAGACAAGTTCGGTGGTTCATCGGGCCTCAGGCAATTTTTCCGATGACTGCATTTTTTGTGTCATCTTCTTTTTTAGAAACGTTCGCGGCGAGGGTTTCCGCTTGGTCAAGGATATCCGCCATGTCGGGGTCAGGTATAGGTAGATACATGTCTTCCTCATAATCCCGTTTTCCAAGCTTTTCTGACTGACCGCGCGTATTGTCGATAAACTCCCCAATCTCTACACCAGCATCCGCTGTCTTCGTACCGTCCATGTCGAGGGCGTGCGTGGGCGATGTGTCGCCTGAATAATCGAGTTCAAGCGTTGCCGGTGTGTAGTCAGCGTCAACTTCAAAACCAAAATCATACATGTCCGTTTTCCTCACTAAACAGGTCCAGTCTGTTTAGCTGGTGGAGGATCTGATGCTGTGACGGAGAACACAGGTGAGCCCAGTATCTGGTGCCCTGAATGCGGGGGACCTACTGGCAGCCCTAAGACAGGCCTTCTTGTGCGAGGGCCTTTTGCGTCGCTGGGCGCGCTTTGACGCGTTCGTAAAACGCTTTGACCTTCGGCCAGTCGTCAAGGGGGAAGTCGAGCACCGTCGTCCAGTTGAGAATAACAAATGCGTAAGCGTCCACTGGTGTATAGGCTGTACCCAGAACGAACTCTCGCCCATCGGCGATCATATCCTCAAAGTGACCAACCCGCTTCCGAAGAATGGTATTGGCGTGCTGAAGTTCTGATTCTGGGATGGAACGCTTTGCAAAGAGGGGCCTGAAGGCAGCATGCAATTCTGATGATAGAAAGCTCAAGGCTTCCTGTAACCGCGCGCGGCGAAGGATCGTGACGTCAACTTTATCGCCAAAATACTCATCAAACAGATATTGCAAGATCGCGGCGTTTTCGGTGAGCGTTTCACCATTGTTGAGGATGAGGGCCGGTACATATCCCCTTGAATTGATAGTCTTGTAGTCGGTGCCAGACTCGGTAACGCCGGCCTGGGTATCGACCCGTTCCAAATCGAATGCAGCGCCGAGCTCATTAAGGACAATGTGGGTCGCCATCGAACACGCACCGGCTCTGTAGTATAGCTTCATCATAGATGTCCTTAGGTTGTGCCGCTATGAAGCGGGGGTGTGACGGCGCGGCGTTCCTACGCCACGACCAAACCACCTAACATTGCCGAATTTGGCACAATCCGTGTGCGGGTCGCTATAAAAACGAATTTGCTGATCCGGAAGATAAAACGCCTAAAAGCCAGCTGTCGAAGAGCTTAATTATGAAGAGCGTTCATTTTCATTCACGCCTTGTTTATAGCCTTCTATTTTCACATCGCCTTATTGAGAACCGCGCCCTCCTTTCGGCGCGATGCAAGCACATAAAGAAAACCCCCACATCAATGATATGGGGGTTTTCTTGGTTTCACATCCTTATAAGGATGATCGTTTTACAAAGCAGCTTCCAGCTGGGGCATAATCTCAAAGAGGTCGCCCACAAGGCCGTAATCAGCAACGGAGAAAATCGGTGCCTCTTCATCTTTGTTGATGGCGACAATGATCTTAGAGTCTTTCATCCCTGCCAGGTGCTGGATCGCGCCGGAGATGCCGACAGCGATGTAGAGTTCTGGCGCCACCACCTTACCGGTTTGGCCCACCTGGTAGTCATTGGGCTGATAGCCCGCGTCGACTGCCGCGCGGGACGCACCGATGGCGGCCCCAAGCTTGTCGGCCACTGGGTAGATATATTTCTCGAAATTCTCGGTGGAGGCGAGGGCCCGGCCACCCGAGATGACGATCTTCGCGCCAGCGAGTTCTGGGCGATCCGATTTGGTCAGCTCCTCGGCGACGAATTCCGAGACCCCAGGGAACTCACCTGCGCCAATGGTCTCAACGCTGGCTGAGCCGTCCATGCCGGGAGCTTCAAACGCCGTGGACTGAACGGTGATGACCTTCTTTGCGTCCTTTGACTGCACCGTCGCCATGGCGTTGCCAGCGTAGATGGGCCGGATGAACGTATCAGCGCTTTCAACACCAGTAATGGCGGAGATTTGCATCACGTCGAGCAGGGCTGCGACGCGGGGCATAAAGTTCCGGCCGGATGTGCCCGCCGGGGACATGATGACATCATAGCCGCCCGCTTGGCCGGCGATGAGGCTCGACATGGGTTCTGCCAGCTGTTTGGCGTAGTGCGGATCGTCGGCGTGAAGTACCTTGCGCACGCCTGTGACTTTCGCGGCCTGCTCTGCAACGCCTGCGGTGCCTTCACCCGCCACCAAGACATCGATATCGCCACCGATTTTTGCGGCAGCGCTCACCGTTTTGGCGGTGGCGTCGGCAAGGTTCGCATTGTCATGTTCTGCAATAACAAGAATAGCCATGGTTTAGAGCACTCCTGCTTCGTTTTTGAGTTTCTCGACCAGCTGGGCGACATCTTCGACCCGGATGCCTGCTTCGCGCTGGGGCGGTTCGGTGACTTTCAGTACACTGAGGCGTGGGGCTACATCGACGCCGTAATCGCCAATCGCTTTTTTATCTAGGGGCTTTTTCTTCGCCTTCATAATATTAGGCAGCGACGCGTAACGCGGCTCGTTAAGGCGCAGGTCGGCTGTGACCACGGCAGGCAGGTTCAGCGATACGGTCTGAAGGCCGCCATCGATTTCTCGGGTGACGTGAAGTTTGTCGCCGTCCTTCTTCACTTCGGAAGCAAATGTCCCCTGCGGCCAGCCCATCAAGGCGGCCAGCATCTGGCCCGTCTGGCTGCGGTCATCGTCAATGGCTTGTTTGCCCATAATGACGATATCGGGCTTTTCTTCCTCACACACCGCTTTTAGCAGCTTAGCAACGCCGAGGCTTTCGACGTCATCGTCGGAGGAGATGAGGAGACCACGGTCACCGCCCATGGCGAGGGCCTGGCGGATTTGGTCCTGCGCCTTGTCCGGGCCGATTGAGACGATAACAATCTCTTCAGCGACACCCGCTTCTTTGAGGCGAACCGCTTCTTCGACCGCGATCTCATCAAACGGGTTCATGGACATTTTGACGTTGGCAAGATCAACGCCTGTCTCATCAGGTTTCACGCGGACTTTGACGTTATAGTCAACGACGCGCTTCACCGGCACGAGGACTTTCATAAGTTTCTCCTATATTTTGCCCAACTGAGGCAGGGAAGGGGCTCCGCCCGAATTCGGCGACACCCCTAAGGTTTTCTGCCCTCGCACGCAATTGGGCATTTCACCTCTTCAGCCCTGTTCATAGTCACGGCCTATTTCAACTTGTGAGTGTTACCGCCTTGGGCGACCTTACATCTCTACGTCAATGGTCATGCCGGCCTTGGCAGTCAATCGCTCCCGCAAAGGGGCCGCCATGGCTGAGGCAGGCGTATAGACACCGCCGCCGAGATCCGACCGGTCCTTCACAAGACAAAGGGCGCTTTCGGCCAGCATCTTTGAGGTGCAGCCATAGCCAGGGTCCATATCGCCGGTGACACCGACCTTCACGGCTTTGCCGTCGGGGTAGGTCCCAAGGAACATAATGTCGAAGGAGCCAGCCTCTCGCTCTTCCTTTGTGGGGCCTTCGCCGGGCTGTTTGTCGGCGTCCTTGCCCATGCCGGTTTTGGCGACATACTCGGCGGCGGATTGTCCTTTCTCCCCAGCGCCCGTCACGACCATCTCGTCATATTCGAGATCTTTGCCGTAAGGGTATCCGAGCAGTTTGTTTGACCGATGAAGGTTCTTTGTGTTGATGGTCGCCATAATGAACGGGGCCACCCACATGCCAATCACCTCATCCTCATAGGGCTTATGGTCCCGAGGTTGCTTGGGGCCGCTCGTACCCTCGCAAAGTGCGAATGGGTTGAGAAGCACATCCTTTAAACTCGGGTCCTTAAACACATTTGCGATGGTTTCTTTGAGGGATGCGGCGGTGCCGCCGGAGAAGGTGCCATTCATGCTCCGCACACGGCCGCGCACCCGGGGGGCTGGACCGCCATGCTGTTTGGTTGCTTCTTGTTGGAGGTACCAAACCCCAAGGTCCGTCGGGATCGAGTCAAATCCGCAGGAGTGAACCAGCCGCGCGCCGCTCTCTTTTGCCGTGGCGGAAAAATCCTTGATCGTCTCCACCATCCAAAGAGGTTCCCCGCATAGGTCCACATAATCGGTGCCCGCCTCAGCGCAGGCGGCGATCACAGGCGTGCCGTAGAGGGCATAGGGGCCAACGGTGGTGATGATGCACTTTGCGCGCTCGGCCATGGCCTTGAGAGAGGCTGGATCGTCTGAATTGGCCACAACCAGCGGCGTATCGCCGGGCAGCCCCATCTCATCCCGCACCGCCGTCAGTTTGTCTTCGCTACGCGCGGCCATGGCCCAATTGACATCACTGCCATTACCATAGGTCTGATGAAGATACTCAGCCACCAGGCGGCCCGTATAGCCGGTTGCCCCGTAAACAATGACATCGAATTCCGCGTTTGGACGCATAGGGTTTCCTCACCAAAAAATTGTGCTGCAATTAGGGTGAGCCAAACTGGCGGACGGGGCGTCATGGGGCAACCCACCTTACTGCCACACGTTAAAGGGGAGGGATGCTGATGCCCTGGGCGATGGCGGTTCATGCTCACCCCCTCTATTGTGGCGTCCCGATGCCTGCTCTAGATTAACCTTAACGCGAGTTTGAAGGCGCTTTTGCGCCGGGGGTGCAAGATATGACGAGAACTGTAAGGCTGCGCGCGGCCTGGGCAGCTACACTATTGTTTAGCGGGCTTTTTTCCCAGATGGCTGCCGCCCAAGAGCTCGTCCGCGTGAGTGCCCAAGAATCAGAGGATCATGACATTCTGGCGCCGGTCGGCGATGCCGTCTCGCCACCGATCCCAATCGACAATTTGGGCACTTGGACGTTCACCATCGAGAATGATTGGTTCGCCAGCACCGACCAGGACTATACGAGCGGTCTGAGGCTTTCCTATATTTCGGGCACCAAAGACCCCACGGGGATAGAGCGTGCTATCGCTCGTTTCTTTGAGCGAGAAGACTATGGTGCTGTGGTTCGGCGAGGCTTTGCGGTCGGGCATTCTATCTTCACGCCGCGGGACACCCTCGCGTTCGAGCCCTTACCTGATCAGCATCCCTATGCGGGCTTTCTTTACGGCGAGTATGCCGTTTTGGTGGAGCAGACCAACACGATTGACGTGATCACAGCGCAGCTCGGTCTTGTCGGGCCTGACGCTGGTGGTGAATGGTTTCAGAATAGCTTCCACGACCTCATTGATGGCGAAGAGGTAAATGGGTGGGATAACCAAATTGGCAATGAGGTTATTGTGAATTTATCCTATGACCGACAAATGCGGGCGGCCAGGCCTGTGGCAAAGCAGCGTTACTCCGTCGACTTCATGCCGAGTTATGGCGTGTCCGTCGGTAATCGGAATACGAACGCTCGGGTTGGGGCCACTGTTCGGTTTGGCAAAGATCTACGCCGCGACTATGGCCCGCCTCGGGTGCGCCCCTCCCTCGCAGGGGCGGGGTTCTTCACCCCCCGCAAAGAGTTTAGCTGGTACATCTTTGGTGGCGCCCAGGTCCGGGCCGTCGCGCACGATATATTCTTAGACGGACGACTGGGGCGAGATGATGATCCCCAGGTCGAAGATCGCAATGTCTTCGTGGGTGACGCGCAGATTGGTCTTGTTGGACAATATGACCGCATGCAGGTGGCCTATACCTATGTCTATCGCAGTGAAGAATTCGAGACGCAGGATGGCGGGCAGCAATTTGGCGCTCTATCCGTTTCGTGGAAGTTTTAGCACGCCGGGCGATCGCATAGGATCGGAGAAAGTTGGCTCGCGCGCGAAAAACAAAAACTCCACAGTATTTTTCTTTACGAACGCCCGAACCAAACCCGATTTAGCCGCCCGCAGCGAGTGCGATTTTTTCTCCTGGAACAGATGAAATATTCGCCGCAAGTTCTGTGCGATCCCGACCGTTTCGTTTGGCCTGATAAAGTGCCTTGTCGGCCCGCTCTAGAACGGGGACGATGTCTTGGTCATGTTTGTGAAGTCCACTAATCCCGATGCTGATGGAAATCGAGAACGGCCCGCCTTCGCCAACAAAGGTGAGGGATTTAATCACATGCCTAAGGCGATCCCCCAATATCTTGGCGCGCGCCGGTGGCGTCTCGGGGAGGAGGAGCGCGAACTCCTCCCCCCCCAGGCGACCCACCAAGTCTTCGTCTCGGATGGCTTTGAGAACGGCTGCGATCATCGTCCGCAATACTTCGTCCCCTGCCGCATGGCCATGTATGTCATTGATTTTCTTAAAGTGATCAATGTCCATCATCATGGCTGATAGGTCGAGGCCATGCCGGTTCGCGCGTTTGACTTCGCGTTCGGTAAAATGGAAAAAGGCTCTGCGATTGAGCGCTCGGGTGAGGGGGTCCGTCATCGCTAAATCATAGAGGGTGCACTTGTCCTCTTCGACATCGATCAGGTCCTGCACAGCATATCGTCCAGCACTCCGCAGGCAGATTTCACCACTTAATAGGCCTGCGAAACTCTCGAGCGTCGCAAGCTCATGGGGTGCCATCGTTCGCGGACGCGGGTCGAGCAGACACAATGTACCAAATCGCTTGCCATCTGGATCGCGCAATGGCGCGCCGGCAAAAAAGGCAACCTTGGGATCTCCTGCAACCACAGGTGACTTTGCAAAGTACTCCTCTTGCTGAGCGTTACTCACCACAAACGGTACATCAGACAGATTGGCAAGGCTGCAAAAATCCTGCAGGCGCTCAAATTGCGTATCGTTTACACCGTGAGCTGACCGGAACCAGGCTCTGTATCGCTCGTTAAGGGCGGCAACAACGATGGGCACGCCAAAAACGAGAGCGGCGGTCCGTGCTACATGATTGGTGTCGAATCCCCCCGATCCATTAAGGATGCGGTAACGTTGCATCACTTCGGATTTTTGTTGTTCGAACCGAGGTAATGGGTAACTGATCAACGCCTCTACTCCTACGCTTTCCCCTAAATCGATATCTATGGAAAAATGATTACGTTAGAGTTGAGATAGAGTATCACTTTCCAGCGGGCCCATTGATTTACGCGCCTTTCATCGCTTGGATGTCATGCTATCCGCATGTCTATCCGCGCTTCATCACTGGGCTATTCTGGCGTTGCTCGCCTCTGGACCTATCCCGCCAGAAGAGCGCTTTGGCCGCGTGGAAGGACGCTTCATATATGGCAAATCGGTTTTGCGGGCGGGTTCAGGCCAATCGGTCCAATTGAGAATACTGGCCCGGAAACGGTCCTTTTCGAGCGGTCGGCGACCCGGCGACTGCTGGCTTGGGTCTTGCGGGCCTATGGTCTTGGCAATGGACCTCTCCTGCTGGCACCTGGACGCGGTAAGCCCCGTCTGGCCCACGCACCGCAGGGGCGCGATTTCTCTTTTTCGGTTAGCCGCGCTGACAGCCGCGCTGTTGTGGCCATTGCGCCCGGCGGGGCTGTTGGGGTGGATATTGAGAGAGTTGGAACCATAAAGTGCGCTGCGGCTAACGTGGATCAGCGAAGGTCGGCTCACGCAATCAAAAACAAAAACTTAGAGCTAGAACCTGAGGCATCCAGGCAGCAGCAGGTTCTACAGCAGATGCAACCCGTCATTGATCACTTCTTCTCACCGGCGGAGCAAAGAGATTGGCACCGAAAAGATCCCGCTGAGCAGTTAACGGCTTTTTACCGGTGCTGGACGGCAAAAGAGGCCTTATCAAAGGCAACTGGGGACGGCCTGTTGGCCGATTTTCCAAGCTTGTGTGTGCAATATTGGGGGAGCGGGCGGATCCGCTTGAGGCATGGGTCGCCGCGCTATAGTCCTGCCCGGTGGTCTTTACGGACATTTGAGACCCCTTGCGGCATGGTGGGATCTGTCGCATGGGACCGTCCTATCGAGAACATTGCCTATTGGTCCTTACCCATACCGAAAGGGGAGGCTATTGCCCACTGATCCGCCAATTCAAAACCTCAGTATACTCAAAGGTGATGTGAGGCCTGCGCCTCTAGAGGCTGAGTCAGTGTGGCACCGCGTGGTGGCCCAGGCTTCTGCCAGCCCTGAGTGCCCTGCGATCCTCACCGCGGAAGAAACCGTTTGCTACCGCGATTTGGTGGGTCGATGCGACCGCATCGCTGCGGCGTTAAAAGCGCGGGGGGTGGGACACCGCGATGTGGTCGGCCTTTTAACGGATCGCACCCCTGACATGGTGGCTACTGTGCTCGCCATCTCGCGGGTGGGCGGTGTGCTCCTGCCACTCGATCCCTCGTTCCCTGCTGATCGCCTGACCTTCATGGTACGCGATGCGGGGGCTGGGTGCATCCTTCATGATAGGAGCGGTGCAGATCATCCGATCCTGGGGGAGGGCGTGCCCGGTGTCGATATTACTCGTCTTGAAAAGGAGGGCGCGGCCTTACCGCCTTTAGAGGATAAGACGATGAGTGCTGACGCAAGTGCTTATATTCTTTATACGTCTGGATCAACGGGGCAACCGAAAGGGGTTATCGGTCACCACCTTGCCTTGGCAAACTTTCTCTCCTCCATGGCGGATAGGCCGGGGATGGGTCCCGATGATCGTCTTCTCAGCGTTACAACTTTATCGTTCGATATTGCGATGCTGGAGCTTTTTCTCCCCCTATGGGTTGGGGGGACGATTGTTCTACCCAATGCGGTCGAGGCGCGGGATCCCAGAACTCTTATGGGTCTCATGGAAACCCACGGGGTAACAATCATGCAAGGCACCCCCGCCACCTGGCGCCTGTTGTTGGAAGCAGGATGGCCGGGCCAGTCTGACCTTAAAGCGCTTTGCGGTGGGGAGCACCTATCCGCCTCGCTCGCTGAGACCTTGTTGCCGAAGGTACAAACCCTTTGGAACTTA
Organism: uncultured Parvularcula sp.; assembly: GCA_937919225.1. Classification (GTDB taxonomy): domain Bacteria; phylum Pseudomonadota; class Alphaproteobacteria; order Caulobacterales; family Parvularculaceae; genus Parvularcula. Next base: position 11,197 of record CALFRH010000348.1, read on the forward strand.
TACGGACCAACAGAAACGACGATTTGGTCCAGCTGTGGACAGATCACTGATGCCGAGAACGTTCAGGTGGGGAAGCCGATTGCCAACACGCAGCTTTACGTGGTGGATGAGGATGACGCCTTGTGCCCTCGCGGAGAGGTTGGAGTGCTATGGATTGGGGGGGCAGGTGGCACGACTGGATATTGGCAGCGAGAGGCGCTGACTGCGGACCGTTTTCGGCTTGACCCGTTTACCCATGACGTGGGCGCGCGCGTCTATCGTACCGGTGACCTTGCCCGGATCACCGATGATGGTACCCTGATTATTATGGGTCGAAACGATAGCCAGGTGAAGATACGCGGATTTCGCGTTGAACTGGGAGAGGTCGAGGCCGCTATCGAACGCCACCCCGCTCTCCTTCAGTCGGTGGTGCTGTATGGGGGGGAGGATGATGGTGATGCAACCCTCAGCGCCTATATTCGCTGGCGCAATGAGGGTGAGGCATCCCATAGTGCCCATCTGCGCCACTGGTTAAAAGACATTCTACCCGACTATATGGTTCCCCAACGGATTACAGATGTATCAGTCTTTCCGTTGACCCTCAATGGGAAGGTCGACCGGCGGGCGTTGGCGACGCGAGGGTCAATGCCGCAGCCGTCGAGGTCGGGGGAGGACGATCTTCCCCATACCCCATTGCAAATGGCAATTGCCGATATTTGGCAGGACATTTTGAAGATCAACAGGATTAGGATCACTGACACCTTTTTCGATCTTGGGGGGCAGTCCCTGCAACTGGCGCTGATGGTGGCGCGGGTTCGTGATGAGGTGGGATGCGATATTGATCCTCGTGCGGCGATCTACGAAACCCTGGAACAGCTGGCCCGCCCACACCCGTAAGGCGTAGCCTACATTCTGTCCTCATTGTCACCGAATTTGCATCATAAAGACTGACATGGCCCTTTAGTAGCAGCAGGGGATCGGGATACACTTCGCCTCGCATAGGGGAACCCCTCCCAGAATTAGGAAAGGCCTTTCCCAGTGAGACTGTTTCATTTTGGGAAAAGCGATGCGCCGCTGGTGGGGGCCTTTCACCCCGCGCATCAGACGGTCCGCTCTTCCCATGGGGTCCTTTTGTGTGCTCCCTTTGGGGATGAGGCGATCCGGGCGCACCGGCCGATGCGACGCCTGGCGGATCAGCTGGCGCTCATCGGTGTTCCCACTTTGCGGTTCGATTATTTCGGTACGGGGGATTCCAGCGGCGGCTGTGAAGAGGTGACGCTTGACCGTTGGGTGGAGGATGTCGAGGTCGCGGCTAAGACCCTCAGTGAGATGGCAGACATTGAGCAGCTGGTGCTGATTGGGGTTCGCCTTGGCGCCACTGTCGCCTGCAAAGCGTCCGCCGCTCTATCGCCCTATGGTCTGGTGCTTTGGGAACCACTTTTGTCGGGGTCGGATTATTGGGCAGAGGCCCTTGAGGGCGGACCCGGTCAACACCGTCAGGCGGGGGGCTTTCCGGTCCCTGATATATTGTACCAGGAGGTCGCGACACCCGACAGGCAGGCGATGGACACGCTTCCGGCACAAAAATTACTGGTCATTGGGGATGAAGCGGCCAAGGCGCACTATGTGGATGCCGCGCCCCATGTGATTTGGGCACCGCCACCAGATAGTTTTGAGTGGACAACGGATGACGCGATGAACAGTTTCCGCGTGCCCGCGCGTAGCATTGATCTCATCGTCGATATGGTGGCCACCTGGCGGGGAGGTGGTGTGTGAGCCCTGAGCGTATCCTAGAGATTCCCACGCAACACGATGGTGCCCTATGGGGGGTGTTGAGTGATGCAGCGGATCGCTGTGCTGACCATTGTGTTGTACTGATCAATGCTGGGATCGTTCACCGGGTGGGGCCCCACCGCCTCTATGTGAGCCTCGCGCGCGCATTGGCGGGGGCGGGGATACCGGCCGCCCGTATTGACTTATCAGGCCTGGGGGATAGTCCTGTGGCCCGCGCCGGTCTGGGCCATGAAGTGCAAGGGGTCCCTGATATTAGGGCGACGATTGATGCTTTACAGGCAGAAGGTATCAAGACCGTGACCCTCGCCGGGCTTTGCTCCGGTGCCGATCATGCCTTTCGGGCCGCACAGGTTGATGAACGCGTCACCGGGCTTATCCAGCTTGATCCTTATGCCTATGATAGTCTGCGCGCTCGGGTGGATCGGCTAGCGGCAAAGGCGACGGATCCCGGTCGATGGCGCCGTGCCCTCACCCGGCTGACCGCGACACCCGAACCGGAGGGGGGCGACAGCCTCACGCTGACCGATCGCTTTGGCCGTCCCCATCCGCCGCGCCAGGAGGTTGCCGCAGGCTACGGCCAATTGGCCTACCGGGGCGTTCAGATGCTGGCGCTTTACTCGCGCTTTGTGCGGGAGGTGATGACGGCGCCTCGCCATTTCTGGGATGTATTCGGGGATGTTGATTGGCAAGGCTGTATGATGGTTGAAGTAAATTCACACGCTGACCATACTTATACGGAGTACCAGGGGCGACTTTTATTGATCCAGCAGATAGTGAACTGGCACGCCGATTGGCTCAAATGCCGGGATGCTGCCAAGGTACCGCACGCGGTGGGGGGACGGCGGTGACGGAAACCACTCCTTCCTCGTCAAAGGGTCGGGCGCCGACCCCCGCTCTCGAACCGGTGGCCCCTGCCGTGGTGAAAAGCACGGCGTGGATGGCGGGGTTGCGGCTCGCGCTTCGGCTTATCGGGGTGATCAATACCCTCGTTCTTGCGCGCTTGTTGGTGCCCGAAGATTTTGGCCTGGTGGCGGTGGGGGTCGCGGTCATGCACCTTCTCCAGAATGTGTCTGACATTGGGGTTGCCCAGGCTGTGGTGCGCTTCCGCCATGCAGATCGTCGCCATCTGGACACGCTGTTCACCCTATCGCTGATCCGCGGGGGCGTGGTGGCAGGACTATTGTTGGTCGTCGCCTCATTTGCCGGCAATTCTTTCGGGGATGACCGGGTGCAGGGCATCTTCGTCGCGTTGGCGGGATTGGCCTTCATCCAGGCGCTCCATAATCCGCGGTTCTACGAGTTTGAGCGCGATCAGGATTTTTCCAAAGAGTTCTTGGTCAGTATCATCGAAAAGGGCGTGGCCGTTATCGTGTCGATTGCCGTTGCGGTCCACACCCGGTCCTATTGGGCGATCGTACTGGGACTGGGGGCGGGGTTCGTCGCCAAATCCTTATTGATGTACGGATTAAAGCCTTACCGCCCCCGGGTCAGTCTCGCTCGATTGGGGGAAATGTGGGGGTTCACCGGATGGGTCACCGGTGTCAGCGTTGTGGTGGCCCTCAATAACAAACTGGACCCCCTCCTGCTGGGCCGTTTTTTGGGGCTTGCCCCCGCTGGCCTTTACCAGGTGGGGGGACAATTGTCCGCCATGCCCTCAATGGAGGTGGCTGCCCCCGTCGCCCGTGCTCTTTATCCTAGCTTATCGCGGCTTGATACAGACCCCATCCGTATGCGTGAGGCGTATTTGAGCGGTGCGATGGTCCTGGCTGGCATCGCGCTACCGGCTGGGGTGGGGGCGGCCTTCGCCGCATCGGATGGCGTTCGGTTATTCCTCGGGCCTCAATGGTTGGAGATCATCCCTCTTATTCAGGTGCTGGCCCCGGTCTATGGGTTGATGGCCGTCTTTTTTGCCACTCAATCCTTTGCCTTGGCGTTAGGGCGCCCCCGAACGGTTTTTGTGAGAGATTGTATCGCCTTGACCATTGGGAAGCCAATCTTGATCTGGGCGGCCCTGACCCATGGGCTCATGGGTGCCGCGTACGCAGCGGCGTTTCATGGTCTTCTTTATACGGGTCTTCAGGCGTGGCTCTACTACCGATTAACCGCCCGGTCGCCGGTTGAACCTTTATGGCGTGCACGACGGTCCTTTTTGTCCGTGATTGTGATGTCGCTAAGCCTCTTTGGATGGGTCACTGTGGTGCTCCCGACATTTGGCCCGGCACCCTTGGTCAGCCTCTTCTCAATAATCCTCGTTGGGGGAGGCGCCTACGCCCTCAGCCATGGCATCCTTTGGTATGCGGAGGGGCGACCAATGGGGGTTGAGCGCTTGGTACTGAACGCTCTTCCGATCAAGGGCGTGGCATGAGACGGCAGTTACACATCTTTCCTTCCTTCGCCATGGGGGGCGCCCAGCGGCGCCTCATTCAACTGGCAACTGCGTTGGCGGATGAATGGAGCCATACTATTGTGACACTCGACGGGGAGGAGGGGGCTGCCAGCGCTTTCCCCCAAAATGTCAGGCTAGAGGTGCGGTCACTCCCCCTGAAAAAGGGGCTTGGCCTCTCGCCGGAAAATATTGCCACGCTGAAAGACATCATTCGCGATGTCAATCCAAGCCTTCTTTGTACTTATAATTGGGGAAGCATCGAAGCGATTTTGGCAAACCGCATTGGCTCTCGATTGCCGCACCTTCATTTTGAAGATGGGTTTGGTCCTGATGAGGCCCAGCGTTTATCCAAGGCCCGAAATCTTGTCCGGCGTATTGGATTAGCGACGGGCGCGCATCTTGTTGTGCCGTCGGTGGGCCTTGCTGCCATTGGGAAGCGTCATTGGGGTGTTCCGCCTCACCGTCTTCATCATATCCCGAATGGTATTGATACGTCACTGTTTCAACCAAGCGAGGGCGAGTCTCGAACACAGATGGTGATTGGATATGTTGGCGCCCTCCGGCCGGAGAAAAACCCTATGCGGTTCCTAGAGGTGGTTGAGGGGGTGTCCGGCCTATCCGCTATCATGGTGGGCGGCGGTCCCGAGGAGGAAGGTCTAAGGCGTCGGGCACGGTCTAGGGGGCTGGCCATCCACTTCGCAGGACATATCGACAATCTAGCTGCCGAGTATCGACGGTTCGACGCGTTACTTTTAACGTCTGACACGGAGCAGATGCCCCTTGCAGTGCTGGAAGCGATGGCATCCGGCCTGCCAGTGGTCAGTACAAATGTTGGCGATGTTCGCAATATGGTTAGTGCTGAGAACCTGCCCTTTATTGCGCCAGGTTGTGATCCAGCGGATTTAACAAAGGCACTTCAAACCCTTGCACTGGATCCAGCCCTTAGGCGGAAGGTCGGTGCGGCGAACCGCCAAAAGGCCACCCAACAGTATAGTCAGAGCCGAATGATTTCCGCCTATTGCGATCTTTATGCGAATGTTACCGCTTCAGCTCACCCATCGCTTCGTCAAGGCCACCAAGGGTTAGCGGATACATCCGATTCTCGGTTAAATCCTGCACCGCCCCAATCGACGGAACATACCCCCAGCGGTCCCGCGGGATAGGGTTGAACCACGCGACCCGATCAAAGTGCTGGGTGATCCGTTGCATCCAGAGGGCGCCTGGCTCTTCGTTAAAATACTCCACCGAGCCACCGGGCATTGTGATTTCGTAGGGGCTCATGGACGCGTCCCCGACAAAAAGCGCAATATAATCCTTACCGTACGTATTCAGCACATCTTGGGTCGGGGACCGATCTGTCCACCGACGGCTATTATCCTTCCACACAAAATCATAGAGGAAATTGTGGAAGTAGAAATATTCCATATGTTTGAACTCAGCGCGGGCTGCGGAGAACAACTCTTCACACACACGGACATAAGGGTCCATCGAGCCGCCAATATCGAAAAACAGCAGGACCTTCACCATATTCCGTCGCTCTGGGCGCATTTTGACGTCGAGATATCCGCTGCGCGCTGTGGAATCGATTGTGTTATCGAGGTCGAATTCGTCCGCTACTCCGGTGCGGGCAAAGCGACGTAGCTTTCGAAGGGCGAGTTTTATATTCCGTGTGCCCAGCTGCACATCGCTGTCGAGGTTTTTGAAATCGCGTTTCTCCCAAACTTTTACCGCCCGCTGGTGCGTGGATTGCCCACCAATGCGAACGCCTTCAGGGTTATAGCCGGAGTGCCCGAAAGGAGAGGTGCCGCCAGTGCCGATCCACTTGCTACCGCCCTCATGGCGCTCCTTTTGTTCTTTCAGCCGCTGCTCCAGAGTTTCCATGAGCTTGTCCCACCCGCCAAGCGCTTCGATCTCCGCTTTTTCTTCCTCAGTCAGATATTTTTCATTGAGCGCCCGCAGCCAGTCGGCAGGGATTTCTGCGCCATCAGGGACGGCATCGGCGAGGCTCTCAATGCCCTCAAAGGTCTTGCTGAAAACCCGATCAAATCGGTCAAGGTGCCGTTCGTCCTTCACCAAGCTCGCCCGGGACAAGTAATAGAAATTCTCCACCGCCATGTCGGCGAGATCCGCCTCCATCGCGTCAAGCAATGTAAGATACTCCCGAAGGGAAACGGGAACACCAGCAGATTTGAGGTCTAGGAAGAAGGGCGTGAACATCCCAATCCTTTAACGCGGTCGCACCCAGAAATCACGACCATCTTGCTGGGTGTCCACGCAGACCCGCGGTGGAACCGTTGCTTTTGTGTAACAAGCCCCGAGAAATGCCACCTCGTAAGTGCGATGCAATTTCATTGCAGAGGCGGGGAGAGAGTTTTTCCCTTTTAAAGCAATGCTTTATTCTTCTTTCTCGGGGCGAGCCTCTGGGGGCTGGGCGCAAACATCTCGCTTTTCAAAGAAAATAGAATGTGGTTCTATTGAAGTCCGGCCCGGGGGCAGCCCGGCCATGTGCCATCACCCTAAAGAACGGAAATTTCGCCGGTCTGTCAAAGTGTTGGCGTGAGAATGTAAACGGAATAATTCGCTAATAAGAATTATTAGCATTATTGATCGCTCCACAGGCGATCCTCAGTCAAGGAGATTCAAATGGAGGGTATTCAAGTGAGCCACAAAACTGCGGCCATGATGGTTTCGGCAAGCGCGGTGGCCTTATCGGCGATGGCGCCGGTGGTCGCTCAAGAGACGGATGATGTCATTATCGTTCGCGGTACCGCGCAGGAGCGGTACGTCGTTGACGAGACCAATGTGGGCCGGATCCAGCAGGATATCCTCGACGCTGCTCGGTCGGTGGTGGTGATTCCTGAGCAGATCATCCTTGACCAGCAAATTGAGGACTTAAACGATGCTTTGCGCAATGCGCCAGGGGCCACGGCGAGTGACGGTTTTGGCGGTACGTTGGACGACTTTTCCCTTCGTGGGTTCCGTCGGGACGCAATTTATCGAAACGGGATTCTTCTTAGCCAGGCGACCTTGAACAAGCCGCCCCTCCAAAATATCGAGAATATTGAGATTTTGCTCGGGCCAGCATCCGTCGGGTACGGCCAAATTCAGCCTGGCGGCCTTGTGAACATCAACACCAAAAAGCCGAGTTACGATACTCGTATCTTCGGTCAGTATACGTTTGGTGAATATGGGAAAAATCGGGCGACGTTTGATGCGACGGGCCCCCTCGTCTATAGTGAAAAGCTTGCCTATAGACTCAACGCCTCCTAACTAGAATCTGCCACGTTCCATGATATTTATTACCTTCAGCAGAACATTTTCTCTCCTTCCCTGCAGTTCGATTTTACCGATGCATCCACACTTATCCTCACGTACGAATATTATAATGATAATCGTCCCGTGGATCGTGGTTTTGTCGGTTTTAATGACGAGAACGGAAACTTTGTCATTCCAGATTTCCCCATTGGACGTCGGTTCGGGGACCGTCTTGAAGAACGCGATTCTGAGGTCAATCTCTTCGAGGTCGACTATCGCTACGCGTTCTCGGACAATGTATCGGCGCGAATTGGGGCTCTTTACCGCGAGGAAGAAGAATTTGATATTCAGGTTCGGCCACGCATCCTTGTGGGTGATACGCTTCTGCGTCGGGTCAGTGGTTCCAATGATCGGAACATTGAGACGTTCGCGGTGAACGCACAGGTCGACACCAGCTTTACCGCTGGGGCCACGCAGACAGATCTTGCTCTAGGTATTGATTTCCGTGAAGAAGAGGCCAACCGCTTCTTTGGAAATGGTGCAACGTCTCCTGACTTTTTCTTAGACATCTTTAATCCAGTCTATGATGTGGTATTTGATGACCGAGATCCAAACACTCTGGGGTTTGTGAATGATGTTGAAAACACCTGGGGCGCCTACGTTTCAGGGCAAACCGAGATTTCGTCATTCATCATCAATTACGGGCTTCGGTATGACAGCACCCGTCAAGATGGTGAGAACAATAACAGACCTTTGGAAGTTGACGATGCGAGCAAGGTATCGCCCTCCTTGGGGATTGTGTATCAGCCAACGGACACGCTTTCATTCTACGGGAGCTATGCGGAAGGGTTTAACGCCAGCAATCAGGTGAACACTATTCCTGGTGGTGATAATGAACCTGACACCCTCTTTATCTCTGAGCCTGAAACTTCTGTGCAATATGAGGCAGGTGTAAAAGCGCGGCTCCTGGGTGATAATCTGGTTGTCACTGCATCCTATTTTGATCTCACTAAAGACAATGTGATCAGTAGCTTTGTGAGCGATGCTCCTGGCGAGGATCCGGTGCCTGAGCTTCTCGGGGAGGTGCAATCCACTGGGGTTGAGCTGACCGCGACTGGGGCGATCGCTGGTGTCAACATCATTGCGTCCTACGCTTACATCGATAACGAGATCCTAGAAGGTGACCTAGCGGGCAACACGTTGCCGAACGTCGCCGAAAACACTTTCAGTGCTTGGGCAAGCTATGAGCAAAAATCCGGCATGTTTGCTGGTCTTGGTGGCGGTCTTGGTGTGTTCTATACCGATGAGCGCTTTGGGGATGATCCCAATGAGGTTCCGCTTGATGCCTATACCCTGGTTGATGCGGCGGCTTGGTACTATCTGCCGCTCCAACGCTTGGGCATGGAAAGCGATAGCCAGCTCCGTTTCGGCGTGAATGTTCGTAACCTAACTGATGAGCGGTACTTCCCAGCTGGGGGCGGCGATGCGGTGCGCATCAATGTGGGCGCTCCGCGTACTGTTCTGGGTAGCATTGGGATTGAGTTCTAAATCCTAGAGCTGAGAAACACGCAATAAAAGTGCGCCCGCCCCGTCTTGCGATGGGGCGGGCTTTTTCGTGAAGGGGTAGCGCAGCACCAAGGGACGAGTGCTCTATCGATTTTTCTCATTATAGAGACGAACAAGCTCTTTTTGCGCAGTCACCTCTTCCCGCACCGCGCGGCGTAGCTTGGTATGATAAGTCGATAGGCGCGCAATCGAGTCTGCTGCGTTTAGTGCGTCTTCGCCTTCGGTCACCTCCAAAAGCGCCTGTTGGCGGGTGCGGAGCACTTTGCCCAGAGCTTTCAGCTCCGTATTTCGATGGCGGATGCAACGGCTGTAGGTGGCGAACCATTCAGGATGAACCGCGCCTTCATCGACGGCGGCGTTCAAGATGGATGCCTCCATCCCTGCCCGCATATCGCCGCACCCGTTCAGCGCGTCTTCCGTGGCCCGCATTTGAGCCGATAGGGTGAGGGTGCCGGCCTGCGCTAGGTCAGCCTTTTCAAACAGAGGCCCGACCTCTATTTCTCCAGGCAAGAGAATATAGGGGTTTTCCGTTGGCGGCGTTTCCATCGGGGCCT
>CALFRH010000349.1 GCA_937919225.1 uncultured Parvularcula sp.
CAAGCATTTCGCCCGGGACCAGATAAATTACCAAAAGGGGTATTCGGGTCTCGCTTATGAGATTGTGATCAACTCTGACCCGTGTATCGCTTACCTCATGGAGGAGAACTCTATGACGATGCAGGCACTGGTGATCGCCCATGCCTGCATGGGGCACAATCACTTTTTCAAGAATAACTATCTTTTCCGTCAGTGGACAGATGCATCTTCCATTCTCACCTATTTGGACTTTGCGAAAAAATATATCGCCAAATGCGAGGATGAATATGGCATCGAAGAGGTGGAAGAGATCCTCGATGCCGCCCATGCCCTCATGGATCAGGGGGTGTACCGCTATAACCGGCCGCCCAAACTCTCTGACAGCGAGCGGCTAGAAAAAATTCATGCCCGCGCTGAACATGAGCGGGAGAATTTCAACGATCTATGGCGCACCCTTCCCAACACGAGCGAAAGTGAAGAAGAGGAAGAAGAGCGCCAGACCGAGGTGCGGAGCATCAAACTCCCCGAGGAGAACCTTCTTTATTTTATTGAAAAAGCCTCTCCCATTTTGATGCCGTGGCAGCGGGAACTGGTCCGCATTGTCCGAAATGTCTCGCAATATTTCTATCCCCAAAAGCAAACGAAAGTGATGAATGAGGGCTGCGCAACCTTCGTGCACCACTACATCATGAACGAGCTGCACGCCCGGGGGCAAATCTCTGACGGGAACATTATGGAGTTCCTTCACTCCCATTCCTCTGTCGTATTCCAACCTGAGTTTGACGACCAGCGCTATTCAGGGATCAATCCCTACGCGCTTGGGTTTGCGATGATGCAGGATATCGTCCGTATCGTTACCGAACCGACCGACGAAGATCGGGAGTGGTTCCCTGACCTTGCTGGCACCATGGATTGGCGGAATGTCCTCAAAGATGCCTGGGCCAACTACCGGGATGAGAGCTTTATTCTGCAATATCTCTCGCCCAAAATTATGCGCGACTTCCGCCTCTTTGCGTTGGGCGATGATGGGAAAAAGCCGTACTATCAGGTTTCAGCCATCCATAACGAGCAAGGCTATCGCCGAACGCGCCAAGCGCTTTCCAGCATGTATGATTTGGGTATGCACGAACCAAATCTTCAGGTGATGTCAGCAGACCTCCAAGGAGATCGAAAGCTCACCATTCAGCACACTGTTTATAATGGCCGAACACTCGATCCCGCGACGAAGGCGGCGACCCACACCCACCTACAGCGTCTGTGGGGTCATGAGGTAGAGCTGACGGATGTGGCGGCGGAGGGGTGAGCGCCACCGCGCCAAATGCAGCCGACGCTTCTTCCCATCTCCCAAAAACGAAAAAGGGGCGCGACCCCGAAGGGCGCGCCCCAATCGGTCATGCCGGTTAAAGGGGGAGAGAGAGACCAGCAACGACCAAACTGTAGGGAGAAGCGAAAATCACGCGGAATTTGCCTCTCTCGGATCGTCATAATATTGTCATTTAGTGGTAAAAGTCAATCGAAAAAGTTTGCCAGTAGCATCGAAATTCCCTATAGATTCCCGACGGGGTTGTGCGGCAGAGACGCGCATGCAAGAGGATTATGGCCATAATCGCCGCCGGGCGGCGGGAACCGCTCTGCTCTTTGAGCAGGCAGCACGTCGGCTATTGGAAAAACGCCACCCCCATGATCTTCACGCCGCTCAATGGTCTGCATTGAGATATTTCGCTCGTGCAGGGCGTCGCACAGCCAATGTTATCGGCCTATCGCGATATTTGGGGAACACCAGCGGCTCGACATCCCGAACGGCCAAGTCCCTCGTTGATCGCGGTCTGTTGGCGGTATCCCCGTCCGACCATGATGCGCGCTCAGTGATGTTTACCTTAACCGATAAGGGACATGAGGTCTTAAAGGACGACCCCCTT
>CALFRH010000350.1 GCA_937919225.1 uncultured Parvularcula sp.
GGTGCTTACGTCGCTGCTCTGTGAGTTGTAGAGAGATGGCGAAACAGATCCAGTTGCGTTTGCTGCTGCTGTCGGAGAGATGCTGCTCGCTCATTCGGGACCTGCCGCAGCAATGAGTTTCTCGACGCGCACGGTTGCCGCACTCCCTAAGGGGTTGATGCGGGGCCAACTTATCCAGCCTTCCGAAATCAGCGGTGAGACGAACCTCGCTGAACCGCCCACAGCGCCTGTCGATTATCTCGCCTGCCATATTAGCGATGCTGACAATGCGCCCCTCCAATTCGCCAGGCGTGACGTGCCGCTGATCATATGGACCGTCAAAGACGAAACGACTTGCGAAGCCTTAAGCGCGATCACAGACAGTCAAATCTTCGAAGGTTTTGATCCAGCGCTCGCAAAACGCCATATTCTGAATACATAAGAGCTTATGGACGACACCACCTTCAAAGCCAGGATCATCACCGGTCTCCAAGAGGTCCCACCAGACGCTTGGAACGCGGTGGCTTATCCGACCGGTGAAACAGTGGATCCGTGCTTTAGTTGGGAGTTTCTGGAAGCGCTAGAAGCCTCTGGAGCGGCCGTTCCGGAAACGGGTTGGTCTTCGTGTCATGTCCTGATCGAAGGGCCTGGAGACGAGCTTCTCGCGGCGATGCCGCTATATGCTAAGACCCACAGCCAAGGCGAGTTCGTCTTCGACCATAGTTGGGCCGATGCTTATGAACGCGCAGGCGGACAGTATTTTCCGAAACTCTTGAGCGCGGTCCCTTTCTCGCCGGTGACAGGCCGACGCCTCCTGTGCAAACCCGGCCCGGATCGGACCCGACTTCAAAACGCGCTTGTTTCAGCCGCCGTACAAGTGGCGGCTCAGAATGATTTTTCGTCTTTGCATGTGAACTTCATCACCCCGGACGCCGCCGAGCAACTGAGCGAAACAGGGCTCCTCATTCGCAATGATCAACAATTTCATTGGCGCAATGACGGGTATGAAACCTTTGGCGACTTCCTGGGAGCTCTCTCCTCCGCCAAGCGCAAAAATTTACGGAAAGAACGGGCGAAGGCTCAAACCGGGCTCACATTCAAGCATCTCACCGGCGCGGACATCACTGAAGACCATTGGGACGCCTTCTTCGAATTCTACATGGATACGGGGTCGCGCAAATGGGGTTATCCTTATCTCAATCGGGAGAGCTTTAGCTTGCTCGGAGAGCGGTTGGCCGATCAGATCCTGTTGGTTATGGCTTATGATGGCGACCATCCGATTGCAGGGGCGCTCAATCTCATCGGTTCAGACACGCTTTATGGGCGCTATTGGGGCTGCACCGATCCTCGGCCGTTCTTGCATTTCGAAACCTGCTACTATCAAGCGATCGATTTTGCGATTGAGCGGGGACTAAAGGTGGTTGAGGCGGGCGCACAAGGGGGACACAAACTGGCGCGCGGTTATGCGCCGGTGACCACCTATTCGGCGCATTGGATCGCGCATAAAGGCCTGCGCGAGGCCATCGACCACTATTTAGAGCGCGAGCGCAGTGCCGTAGAGCATGAAGCGCAATACCTCAAAAAACGCACGCCGTTTAAGAAGGACAATTTATGACCCTCCACGCCGACTACGATCCAGACAATATCTTCGCGAAAATCATTCGCGGCGACATGCCGAGCGTTAAAGTTTTTGAGGATGATGTGGCGCTCGCCTTTATGGATGTGTTTCCGCAAGCTGAAGGGCACACTTTGGTAATCCCTAAGCAAGAAGCGGCGCGCAATCTCTTGGACATGCCGACGGATAAGCTTGGCGCGTATATGGAGCGCGTCCAGAAAGTGGCTCGCGCTGTTGAGAAAGGCCTCGCGCCAGACGGGATTGTGATCACCCAATTCAATGGTGCGCCAGCAGGTCAATCGGTCTTCCATCTTCACTTTCATATTATTCCCCGGAAAGAAGGTGAGCTTCTTGGTCGCCATGCTTCGGGTCAGATGGCAGATATTGGTGAGTTAGAAAAATTAGCCGAGAAAATCCGCCCTAACCTTACGTATTGTGGTAAACTCCCTCATTGATGGGGGATGTATGCAGACGCTTGAGGCATATGTCGCGGAGACGCAGGCGTGCCAAACGGATGAAACCTTATTTAAGGTGTTCGATCAATTTTGCGCGGGATTTGGCGCGGATATTTCTGCCTATTTCGTAATCGCAGAACACTTGCGCTCAACCCGAGCCGGCGATGGTCTGATCCGTCAAACTTTCCCGGAAAACTGGATCGAGCGCTACATTGAACAGCGCTTCCTCAAAATCGATCCAATAATCCAACAAGTCCGTCGCGAAGCGAGGCCGTTTCATTGGTTCGATGTTGGAAACAAGTTCTCCCTCGATGCAAGGCAAAAGGCCTTCCTTGGTGAGTTAAGGGAGGCCGGAGTTCAAGATGGTCTAGCCGTGCCGGTCTTTGGGCCCATGGGCAGTATCGCCTATTTCGCATTCGCCAGTTTAAAACGGCCCTTCTCTTTTGATGAGGACGATGAGGCGCTCATCCAATTCGCCTGTTTGCAGACGCATAATCGCTATTTCGAACTCACCAACATGTATGATGGCGAGGACATCAAACCACTTAGTCCACGCGAAAAGGAAGTCTTGGTGCTCGTCGCGGATGGCCTATCCAACAGCGCCATAGCTGAAAAACTAAACATTACAGAGAACACTGTAGACACGATGCTCCGACGCGTCTTCGCCAAGCTGGGTGTGCACAATCGGATCTGCGCAGTGTTGAAAGCGATTGGCGCAGGCGTGATCCTGCCCTGAGGCGACTAGAGGCCGAGCTTCTCCCGCAAGATCTTGTTCACCGCTTGCGGATTGGCTTTGCCGCCAGAGGCTTTCATCACTTGGCCCACAAACCAGCCCATGGATTTTGGCTTCTCTTTCACCGCAGCCGCTTGATCTGGGTTCGCGGCAATCACCTCATCGACGATGGCTTCGATCGCGCCCGTATCTGTGACTTGTTTGAGCCCATGCTTCTCAACGATGTCGGCTGGGTCCCCTTCCCCATCGATCATGCGCTGGAACAAATCTTTCGCAATTTTACCTGAAATCACGTCGCCGCCGATCAAGTCGATCAGACCGCCGAGCTGGGTCGCTGATACGGGGCTTTCTGAAAGCTCAAGCTCAGCTTTGTTGAGGTAGCCAAACAATTCTTGCGTCACCCAGTTCGCAGCAAGTTTCGGATCACGGCCATTAGCGACGGTCTCATAAAAGTCTGCGCTTTCGGCATCCGCGGTCAAAACGCCGGCATCATAGCGTGAGAGGCCATAATCGGCTTCAAAACGCGCCCGCTTTTGATCAGGAAGTTCGGGCAGATTGACGCGAATGCCTTCAATGAAGGCGTCATCGATTTCAAGCGGCAGAAGGTCTGGGTCCGGGAAGTAGCGATAGTCATGCGCCTCTTCCTTGGACCGCATGCTGCGCGTCTCGCCTTTGTCTGGATCGTAGAGACGAGTTTCTTGATCGACAGAACCGCCGCCTTCGACGATTTCGATCTGGCGTCGAGCCTCATACTCAATCGCCGCTTGGATAAAGCGAAACGAGTTCATGTTTTTGATTTCGCAGCGCGTGCCGAGATGGCCAAAGTCTCCCGTCTCGCGGAACTTCTCGTAAGCGCCTGGCTTACAGATCGAGACGTTTACGTCGGCGCGCAGATTGCCCTTCTCCATATCGCCATCGCACGTGCCGAGCGCTACGACGATCGACTTGAGCTTCTTCACATAGGCGGCTGCTTCGAGCGGTGTGCGAATGTCGGGTTTGGACACGATCTCCATGAGGGCGACGCCTGAGCGGTTGAGAGCTACATAGGTCGCAGTCGGATCCATGTCGTGGATCGACTTACCTGCGGCTTGCTCCAAGTGCAGGCGCGCAATGCGTACAGAAAAC
>CALFRH010000351.1 GCA_937919225.1 uncultured Parvularcula sp.
GAATGCAACGGCGCTGAAGTGTATGGCAGAGCTTTTGGGAATTGGGCTTGAGGATGTCCCGTCAGGACATGAAGGCAATGCCGCCGCGATACGGAAGACCTTTAGGCGATCGGGGATTCAATTCTTGAAACGTCCTGATGGGTCTATTGCAGGATTCGATCTGACCGGGGAGCAGGTTCTCAGAACGGAGAAGGAATGGGTCATCGCTGACCTCGAAACAGCGGAGGAAATGCTCGAAGAATGGAAAGGAAGGTTGAAAAGACAAAGAGGGTTGGATTCTCTTTCAGATAATCCAACCGACCCAAGAATATGTCCTTTGGACATTTCCGGGTCAGATCAATCAGGGAGCCAATTGCCGCCATGAGCGGGATTTTGTTCCGGAACACAGAATTGGGTTGCAAAGACATTGAAAAGGATTCAGTGAGTGCATTCCGCTGGGATGATGCGGGCGGCATCCAGGCAATCCGTCCGCTGCGCTTCCGGACAAGCCAAATCCTGAATCCTTCTTCGGCCTTTGGCCAAGCATTCCGGAATTGGTTGCGCTGGATCCTGACACCGCCCTTGACCCGCTTATGGCCGTCTCGTTCGGCCTGACGGCCTGCGGCAAGCCCCTGAAGGGTCATGCCCCCGAACGAGCATGGACGGCCTTCAGCGCGTCAATCACCCGCTATTTAGCAACTGAAGACCGAGAATGAGTAGCATGGTGGAACGAGATTGATTGTCGCTACCTTAAATTGCAGTTAGGTTTCAATATAGGAATCAACGAAGGCATGTTCGATGAGCGTAGAAATCAAACGAGGATTCATCTCCGACGCAGTAGAGACTTGCGCCGCGGAGATGGAATGTAGTGAAGACGATGCATTTATGTATTGGTGCTATTCGATTCTCTTTGACGTTGATCCTGATGAAGTCCCTGACGATGAGATCGTTGATGGTGCTGGTGAACGACAAATTGATGTTTTCCGAATTGAAATAGACGATAGCAATCAATCGGCAACTATTCATTTGTTGCAAGTAAAAAATACAAATGGTTTTGCAGCAAACACTGTATCGTTAATGAAAACAGGTCTGGAGTTTATCTTCTCGGCACCAAAAAAGAATTACCAGGAAATCGGAAACGATCGACTTGTCGAAAAGATAGAAAACACTCGCGAATTATTCCGGCAATACGGAAACAATAGCATTCGCGTCAATTGCTATTTAGTTACGTTAGGTGAAGAGTCGGATATTTCCGATGAAGCGATTGAAAATCGAGAAAATATATTCAGAGAGTTCAAATATTCTAAAATATTTTCGGAATTTGAGTACCATTTCATGGGCGTTAATGAGTTAGATCGCATCAATAATATGCGACGGAATAAAGGTAGAAATATCGATGCAAATATTCCGATAGTATACGATGCGAACCGACCTTCAATTATTGAATTTGATACTGCTGGTGTCCGCAGCATCCTTTGCACCGTGTCTGGCGCTGATCTTGCGAAATTGGCGCAAATAGAACCAAGGGACGCGATATTTGATTCAAATGTTCGAGGAAATCTAGGTTTGGGCGGGCAAGTCAATAAAAGTATCTACAATACCGCTAGCAATGATGGGGGAGCAGAAAATTTTTGGTTTATGAACAATGGCATAACGATGGTGTGTGACGATTTATCGGTGGTTAGAGATCCCGATAATCCTAGTGTCAAAGTAGACAATGTGCAGATCATAAACGGCTGCCAAACAACGTCTTCAATTAGATCAGCATTTGAGGATCAAAAACTTAGTGATAAGGTCAAAGTACAAATAAAAATATACGAATCCAAAGATCAAAAATTTATCGATGATGTGGTGATAGCCACAAATAACCAAAATTCAATTGGAACCAGAGACCTTCATGCTAACGATGAAATACAGCAACTAATACAAAGGAAAATTGAAGAAGATTTTGGGCTTTTCTACGAGCGAAAGCGTGGGGAAGCAAAAAGTGCAAAAATACCTAAAGCAAATGTAATTGGTTCCGAAAAAGCAGGGCAGGCCTATTTGGCCATTTTTAACAACCAGCCAACAATAAGTCGTGCGCAAAAATACAAAATATATTCACAAGACTACTATAGCAGTGTCTTTGAAAAGGCGCATCCATGGCAATTAGCAATCGCTCATGAAATTTACAGATTTGCAGATGCGCGCGGCAGAAAAGCCTATAGAGAATTGGATTCAGAAGATCCGTACCGCAATATTTTGAACTACGGAGTTTTTCACATTTGCAGGATATCTTGGTGGGTTTTGGTGAATGAATATAATGCTGATCCAAAAGACCCAAATGCACTTATGGAAATTATTAGAAAAGGAGATGAGGGCCTTTTGAACGATGCGTACGAAAGAGCCAAATCTCTTATGTTTGAAATCGCAAAAGAAAACAACGAAAGTTTTGTGAACCTAAATAACTACTTCAAAAAGGCGCTATCACAGCAAAATATCAATCAGCATCTGAAAAAAATGCAGGATGAATTGGCTGTAGGTTAAAATGCTTCGGCTGCTTCAGTTTTATGATGTTTTTCAAAACCATGGTGCTGGCTTTTTTGCCTTTACAAAACCCAATAATTGGATTGGTTTTGACACCAAGTGGGCTGTGACAACAGGATATTTTGTAAGATTTTCCTTCAAGAGAGGAAGGCCCGCTGGATTTGTATAACGGACAGCTGTTTCGCTCATTCCATCCCGTCCTTGAATGTCTTCAATCAGCACTGGTGAAACGCCGTTCTGTTTAAGTGTATCGGCATGGCCATGCCGCATTGCATGGATCACTCGCATCCAGCTGGGGCCACCGTTTGCGGCGTTCTGGACGAAGAGGGGATTAAAGTTCTTGTAAAATCGGTCTCCCGGATCTGCATCCTTCTTGAACGGATTCACCAGTTCCGGAAATAACGCGCTGTATCCCAGAGACCCAATCTCATTGACATAATCGAGAAAACCGAGCCGCAGAACTTCAGGTGGGAGCGGAAGCATTCTGTCGGATTGCTTGTTTTTCAGACTGCGGATCTCATTGGCCTTGATTTCGATAGCAGGCCCATTTGCGGTTTCCAAAACCTCATCAACCATGAGCCCCGCGACTTCTGCGCGACGCATGCCGAGGTACACGAGGAGCATTGGCATGTAATAGAGGGAATTGTGGATGGTCACAGGACCGGGTTCATCCATTCGTTTGTCGGACTGACATCCTGCAAATATTGGCATCCGAAACATGGCTGCGGTTTTGTCCGGCCCGGGCGTCGGCGTGAGCGACGCAATATCAAAAGCACGTTTCTTTGCTGGACGAAGCCCCTTCATTTCAAATCGAATTATCTGGTGTCCTCTTGCCGCCAGAAAATCTCGAAACCCATCCACGGCACGCATGTGCTTCCGGAGGGTCTGCGCCTCTAACCCCACTTTTGCGGTTTCGTCGTCGTCCGCGTCTTCAAGCCACTTTTCTCCGATGCCCTTCAGGACTGTAAACGGCAGCGTACGGAGGCGTGAGCTTTGACCATAGTTCTTGGGCAACAAACTCAGAAGGTCGCGGAAAGCTGCTATGTGGGCTTGGCGAATTTCGCCTGTGTGCTCGACTTTGTTGAAAACAAGCACGTCTTGAAACATCCGAACGGCGACGCATACATCCTTCGCTGTCCCAGCTTTCCATTCCTTCCCCTTCTTTCGTTTGTGGAGCTCGAACAGTTCTAGAAATTTGGTAACAGGGAGACAAGATGGATATCCGTCTGTGGCGAGTTCGTCTTGCTGGTCTAAAGGTTGGTCGAGGTCAGTTGGAGTTGCTGGGGTATTGGTTTCGCCAGCATCGGCATGCATGCTGTTTTCGATCGGAGCGGGAGCAGGCGAAATTCGCCCGGCTTCTGCTTCCATTTCGATTTCCGACTGGTCTTGAATGAGTTGATAGCGCGGACCTGTGTTTAGCAAGATATCAGCCTTGGCGCGGAAGATCTCGGTGCGGGCAAGTTCGAGGTTCAAGCGATCAGTTTTGAGACCGATTTCCTGCATTTCTTCCTTGAGTGGTTTTTCGAAATACTGCGAGCGGGCAGACAGCCGTTCCCCTTCATAGGTATCCGAGATCATCGGAATAAAGTCGTCAGGCACTCCTTGCGCGCGAAGGAATTTGTATCCGTCGCATTCGACCTCGAAAGACAGGGGGATTGCAGTTCCGAATTTTTCGAGGAGGCGATACGCCCAACCGTTGATAACATCAGCTTCCAGGTTTGCCGGATTGAAGTGATTGCCCGTTGTCTTCGCAGCGAAGAAAAGGTCTTCCATCATTTCGTTCATGCGGTCGATTTCCGCTTTGAACAGCTCTCTCAGGCCATCCTGTCGTGTCATTCCCATACCCGGTCTCATTTTCTGTTCAGCCAGCAGCGTGTTCTAACGTCGCGCCATGATCTTCGCTCGATTGAAGTCCGATTGTCTCAAACTCAGTGACAGCTTGCGGTTAAGACCAGATTTAAAAAGATAGACGGGGAGGCGGGGTCGCCAGTACCAGATGTTTCCACGGCGCATGAGGTTCTGAGTGTCTTGCCGACGGGCCATTACCCAATTCCCTGACAAGGAAGCAGCGACAAGGCGCAAGACTCCCGGGGTCCAGTTTTGGGTGCCAGTTGGACAAAATGCCGAAATCAGCCGATCCGGAACAGGATCGAATGACGCAAAATCAATGACTTACAGAAAAATTGGCTGGGGAACCTGGATTCG
>CALFRH010000352.1 GCA_937919225.1 uncultured Parvularcula sp.
TATCCCCCGCTATGGCGAGGAGGGATTTGAGGGCATGCGCAAGGCTGGGCACGTCGCCGCCAGCTGTCTTGATATGCTGGCCCCCTTGGTTGTGCCCGGCGCCGATACGAACAAGCTGGATGCCCTCGCCTTTGAGTTTATCCGAGATAATGGCGCCTTGCCCGCCACCGTTGGCTATCGCGGTTACCGGCACTCCCTCTGTATCTCGCCGAACCATGTCATTTGTCACGGCATCCCCGGTGCCAAACCCACCAATGCCAAGCCTATGGTGGAGGGCGACATTGCGAACATCGATGTCACCGTCATCGTCGATGGCTGGCACGGGGATACGAGCCGTATGTTCTATGTGGGCGAACCCAAGGTGAAGGCCCAACGGCTAACCGACGTCACCTTCGAAGCCATGTGGAAGGGCATCGAGGCGGTGAAGCCCGGCAACACCCTCCGCGACATTGGCCGCGCGATCCAGGACCATGCCGAACGGGCGGGCTTTTCGGTGGTCCGCGATTTTTGTGGCCACGGAGTGGGCGAACGGTTCCATATCCCGCCCAATATTGTTCACTATGCGGAATTTAAAGACAAGCTGGGCCGCACCCACCGGGCGCCGGACACCCCTTTGGTGAAAGGGATGTTCTTTACGATTGAGCCCATGATCAATGCCGGCAAGCCTGACATTCGGATGATGAAGGATGGCTGGACCGCGGTGACCCGGGATCGATCCTTATCGGCCCAGTTCGAACATTCCATCGGGGTGACAGAAACGGGGTATGAGATCTTCACCCGTTCCCCCGCCGGGCTGGACCGCCAGCCCTACACCGCGAGCTAAGAGGCCCGAATGGGGGAACCGAAAATAGACCGTCCGCAAAACGCCCCCTCCCATGCGGGGCATCGGGCGCGTCTGCGGGAACGGTTTCGGCAGGCGGGGGCGGAGGGCGTTCACGACTACGAACTCCTTGAACTGATCTTATTCAACGCTATCCCGAGACGCGATGTGAAACCGCTTGCCAAAGTGCTGCTCAGTCATTTCGGCACCTTCGCCGATGTGGTCTCCGCACCTAAAGACCGGCTGTTGGAGGTGAGTGTCGATATCCCCGGCAAAATGGCGCTGAAGGTGACCGAGCGGGTGGTGGACGAGTTCCGGATTGCTCAAGCCGCCGCGCTGCAGCTCACCAAGGCTAATGTCATCGAACGGCCGGTGATTTCATCCTGGAGTGATCTGCTGGCCTATTGCCGGGCCTCCACCGCCTATGAACCCATTGAACAATTCCGGGTACTGTTTTTGAATAATAAGAACGCCCTCATTGCGGATGAAAAACAACAGACGGGCACCGTGAACCACACACCGGTCTATCCGCGGGAAGTGGTCAAACGCGCCCTCACCTTAAATGCGTCATCGCTGATCCTGGTGCACAACCATCCATCGGGGGACCCTAACCCCTCCCGCGCGGATATTGAGATGACGAAGAAGATCGTCACCGCCGCGAAGGCGGTGGAAATCTCCGTGCTCGATCATCTTATTATTGGTCGCGGTGGTCATGCGAGTTTTAAGACGTTGGGGTTGTTGTAGGGAGAGCCTTTCGCCTCCCCACGGCGACCAACGGGAGCCCGCGAGGCACAGCACCCGCCCGTCGAGCCGCTACCAACACTTCCACTATCTGAAAGTTCAGGAGATGGACACCGCGGCCTTCGCCGCGGTGGAGCGGGCGGAGGCCGCTTGGATCCCATACCGGCTTTCGCCGGCACAGGCGCACAAGCCGTGGGAAACGCTCACTCGACAGAACCAGCTAGCGTCACCTATCGTTCCCCACGGTCCGGAGGATCCGTGGGGTCTTGAGAAGCAACTACCGCTCAATCTTCCGGTACTGAATGCGCTTGGGCACATCCGCGTCAGGACCAAGGCGGCGCTTTTTGTCCTCAATATAGTCCGCGAAGTTGCCTTCGAACCATTCCACATGGCTATCACCTTCGAACGCCAGAATGTGCGTGGCAATCCGGTCGAGGAACCAGCGATCGTGGCTGATCACCACCGCGCAGCCCGCAAAATCATCAAGGGCATATTCCAGCTCCCGCAGCGTATCGACATCCAGATCGTTGGTCGGCTCGTCGAGCAGCAAAAGGTTCGAACCCTGCTTCAGCATCTTCGCCAATTGCACCCGGTTGCGCTCACCGCCCGAAAGGTCGCCGACCTTTTTCTGCTGATCGCCGCCCTTGAAGTTGAACCAGCTGACATAGGCGCGGGAGTTGATCTCTCGCTTATCGCCCAAGAGGATCTGATCCGTCCCGCCGGAAATTTCTTCCCACACGGTTTTATTGTCGTCCAAATTCTCCCGCGTCTGATCAATATAGCCCATCTTGACGGTTTCACCGACCTTCAGCGTCCCCTCATCGGGTTGTTCCTGGTCCGTCAACAGCTTGAAAAGGGTTGTTTTACCCGCCCCGTTGGGGCCGATAATCCCAACAATGCCGCCCGGCGGCAGTTTGAAGGAAAGGTCTTCGTAGAGAAGCTTATCGTCAAAGGCCTTTTTCAGACCCTCCGCCTCGATCACGACACCCCCAAGGCGGGGACCCGCGGGGATTTGGATTTGCGCCAGATTGATCTCAGCCTTCGCAGCCTTGTCCGCCAACTCCTCATAAGCGCTGATCCGCGCTTTTGATTTCGCCTGCCGCGCTTTGGGGCTTTGGCGAATCCATTCAAGTTCCCGGGACAGGGTCTTCTGCCGGGTCGCCTCCTCCCGTGCCTCTTGCTCCAACCGCTTTTGCTTTTGTTCGAGCCAAGAGGAATAATTCCCCTCATACGGGATGCCTTGAGCGCGATCGAGTTCGAGGATCCAGCCCGTTACATTGTCGAGGAAATAGCGGTCGTGGGTGATGAGCACCACGGCCCCGGGGAAGTTGTTAAGATAATTCTCCAACCAAGCAACACTTTCCGCATCAAGATGGTTGGTTGGTTCGTCCAGCAGCAATAGATCAGGCTTGGCCAGCAATAGCCGCGCCAGGGCCACTCGGCGTTTCTCCCCGCCCGACAGGTTCTCTACGGACCAATCACCGGGAGGACACCGCAATGCCTCCATCGCCATTTCCACCTTGCTATCAATGTCCCAGGCATCCGCCGCGTCGATCTCTTCTTGGAGGGCCGACATTTTTTCCATCAGCTCGTCGGTATAATCCTCCGCCAGCTGCATGGAGACATCGTTGAACTCTTGCACCTTGGCTTTGATTTCGCCCACGCCTTCGGCGGCGTTCTCAAAAACCGTCTTGGTGGGATCGAGTTCGGGCTCTTGCGGAAGATACCCCACCTTGGCCCCGTCGGCGACATAGGCCTCACCGGTAAACTCTTTATCGACGCCCGCCATAATTTTGAGGAGGGTCGATTTACCCGCGCCGTTCACCCCCACAACGCCGATCTTCGCGTCAGGGTAGAATTGCAAATGCACATTTTCCAGGACCTTCTTTGACCCATAGGATTTTGTCAGGCCCTGCATGTGATAGATGAATTGGCGTGCCATGGGGTCTCCGAATTGGTGTGCTGTAAGGTGGAGAGGGGCAATAGGCCTTTCCCAACCATTTCTCAATGTCCAAAAGGATCGTTGCGGGCCACGGCCTGATGGCGCAAGACTGCGGGCATGAGAATGATGCGTTGGGTTCCCCTATTGGCGTTGGCGTTACCCCTGCTTACCGGCGGGTGCGCCACCTATCTGAATTATGCGGACGCCAAGATTGCCGCCTATGAGGCCGAACAACGGGCCCAGGCCAGTGGTCAAACCGCCCCCACAGCCCCTCAACCCAAAACAGAGCCGCCCGTAGGGCCCAAGCCGGGAGCAGTAACCGTTGCCCAGGCGGCGCCCGCACCCTCCAAGCAACCGCCGGCCAAAGGCCCCTACGCCGCCCCCTATGGCGCGCCGCAGCCCTTCCCCCGCGCCTTGGCGCGCGCCGCCATGGGCGACCCCGTGGCGAGGCCATTCAAAAAAGCACCCGCCCCCCAACCAAGTTGGGCGCCGGCCCCATCGACCCCACCCATATTGGCGGAAAACAAGACGCCCCCAGCCCCAATAAAAGAGGCGCCGACAACACTCGCATTTGCCGCCCCAGACCCTGTAGCACCGCGGCAGCCAACACCGGTGCCGGTTGCCGCGCCCCTCGCGATCGCAAACCCCGCACCCGCGCCCATCCTGCCCAAGGCACTCACGGGCACTGTCACCACCGCGGTAACGCAAGCGCCGCCGCAACCCGCTGCCCCGGTGGACACCATCATCCTACCCTGCCGGCAGGCGGTGGATGAAGCGAAGGCTTCCATGAACGATGTACGGGGAGAAATCGGGCGGACCGCAAAGACCTTCGCGCGCAAAGCGGACGATGACTTGTCCCTTACACCGTCAGATCAAACCGCCCTTGCACTTTCGGAGTTTGCCTTTGACGCCCTTAAGGATCGAATGGCGGACATTACGCCCAAAACAGTGAAGAAGATGACCAGCGTTTGCACTCAATTATCCGAGTGCAGTCGTTCCTCTTGTAGCGTTGATGAGGCGGAGCGCCGTAGCCGGTTGATGGACGCTTGGCGTCAAGAGGTCAGAGGCCTCGTTGACGCTCAGCGAGTCCATCTCAAAGCCACAGGACGACTTTTAAACAAGGAAGGCTTTGATCCCGAAAGCGCCCAAGCCATTGGCCTTCAGATGTCTGAGCGTTTAAGCGACTTAGAGGCGCTTCTCACCGCGCCTGAGGACACCCGGTGACCTATGTCACCAATACGTTAGCGCCGGGGGAGGACATCCTCTTCCAGGCTCAGTTTAATTGGACCTACTCCTTAGACCCATTCATATGGTGCTTATTTGGCTTCAGTCCCCTTTTATATTCATCCTTTGTCCATGCGACGGCAGGGGCGACCCCGGGCAACCCCGTGTGGATTTACGGGCTAAGCGCTATACCCGCCCTCTTTTCCACCTGGCTTGTTGTCAGCCACATGGTTCATCTGTGGACGACAGAAATCGTCGTCACTTCAGGTCGGTTTGTCTTCAAAACCGGTCTCGTCGCCCGAAAAACCAAAGAGGTGAGCCTCAATAATATTGAAGAGATCAATCTCCAACAATCGATCTTTGGGCGTCTTTTTGGCTATGGCCAAATCACACTTCGCGGCACTGGTGTTGGCGTTATCCAAGTGCCGGATATTGACGATCCCGTGGTTCTGCGACGCTGTATTGAACAGGCTAAAGTGGCCTTGCGCCAATCCGGTGCCCCTGACGACGAAGGGACTTAACCAAACACTACCTTCACCAGGGCCCACAACGCATCAGCATCGCGCTCGTCAAACTGTCCCGCCTCGGGGTGATCAATATCAAGGACGGCGATCAGCTCACCGGCTTTGTTCGTTACGGGCACGACAATTTCGCTCACCGACCGGCTATCACAGGCAATGTGGCCCGGAAAGTCATGGACATTCACCACCAATTGAGTTTGCCCCGTCGCCGCAGCGGTGCCGCAAACCCCCTTGCCAAAGGGAATACGGAGACAGCCCAACGTGCCTTGATAAGGACCCACCACCAATTCTTGAGGGGTGTCAGGATCAACGACGTAAAACCCTGTCCAGATATTGCCGGGAAAAGCTTGCGCCAACAGACATGCGACCGTGGCCATCCGAGCGGTCAGATTTTCCTCCCCTTCCAGTATGCTGAGGAGTTCCTTTTGCACCTGGGTGTAAAGCGCGACCTTGTCCATTTAGGCGACGGTAAAGGCCAATGACGGCAATCCGTCGCCTGTGATCTCTACCTCGTCCCCTCGGACAAGGGGGCCAACCCCCTCCGGCGTCCCTGTATAAACAAGATCGCCCGCCTTTAGCTCAAAGAACTGGGAGAGTTTCGCGATAATAGCGGGGGCAGACAGCATCATCTTCCCCACGGTGGTTTGCTGTCGCTGTTCCCCGTTCACCGACAACGCGAAAGACAAATCCGCTGGCAGATCGTTACCCGGTTTAATGGAGCCCATCACAGCGCTTTCATCGAACGCTTTGGCCAGGTCCCATGGCGCCCCCGAATCCCGTGCGACAAACTGCAAATCCCGCCGGGTCATGTCACACCCCAAGGCCACGCCATAAACATGATTCATGGCATCGGCCTCGGAGATGTTTCGACCGCCGGACCCAAGGGCGAGAACGATTTCCGCCTCATAATGAAGATCAGTGGTCGCGGGCGGATAGGCAACATTGGGCGCCTTTGCCGTGGGACAAATAACCGAGTCCGTTGGCTTCATAAAAAAGACCGATTGGGTTTCCCCCAATGCGCCGCCCATCTCCTTAATATGATCCGCGTAATTCTTCCCAATACAGAAAATACGGCGGACGGGAAAGAGGTCATCACCCGTCGTCGGAACGGTGGTGATCCGCGGGGCAGGGAAAAGGAGCTTGGTTGTATTGGTCATAGGGGCAGACTCTTATGAGATCTTTAGATTCGCTAAAGGTCGATACCCACCCCAGGCCGCCTTGGGAAGGGGTGGCGCTCAACCCGCCGCCGGCTCCCCGCTGAGGCTCGCAACGGCGCGACGCAGATTTGCACGCGCTGTCGCCTCCCATTTTGCGTAGAAATAATCGGTAAAATAGAGGCGGTCGCGCCCTAAAAACCCTTGTAAAACAGTGCACCGGGCCCGCCGGAACAGGGGGCGAGGCACCATCCAATATTCTTTGCGAATCTGCAGCTCATAATGGTCATAGGTTTCTTCCCCCGCGCCCAAAATGGATAAATCCATATCGAGGAAAAAGGAGGCGTCCCTTTTCGTCGCCTCATCAACATCGGGCGGAAGGGTGTGACCCGCGGTTGCTAAGATCAAGGTCACCACGCGATCGACCTGCGGTGTCGGCACCTGTGTCGCCAACACGCGCCTGGCAAGCGCTGCGCTTTTCGTTTCATTCTGACGGGAAAGCGGGTTGTACACCGCATCGTGGAAGTAAATCGCAAGCTCCACCGCGCCTGGATCGGCCAGGCTGTCCCGCACCGAGGCAGCATGGGCGAGCAATGCCCTTATATGATCCCAATTGTGGTAATGCCGACCACCCCCGCCATACCGTCGCTGCAACGTCGCGAGCGGTCTTGGAAACCGCTCAGCAAACGTATCAACGACATAGGGCTGTAAGGCCATTGGCCCCTACCCCAATACCTCCGCCGTCGCTTTCGCAAAGAGCTCGAGCCCCTCGTCCACCAGGGCGTCACTCGCCACGAGCGGCACATGGGTCCGGATGACATGGCCCGCTTTACCGGCGGTCAAGAAAATGAGCCCAAGCTCGCGCGCCTTGGTTTGGATCGCCACCGCCGCATCAGCATTCGGCTGGCCAGCGTCGCCATCCTTGACGAGTTCTACGGCCGCCATAGCCCCCACTCGGCGCACATCGCCAAAGACACCTTTGGCCACCCCGTTTTGCAGCTCAAGCCACCGGGCCTCAACCTTCGCGCCGATTTCCTCTGCCCGCTGAATAAGGCCTTCTTCCTCGATCACATCGAGCACGGCCAGAGCCGCGGCACAAGAGACCGGATTCCCGCCATAGGTGGACCCCATAGACCCGGCGGGCAGCTGATCGAACAGGTCCGCCTTCCCGATGACCGCGGCGAGGGGCATGCCCGCCGCAATCGACTTGGCACAGACGAGAAAGTCTGGAACCACGCCGGATTTTTCAATGGCAAACATGTGCCCGGTCCGGGCAAAACCTGTCTGGACTTCATCCGCAATGAACATAATCCCGTGCTTGTCGCAGATCTCCCGCAGGCCATGGAGGAACGCATCAGGCGCGGGGATGAAGCCCCCCTCCCCCTGGACGGGCTCAACAATAATACCCGCAACGTCGGAAGCCGCAATCGATGTCTCAAAAATATGCTCTAAGCATTTAAGAGCGCCTTCTGACGACATGCCGCCATACTCATTGGGGTACGGCGCATGAAAAATCGCCGGCGGGAAGGGACCAAAATCGGTTTTGTAGGAGATTTTCCCGGTCAGCGCGGTCGCGAGGAGTGACCGGCCATGGAACGCCCCTTCATAGGCGATGAGCCCTGGCCGTTTGGTGATCCGACGGGCGAACTTGCACACCTGTTCGGTCACTTCGGTCCCGGTATTCATGAACATGGTTTTGTAGGTGGCTGCCGACGGCATGAGCTTATTGAGCCGTTCAGCCAACTCCACATAGGGCTCGTACTGAGCCACCCCAAAGCATGTGTGCAGCACCTTGTCGGCCTGCGCTTTAATCGCTTCGACCACTTTCGGGTGCCGGTGACCAACATTCAGCACACCAATTCCGCCAATGAAGTCGATATAACGCTGCCCCTCCACATCCCAGAGTTCCGCTCCCTCCGCCTTCTCGGCATAGATCCCAGACTTAGACGGCAATGCCACCGGGCAGGCGGCCTGACGACGTGCCACCATCAGCTCGTTGGATAAAAATTCGTTTGTCCCTTCGTTCATGGGGCTCTCCTTCATCATTCGTATACGAGATCGTCTTGTCGGTTTGGCGGGGCGCTTATTCAATTTGTTGCGTGTCGCCTTATGATGGGTAAACTCCTTTTGCGCCAGTTGTCCTGGCCGCAGAGGGGAGGGAAAACCCGTGCATATTGTTTTGGCTATTCTGGGGATATTGGGGGCCATTGCCGCCTGGCGCTGGCGGGTGAATGAGGCGGCGCGGGGCGCCGAAGAGGTGATGGATCTCGCCAAGACGGCTGCGAACCTGCCCCGTCGCCTCCGATTTGCGCGCAAGGCCGGAAAGAATGGCCTGTCCCTCGTTGAGGATCCGCGGGACGCTGCAACGATTATGCTCATCGAAATGGCGCGCGCCGACGGCGATATGACCCAAGAACATCGGCATTTGATCCAGCATCTCCTCCAAGCAGAGCTTGGATTTGCCACCGAAGAGGCGGAGGAGACAATCGTCAATGCGGCTTGGATCTTACGAGATGTCCCGCCACCCGACGTGGTCATCGGCAAAATGACTAACCTTCTCGTCAAAAACGGAAGTGTTGGCGACAAAGAGCTGATGCAATTGGACCAGATGCTGACCCAGGTGGGCGAAGTGGGGGGGCCTCTTTCCGCCCGGCAGGCAGAACTCGTCAGCGCCTACCGCAGCACGTGGCAGCAGCGATAATCCGCGCGACAGCCCAAAGATACAATCCAAGATCGTAGGGCCCCGGAGATCAGGCTGCCGTGCCGATGGTGCGAAAAACCGGTTTCCCCTTTTTCGCCCGGCGCTCTATGAGGGATTATGACTGCACCTGTTTCAACTCTGGCGCTTGGCGATTTCGGCCGCGGGCGCGCCACAGATTTCGCCACCGAGTTTTACCGCGCGCTCGTCGATACCGGCTTTGTCATCATCACCGAACATGGCATCGACCTTGGCCGGTTGCACGCGGCCTACGACACCGTGGCAGCGTTCTTTGAGCAGGATGACAACGCGAAAGCCTGCTACATGGTGGGTACGGACGGGCAGCGAGGCTACACCCCCTTTGGCCGAGAACATGCCAAAGACGCGAACGTCCCCGATCTTAAAGAGTTCTGGCATGTGGGCCGGGACGCCATCGCGCCCAATGTCTGGCCTGATGAGCCCGAAGCCTTTCGCGAGGCCGTGGCCTGGCTTTATGATGCACTGGACCATACGGGGCTGATGTTGCTCCGCGCCCTCACCGGACCCTTAGCACTGCCAACAGACTATTTTGATGCTATGGCAGCAGGTGGGAATTCGATCCTCCGCCTCCTTCATTATCCGCCAATCCCCGACGGCGCTGACCCGCGCTGCGTCCGAGCGGCCGCCCATGAGGATATCAACCTCATCACCCTTCTCGTCTCCGCATCCGCCGCGGGCCTTGAATTGTTGGGCCGCGATGGCCAATGGCAAGCGATTGAAGCGCCACCCGATAGTATCATTGTGGACGCGGGCGATATGCTGGCCCGCATCACCAATGGACATATTCCGGCCACGACGCACCGGGTGGTGAACCCTGAGGGGCCGAACACGTCGCGTTACTCCATGCCCTTTTTCCTACACCCGCGACCCGCCGCCGTTCTGTCATGCCTGCCGCAATTTCGGGACGGTACTGAAGCACCAGATATTACCGGCCAAGGTTTTTTGGAGGAACGGTTGGGAGAGATTGGGCTTAAGTAGGATATTCTCCGTGTAGCCATCGTCATCCTGCGCGCAGTGCACCATGCAGTGTGCACTGCAGACACGGGATCTCGGAGGGGGGGGAGCAAGACCCCGGATCTGCGCGGGCAGCACTTCATGCTGCGGCGTGTCCGGGGTGACGCAAGAGCCGCAGATCCCCCCTTT
Organism: uncultured Parvularcula sp.; assembly: GCA_937919225.1. Taxonomy (GTDB): domain Bacteria; phylum Pseudomonadota; class Alphaproteobacteria; order Caulobacterales; family Parvularculaceae; genus Parvularcula. Next base: position 10,283 of record CALFRH010000352.1, read on the forward strand.
CGCTGGGATGAGCGGTTCTTGGGGTTTGATGCGATCCCTCTCCCTAAACCGGCGACAGCGCCTTCTCGCCCACTACGGTAGTCCATTCGCGCACATACCAATTGGTGATGAGGCCAGCCTGAACGTAAGGGTCAGCTTCAGCGAAGTCTTTCGCCACTTGCTCCGTCTCCCCGCGGAAGACCATGAGCGACCCCGGCACGCCGGTGGGGAAGGCTCCCGCCAGCTCGAGCTGCCCTCGCGCGTCGTATTCTTTCAGCAAAGCCACATGGCCTGGGCGATGCGGTGTGCGCTTTTCCATCATGTCGGGAACCGCTTCGTAAAAGAGGGCAAAGTGTTTGAGGCTCATCAATGTTCTCCTGGAATAGCTGGAGGCCCCACTACCCCTTTGATGCTTTCTTCTGCAACTCTTTGACGCGTGCCTTGACGATCACCGGCAAAAGAAATCGGAGAATAAAAAGGTAGATAGGGGTAATGATCACTAAGCCGATCATGAAAAACCCCATCAAAGAAGATAGATCTTGCGGCGCCATGAAGGCCCGACCCTGTTCTGAGATCATCAAGAACACGGGGATCCATAATATCTGGAGCGCCAGGATCGCCCCTGTCCCTAAAAGGTCAATTGTCCAACGTCCCCTTTTTGGGAGCTCCTCTTTGTGCCGCTTCGCATACGCATCAGCAGCAAAGAAAACGGCGATCACGACAGCAACAGCGCCGGAGGCCGAAAACTCCTCTCCTGTCGCGGCAGTGATCAGAGCGTTGACGGCGGCAAGGGCCACAACCCCAATCAAATATCCAATAACAATGTCTAGAATGATGCGGCGGCGCATAACGTCACTCCCCAGTAGCGAAAACCCTTTATAAACAACGGATCGGTCGCCGCCCACCCTAAGAGGGGGACGCACATCCCGACCAACAGCTCTCAACCCGTACCGCTATCTTCCGATGAGGCGCCTGGGTGGTTTGTAACCCCAGCACCAGTATCAGCGAAAAAGAGAGTACATATCTTCAGTTGAGGACCCTGCTATCATGCGAAGCTCTTACATCGCCGCCGCCCTCTGCATCCTATCCGTCGGAACAGCGCATGCCCAAACGCCGCTGACAGCCCTTCCTGCCGAAAGCGTTGTGGCCGCCACAGCGCTGCCCCTTGGCGTGAACATCAACGCCGCCCTTGTTGGCTATGAGGACGCAACGCCCACAAGATTTGCGTCTTACGAAGGGCCAGCCTTGGTGACACCGTTCATCAGTGACGAGAGTGCCACCCACCTAGGACCGCTCACAGTCAGTACACCTATGCCCCAAAGTGAGCCTGATGCCATGACGGTGAACGGCGCCGAGGCCTCAGGCGCTTTCGGTGAGTATACCGATGCGCCCTTCGCCTGGGGCATCGGACAAGTGGTGCGGTTTTAAGCGCGTCCGGCCTCAACATCGGGGCCGTAGGCGTTCTCTGATCGCTCGCCAGGCTGGCACGCCCAGTACAAGATCAAGACGACGCCGATAATGGTTAAAACGATCAGCAGCCACCACCCAGATTTTCCGATATCGTGAAGACGGCGAACGCCCAGCGCAATACTCGGGATGAGTGTTGCCAAGCTCCAAACAGTGCCGAGGGGCTCAACGCTGCCGAATCCGAACATGGCACCATCTACGACCGTCAGCGCGATAGAGACAATGATGTTCGCCAACGCAAACCACCAATAGGCCCCCCGCGACGAGCGGCCTTTGAAGTCCACATAATTGTTGAAGAACAGTTTGACTGAATCGACAAACTCGACCTGACGATGAGCAGCTGATGGTTGGATGTCGTCCACGGGTTCCCTCCCCGGTTGGCAAAGAATGCAAGGAAGGTTGAGGAGTCGCGACAAACTGTCAAGCGGCGAGCGCTGCTCGCTTGACCCGACCCAGAAATTTCCCCCTTTTAAAGAGGAGCCTACTCCGCTGCCATCACCTGCACATGGGGCTTACCAGCGCGATACGCCGTGATTTTTTCTTCGATCTCGTGACGGAAATGCTGGATCAGGCCCTGCACCGGCCAGGCCGCAGCGTCGCCTAACGCACAGATGGTGTGCCCCTCAATTTGGCCGGCCACATCGAGAAGCTTATCAATCTCTTCCATCTCAGCTTCGCCGCGCGCCATACGGGTGAGCACCCGCCACATCCACCCGGTGCCCTCACGACAGGGCGTACACTGACCGCAGGACTCGTGCTTATAAAAGTAGGCGATCCGTGCGATGGCTTTCACCATATCGGTGGACTTATCCATCACGATCACAGCAGCCGTACCAAGGCCGGACTTGTGTTCGCGAAGGGCGTCAAAATCCATCAGGACATCGTCGCAAATCTCTTTCGGCAAACAGCGCACGGACGACCCGCCCGGGATCACCGCTTTGAGATTATCCCAGCCGCCCTTTACCCCGCCGCAATGGGTCTCCAGCAGGGTTTTGAGCGGAACGGACATTTCCTCTTCCACATTGCACGGCCGGTTCACATGACCAGAGATGCAGAAAAGCTTTGTACCCGCATTGTTTTCGCGACCAAATTGCTTGAACCATCCTGCCCCACGGCGAAGGATTGTTGGCACCACCGCGATGGATTCCACAATGTTCACGGTCGTTGGGCAGCCATAACGGCCCGCCCACGCTGGGAACGGCGGCTTTAGCCGCGGCTGGCCTTTTTTACCCTCAAGACTTTCGAGGAGCGCGGTTTCCTCGCCGCAAATATAGGCGCCCGCGCCGTGGTGCAGGTAGAGGTCAAAATCCCAGCCATGGATATTGTCCTTGCCAATGAGTTTCGCCTCATAGGCTTCGTCAATTGCCCGCTGGAGCTGTTCGCGTTCGAAAATATATTCGCCGCGAATATAGATGTAGCACGCATGGGCTTTCATCGCGAAGCTGGCGATCAGGCACCCTTCGATGAAAAGATGCGGGTCATGGCGCATGATCTCCCGGTCTTTACAGGTACCCGGTTCGGACTCGTCGGCGTTCACGACCAAATAGTGCGGACGGTCCTTCACTTCCTTGGGCATGAACGACCATTTGAGCCCAGTGGGGAAACCGGCCCCGCCGCGGCCCCGGAGACCTGAGTCCTTGGTTTGCGAGATGATCCACTCAGGACCCATCTCCAGCATCTCTTTTGTCGCGTTCCACGCGCCCCGCTGTTTTGCCCCCTCGA
>CALFRH010000353.1 GCA_937919225.1 uncultured Parvularcula sp.
CCCCAAAGGCTATCGAAGTAGCCTTTAGTGGCCGGACCGAAGCCGGTCGCCGGGGCACCGTGCGAGCAGAAACAGCGGGCCAAGTCCTGACGATCCCCGCCCAGGAGGGCACAAGCGTCCGCCAAGGGGATGTCCTCTGCCGCCTCGACCCGGATAGCCGCAACGCCATCGTCGCCGAAGCAAGAGCGGCTATCGTTAAGGCTGCCACGGACTACAACGCGACCGTCACACTCTATGAGGAGGGCTTTGCTGCCGACGCGGCGGTGAAATCCGCCGCCGCTGCGCGGGATGGAGCACAAGCCCGCCTCACCCAAGCGCGGCAAGATTTGGACAATATTGCCATTACGGCACCCTTTGACGGGCTGGTGGCAGAAGAGCTGGTAGAACCCGGCGATGTCATCAGCTCGGGCGCGGGATGCGCCGTGCTGGCCGACCTATCTGATATTGTGGTCGCTGGCGGCGTCCCGGCCAACCAAGCGGATCTGTTGTCAGTGGGGGATGCCGCTAAGGTGATGATTGGCAATCGCGACCCCTTTGCCGCCACCGTCAGCTTTGTCTCTGATGTCGCCGACCTCAACACACGCGCCTTTCGTGTCGAGCTTAAAGCGAAGAACGCCGACGGTTTGTCCGATGGCCTGAACGCCCGCGCCGCCATCGTCGCCGGTACCGCCACCGCAGCGACCGTTCCGCGTACGGCTCTTGTGTTTAATGATAATGGCCAGCTGGGCGTCCGTACCGTAAACCCTGTCGAGGGAAGCGCCGATGGTCAGGTGGCTTTTGTACCCATCACCCTGTCCGGCGAGGACAATAGCGGCGTTCAGGTCGTTGGCCTTAATGGTCCAGCAAACGTTATCATCCGAGGCCAGAATTATGTCAGCGCCGGAACGACTGTCTTATTTGAAATGGTGGCCGACGATGATCGGGGCGACTTATGAACGGGCTCACCGGCATCGTTGACGCGGCCTTTGATCGGGCCAAGGTCGCGATTCTCGCGCTGGTGGTGTTAGCCTTCATTGGCTTCAATACCTACCAAACAGCGCCGAGGGAATCCGAACCCGACATTCCTCTTCCCTTTGTTCAAGTGCTTGTGCCCCTCCCAGGGATCTCCCCCCAGGACGCCGAACGCCTCCTCGTCCGGCCGGCGGAGAAGGAACTACAGAGCCTTGAGGGGCTGGTCCAAATGGACGCCCAGGCCCTCGAAAGTGCCGCGTCAATTCAGCTTGAGTTCGAGGTTGGCCTCGACATGGATCTCATCCTTACGGATGTCAGAGCAGCTGTGGACCGGGCAAAGGCAAACTTTCCAGCCGCCGCTGAAGAACCAATCGTTGAGGAAGTCAACGCCCAACAGCTTGTCCCCGTCATGACAGTCATCCTGTCGGGTAGCGCCCCTGAGCGGGCCCTATTTCGTGCAGCCAAGACGCTGGAGACGAGACTGACGAGCCTTCCCGGTGTGCTAGAAGTGACGATGGTTGGTGCACGGGACGAGGTGGTGGACATCCTGATCTCGCCCCAGGCACTCGATAATTATGGCCTCACCCCACAAGAAGTCGCGGGGGCTATCCAACGGAACAATGCCCTGATCATTTCCGGGGAACTGCAGTTCGATGATGGTGCGTATACGGTAAAAGTTCCCGGCCTTTTTAAAAGCCTTGATGATATTCGCCAGATTCCCCTGCGCGCCGACCCCACAAATCTGATCACCGTTGGCGACGTCGCCGATGTCAGACGCACCTTTGAAGACCCAGAGGGCTTTGCACGGTTCGATGGCGATTTGGCCATTGCCCTCGATATCTCCAATCGATCGGGCGCAAACCTGATCGGGGTGAGCGAGGCAGTAAAAGCCGAGACACTCGCCATTGCGTCCCAGTGGCCCAATACGATTGAGGTCGCCTTCATTGGGGATATGTCGGCGATGGTCCGCTCGATTTTTTCGAGCCTCACCGCCTCCATCGGTCTTGCCATTATCCTGGTCATGATTGTCGTGGTGGCGGCTCTTGGCCTTCGCTCAGCCCTTCTTGTGGGGATCGCGATCCCCTCCTCCTTCCTTATTGGCCTGGCGCTTATTGGGTTCTTTGGCTTCACCCTCAACCAGCTTGTTATGTTCTCAATGGTGTTGGCCGTCGGGATGCTTGTGGATGGTGCGATCGTTGTGACCGAGCTCGCTGACCGCCGCATGGCCGAAGGCGCCGGGCGTCGCGAAGCATTTATGGATGCCTCAAAACGTATGTTCTGGCCCATTATCGCCTCTACTGCGACAACACTTGCCGCTTTTGTGCCATTCCTCTTTTGGAATTCCATTGAAGGCTACTTCATGCGGTGGATTCCCATCACATTGATCCTGGTGCTGAGTGCGGCCCTGGTTGTGGCGCTCATCTTCCTGCCCATCATTGGGGCCAATGTGGGTATTCCTGAAGGGTTAAAGCGTAAATACCGCCTCAAGGGTCAGGCCGAGGGGAGAGAAAAGGTTGACCTTGATAATATCGACCCCACCGCCCTGCCAGGCTTTACCGGAAGATATGCGCGCTTTATCGACCGTCTGACGGACCGGCCCGTCCTTGTCACCGCCCTTGCCATCGTGGGCGTCATGACGTGCCAAAAAGTGTTCACCAATGCCGATGTGGCCGTTGAACAGTTCCTTCGCGCGGATTCAGAGCAGGTGCAGATCTATATCCAAGGGCGCGGAAATATGTCGCCAACGGAGATTTTATCTGTCGCGTCAACGGTAGAAGCCCGCGTGAGTGACCATCCCGCTATTGAGTATGTGTACCTGCAAACGGGGCCCAATGTCGCTCAAGGTCGAGACGCCCCCTCCGAGGCGATCGCACTCGTCTACCTCGACCTCGTTCCGTACCAAGAGCGGGACCATAGCCTCGTTGTTCTCGATGATCTGCGCGACATGATTGGTGTGGTGCCAGGCGTCGTTGTCGAATTGCGACAACCGGAACAAGGCCCTCCCGTGGGTAAGGATGTGCAGGTGGAAATCGCCGCAGCGAACTTCGATGATGCGGTCGCCGCTGGAATCTTGGTTCGTCAATTTATGGAAGACAACGTCATAAGCGTGGATGGTCTGGAGATTGCGACCTACACCGACGTTGAGGACAACCGTCCCACCCCCGGCATTGAGCTGAGCATGGTGGTTGATCGCGCGGAGGCCGGCCGGTTTGGGGCAACCATCTCGGATGTGGGTCAGACCCTTCTTCTCGTCACCGATGGGCTTATCGTCGACACCTATCGGCCGGATGATTCAGATGAAGAGATCGACGTGCGCCTGCGCTATCCGGTGGAGGCAAGGACGATTGAAGAGCTAAGCCGCATCACCCTCAACACACCGGCGGGGCCTGTCCCCCTCAGCAACTTCACCGAACAGGTGGCCCAAACAAAGGTCGACAAGATCGACCGTCGTGATAGTCGCCGGATTGTCGAGATCCGCGGGAACGCAAACGCTAGCGTTCCAGGGCACATCGTCAATCAAAATCAAGCGACAGAACGCATGATCGCTTGGCTGGAAACGGGCGTTCTCGCCGACCAAATTGGACCGGGTGTCGACTGGCGCGTGCGCGGGGCCGCCGAAAGCACCGAGGAATCGTCAGCCTTCTTCCAAGGAGCCATGGTCGCCGCAATGTTCATGATTGGTGTCATTCTGCTTTTGCAGTTTAACAGCTTCTACCACGCGGCCCTCACACTCTCTGCGGTGGTGTTGTCCGTATTCGGCGTGCTTCTAGGTATCGCCGTAACAGGTCAGTACGTCTCGGTCATCATGACGGGCGTCGGGATTGTCGCGCTGGCCGGCATTGTGGTGAACAATAATATTGTTCTTATCGACACTTACCATTCGCTCCGTCGCGCGGGCCTTGATGTGCGTGAAGCCGTTGTTCGAACAGCCGCGCAACGCCTACGCCCTGTCCTACTGACCACCATCACCACGATCATTGGCCTGATGCCTATGGTGTTTGAGATCAACATCGATTTTGGGGCAGCGACAGTTGGTATAGGGAATGAAACATCCGACTGGTGGGTGCTGTTGTCATCAGCTATCGTCTACGGGCTGGCCTTTGCAACGCTGCTAACCCTCATCCTTACCCCCGTCCTGTTGGCAGCCCCGACGGTGATTGGCGAACGGATAAGAGAGTTCCTTGGATCCCTGCAACCCCGCCGCACCATTGGTGGACGGACACGAGGAAAAGCTGGGGAGATCGACACCAACGCGGAGTCCTATCGGACCGCCGCAGAGTAGCCTGCCCGGCCGTCGCCGGACAGGCTGTTGGATCAACTAGGGTCTGTGGGGATTCATTTTGAGTTGATGATGGCGGCGCATGCATAGAT
>CALFRH010000354.1 GCA_937919225.1 uncultured Parvularcula sp.
CAGATCGAATGGCTCACTGAAAACTTTGAGGTGGTTTCATATGCGGAGGCAGCGCGGCGGCTGTCCTGCGATGTGGTCACGCTGAAGCGCCATCTTGTCCGGCTCGGCCTGCGTGAGTTCGATGATCCGAAGTATGCCGTCGCAACGCGCATTGAGTTCCCCTTATGGAACCAGCCCTGTATTTGCTGCGGATCAACGGAGGAGCGAGACAAAAATCAATATCGATGTGACGCGTGCTCGGATCGCTTGATGCGGTCCTCCGAAGGCGACAGCGATTACGACTACAAACTTACCCATCCCAATGTCGAAAGTCTGCTTTGAAGAATTTGCCACTACTAGAAGAAGCAAGTGCAGCCCACACAAAAATCTCATCTCAACCAATCAGTACTTTTTAGAAACTCCAAAACGGGCTGCTGGCAAACTGAAAAATATGGTGGTCAACCACAAGGTCCTGATCACAAACTTTCTCCGCAACAAGGTTGTTTCTAACACTCGAAGACCCAATTACGGTGGTATTGGAGTTGGAAGGCAAAATCCTCAAACAGCGGTGAAAGCTACGCTTCATAAGCTGGTTGTGCGGGCTATTCTTCTGGGTAAAACAACGATTTGCGTGCATTTTTTTGCAAAAGCCTCCGCCGCAATCCGTCTTAGCCTTGCCAAGCTGAGGTTATTTTTCATGATTAAGACACTTATTGCGGCGGCTTTCCTCACCGCCTTGCCGACCACCCTCTTTGCCCCAACCGCCGACTGCCGGCCTGCATAAGGCGGCGGCTATGATTGCTCATTTTATTGTTTTGATAGTGGGACCACCGAGACGTACATCCGCCCAAACCACAATGACGGCTTCAGTGTCTTCAACCAAAAGCGCGGCGTGACCTTTGGTGAAACCTGGCCCAGCTATCGCATCGACACATACAACAGCATGCCGCCAACCAGAGAAAGGGGTAATCCCTACGGCCGCCGTTGGTGAGCACGACACGCAGCTAACGCAAAAAAGGGCGCCCGCGAAGGCGCCCTTTTATTTCGGCCTCATTTTCCTATAGAGAAATCAGGCCTAATTCCCTCCGGCCTCTCCTTGTCACCAAGCCTCCGCATCCGAGGGCGGCATGCAAATTTCTGGCAATAGGTAGCAAACGCTCAAAATCATAAGCGGTAAAATCCGCCAAGTTTTCTGATATGCATCGTATGAAGCCTGTCAGACCCTAATGTTTCGATAATGTGATACGCGGCCTGCTGACAAAGTGGTTCAGCCTATTCCACGAGCGATATGAAGCTAGAGCCAAGCTCGCCAAGCTGGACAACGATATAAGCGCCATTGACCGCGCAATCAGTCTTTTGGGGATGAGGATGTTCTAAACGTCCTGAAGCCAGCCAGCGCTGGCAGAAGGCTCTATAAGCAAGGCGAGACAAGCAGGTACGTCTCCGACATTCTCAGAATAGCTAAAGAACCACTTATAAGCCGACAGATTGCGCTTATAGTCGCAGAGCGGCGCGGAGAGAACGCAAACGATCATAAGCATATGGTTCGGCTTACGATCAACGTGTCACTTGTTCTTGGGAACTTTCGTTCACAAGGGCGGGTGGCTAATGAGGGCAATGGGAAGTGATTGCAGTTGAGGAGCGCTGGATTTTGATTCACCCAATCCGCTGAAATTAACTAACTGTAACCCTTCTGCACTAGAAATAGGTATCGCAGTGATATACATGATAGGGAACAAAGTGACACGGTGATACGTTTACATGAGCAGTAGCCCTTGGACGCCAAAGCAGGCGACAGAGCAGATTCGAGCTATAGCAAGCGCGAGTCACATGACGCTGGTGTACAAAAGGCATGCGACGGAAAGGCTTCAAGAGAGGTCTCTCATTATGTCGGACGTATTATATGTGCTGAAGAACGGCTTTGTGTACGACGAACCGGAGCCCTCAACGCGTCAGGGATATAACAAGTACAAAATTGATAGCCTTTGTCCTAACGGCGGCAACAGAGCCGTTAGGATCGTAGTAATACCGGATAAAAGAGCATGCCAACTCAAGATCGTAAGTATCATGTGGGTTGACGAGCACTCAACTAAGGCCGGTAGCGTTATCGGAGAATAATATGACTAGTCATCACTACACCGAATGCGGACTTCAGAACGTCTACATTGACGGTCTTGTCCCAGTTGTTGATGACGATGGCGATGAGTTGATCATCGTTCCAGCCATCAACGAGCTTCACAACACAATTGCACTTGGCATCGTGTCCCACGAGCATGGGATGAGCGGTGATGAGCTGCGATTCCTGAGGACAGAGATGGGATACACTCAGGCTGAATTAGCAATGATCGTCCATCATGACAAACAATCGATTGGGCGTTGGGAACGTGCCGAATATGAAATCGACAGTTCGGCAGAAGCCATTATTCGCAAGCTTGCAATTGAAAAATTGGGGCTGACAGAGCATTCAGGAATTGAGGTGCTGTCTAAGCGTAGTGTTCCCTCGGCCAAGGTTCAGCCAATTAATATACGCAAGGCGGCGGAAGATCAGAACGGTCTATACGTGCTGTCAGCGGCATAAGAAACAGGGCGCCATGTGCTCTCATTAGTACGTGGCGCGCTGCTAATTCCCTCTCTGTTCCGGGCTGACCGGACGTGCCATCGACTGGTCTAGTGCACGGCCCGCTAATCCTTCGTTTCTTTCGCGGCGGTGGTCAACAACCCATACAGCATGATCGGCAAACTGATGCAGGTTATGAGGGCTTACATGGTGGTGCTGACCGCGAACCATCCGGCGCAGGCGTGAGAAGAAGCTCTCCGCTTGGTTTGTTGATGTATGTTCGCTTGCATAAACTTCGCTGTGGCTGATGCGGTAGGTTTTCCAGTCATCGCGCAATGCATCCCAATGTGATACCTCGTAGGCGTACATGATTACATCCCGGTCACCCAACACCTTGGCATGTCCAACCCCTTCGCCTTCGTGGCGGGCAACAAGGTTAATTTACGACCCTGACGCTCGCGCATTGCTATAACAACGGGGCGCCTACCGGTCCGGTGCTTGACAAGACGCGAGCACTGGCGGTCCTCCTTTTGGTTATCCAGGCGGACATGACCGCCAAATTACGTTCCGTCCATTTCAGTTTCATCGTCCAGCGCATGCACCTTGATTTCTGCTGTCATAGCTTCGCGAAGCCTATGCTACAGAATGAAAGTCATCTTTTACTGGTAATCCAAATCATGGGAGAGCTGCAACGCGCTGATGCTCCTTGCTGAGTTCAAAAAGATGCAAATAGCGGCCAGAGGATCGGTGAAAGACCTTTTCCCGCTGACAAAGATGGTACCGCTCGTGACCAAGAACTGGTGACCGCAAGCAGCACATTCGAATTTGCGACTAGAGGCTTCAAAGCACCCGTACAGCAGGCACACAGTTTCCGGTTCGTTTCAAGCAAGGAACGTGCTGCAAGCCTTCTCCTCTCCGCTCTGATAGATGGATTCACTGGAATTCCGCTCATACAAGTGCCTGCACTTCGTACTCGCCTCAGCCGCAGCGGCAGCCCAGTTATCAATCTAGACTTCATGAACACCCATGGCTCACCCCTCAAATCGCCCCCCATAAATCCTGCTCAACCTCATCCGGGTTACACTCCTCTTCGAGCAGCGGCACCAGCCAATCGGGCGTGCGATACCCCATCTCAATGAGCATCTGCACCCGCTCTAACACTGCCTCCGGCTCTTTATCCCAAAAGCTCTTGCCATCGTAGGGAAGTCCAATGCGCCTGCGCGGCGCATTGTCCAGAGCCTTGTGATAATCCCGAGCCACCTTCTTGTAGGCGGCCGGGCTCAACTCAGTCACAAGCTTCAGATCGTAAGGGCTCTTGGGCGGCGTCCACTGAACGCGCGTCTCCGCAACCTGAGTGCGATACCCGCCGTCCACATCTGCGTAGACGTACAGGTCGCACCCATAATCCAGATCGCTCCACCTACAGAAAGTCATGGCCGGGCTCCTCTTAAGCTATGGTTCGCTTTGCCACAAAGAGGGTATTGGTTAGGCTCCAGAGCGAGAGTACTCACACTATCTGCGCGTTAATTTTGCAGCAACTTTTGATTGGTCTGCATGCGCATATCGGAAAAGCATTTTCATGTCTCGATGTCCGCTGATGGATGCGACCTCTGGGACAGTCAGTCCCATCTCAAAAAAGCGGCTGATAGCTTCATGACGCAGGTCGTGGAAATGGAGGTCTTCAATATCTGTTGATCTCAGCATGCGCTGCCAGGCCATTCGCAATGCCATGGCGGTAATTGGAAAGACGCGATCTGTAGACCGCGGCAAATGCTGCAAAAGCTCACTAGCGGTTTTGGTAAGTGGGATTGTCCTAGAGTATCCGTTCTTTGCTTCCAAAATCGTTGCAACGCCTTTTTTGAGGTCGACCTGTTTCCAGCAAAGGCCAAGGACTTCACCACGCCTCATAGCGGTCTCTATTGCGAATATTATGACTTGTTCGCTCAATGGCTTTCGTCTGGTCCGAGCTGCATAGAGAAGTTTATCGAGTTCTCCTTCTTGCAGCCTGCGTTCACGTTTGTTGTCCCTTGCCTTAAGTCGAAGACCTTCGACTGGATTGGCCTTGATCGGAATATCCCATTCGGTTTTCGCGAGCTGGAAAGCGTGCGCTATTGGTGCTAGTTGGCGCTTCAGACTGATAGGGGATATCGTTCGAAGGCGTTCGTCACGGTAAGCGGCAAAGTCGGATACTCTAACCTGATCTAATCTGAGGGTGCAGATTGGGTGTCTTAGAAATGCATTGAGCGTGAAAGTCTCAACTGATGAAGTTTTTTTGGTCGGAACAACTTCATCCCGATACCGAACGATGATGTCTTTGAGCGTGTAGTGTTTGAGGTCGTGAGTGTTTGGTTCAAACTCACCCTTGTCCAATTCGATCTCGGCTTTTCTTGCCCATTCCCTTGCATCTTTTTGGGTGTGGAATGTTTTTGAACCTAGCAATTTGCCATTGCGTCGGATTTGAACCTGGTATTTTCCATTGCGCTTTCTAATCGTAGCCATGATTGATCTCGCTGTGACTGTGGTGTGACAGCGGCTGTTTCAATCAGCTTACGATGTTTTGGGGTGCGTGATTATTGCTTTAAAAACAATCACTTAAATGGTCGGGCAGGCCGGATTTGAACCGACGACCCCTTCACCCCCAGTGAAGTGCGCTACCAGGCTGCGCTACTGCCCGAACACGCTCTAACTATCTTGTTCGCCATCCCTGCGCAAGATGCTTGTTGGCGGGTGCTCATCGGTTTTGCCCAGCTCATCGCACGCACCGGGAGAAGCGTCAGGAGTACCGGCGTTAGCGCTAAAAGGCTTTTTTTTGATGTCAAACAGGAGTGGGTGTCTGCAGTGCGCTGCGCCGCCAGTTCCGCCGTTCCAGCTTGTCCGCTGCGATCAGCCCCCAGGCCAGGCCATAGAGC
>CALFRH010000355.1 GCA_937919225.1 uncultured Parvularcula sp.
CCGGCGAGGGCCGCCTCCACCGCCTCTTCTCCAAACTTCTTCGCACAACGGGCAGGGCCCTTTGCCAAGAGGCTGGCGGTGTAAGAGGTGGACGGATCAGCGCCCTTTCGCGCTTCAATCGTTGCCATTAGACGCGTCAAAGTTTGGCTTAAGTCAGTCATGAGACAATCCGCATTGGTAGGCCCGCCGCAGACATATGGTCCTTGGCCTCAGCAATCGTGTATTCGCCAAAGTGGAAAATGCTCGCAGCCAGTACGGCTGAGGCATGGCCCCGTTTAACGCCGTCCACGAGGTGATCAAGGGTGCCAACACCCCCCGACGCAATGACGGGAATAGTGACCGCGTCGCTGATCGCGCGGGTGAGGTCCAAATCAAAGCCGGTCTTCGCGCCATCCCGGTCCATGGAGGTGAGGAGGATTTCCCCCGCGCCCCGCTCGGCCGCCTGGCGCGCATGGGCGATGGCATCCACCCCCGTGGGTTTGCGCCCCCCATGGGTAAAGATTTCCCATTGTCCGTCCCCGACGGACTTTGCATCAATCGCCACCACGATGCATTGGTTCCCCGCCGCCTTCGCCGCCGCGTCAATGAGGGAGGGGTCTTTGACCGCTGCAGAGTTGATCGCCACCTTGTCCGCGCCCGCGTGGAGGAGAGTGTGCACATCCTCAACGGTCCGGACACCGCCCCCCACCGTCAAGGGGCAAAAGGCCTCCTCCGCGGTGCGGGTGACAATATCAAGGAGGGTGCCCCGACCCTCGTGGGTGGCGGTGATATCGAGGAAGCAGATTTCGTCCGCCCCCGCATCGGAATAGGCTTTCGCGGCTTCCACCGGGTCGCCCGCATCGCGCAGATCGACAAAGTTGACGCCCTTTACGACCCGGCCCCCCGCCACATCGAGGCAGGGGATCAATCTTACCTTAAGGGTCATTCCACCCCCTCGAGCGCTAGGGCCTCAGCAGGGTCAATCGTTCCCTCGTAAAGGGACCGACCGAGAATAGCCCCCACAACCCCGTCGGCGCGATAGGCCGAAAGCGCTTCTAAATCAGAAACCTGGGCAATGCCGCCAGAGGCCAACACCGGCACCGGCACAGCCTTTGCCAATGCCGCCGTTGCCGGCACGTTCGGCCCTGTCAGGGCGCCGTCTCGCGAAATATCCGTATACACAAAGGCAGCAACTTTGCCAGTATCGTAGCGGTTAATGACCGTCTCCGCCGACAGGGTCGATGCCTCCCCCCAACCATCGGTGGCGACGAAACCATCCTTCGCATCGATGCCCAAAACAATCCGTCCCGGGAAGGCCTCGAGCGCAGCTGCAACGAAATCGGGATCCTTCACCGCCGCGGTCCCAAGGATCACCCGCGCCACCCCAAGGTTGAGCCACCGCTCAGCGATGTCGAGACTGCGGATCCCGCCGCCAAGCTCCACCGTGGCCCCCGTTTCCTTGAGGATCGCCTCCACCGCATCGGCATTCTCAGGACGCCCCGCAAAGGCACCGTCCAGGTCCACCACATGAAGGTGCTTAAACCCCGCCGCCTCAAATGCGCGCGCCTGGGCCGCGGGATTGTCCGCATAGGTCTTGGACTGATCCATATCCCCATGGAGGAGGCGAACGCAGTGGCCACCCTTCAAATCAATCGCGGGCCATAAGGCAAATCGGTCAGCACTCATGACGGTGACCACTCCAAAAAGTTGGCAAGAAACCGAAGGCCATAGGCCTGGCTTTTCTCAGGGTGGAACTGCACCCCAGCAATATTGTCCCGCGCCACCATAGCCGGGAACCGCTCCCCATAGGTGCAGGTAGCCGCCACAGCTTGGGGGTCGGCCGCATCAAAGCGATAGGAGTGGACGAAATAGGCATCCCCATCGGGCGGCAAGAGCGGGTGGCCCCCACCGTCAACACTGTTCCAGCCCATATGGGGGACCTTCAAACCGTCGGCGTTGAGGGACCGGACCTGCCCCCCAATCCAGCCGAGCCCTGGGGTCTCCCCATGCTCAAGCCCGCGGGTCGCCAAGAGCTGCATCCCAACGCATATTCCCAAAAAGGGTCGTTTCTGTTCCAAAACAGCTTCCGAGAGGGCCTCGACCAACCCCTCGCGGGCATCCAGCATGGTGCGGCAGGCACCAAACGCCCCCACACCGGGCAGGACAAGACGATCCGCCGCCGCCACCTGCGCTGGGTCAGCGGTCAACTCGATCTTGACCGCAAGCCCCGTATCAGCAGCGGCACGCACCAACGCCTTATGCGCCGAGTGCACATTGCCCGAGCCATAATCCACTAAAACCACGGTTTGCATGGGCCGGGGATTAGGCGCGTCGGGGGATGGGCGCAATGGGGGCAATTATCTGTCTCGCGGGCGCGAAGCGCCTCCGACGGAGCGGGCTGACTGCCCGGCGTGCAGTCGCACGCTTACCACCGGTCCGGACGTTGTCCTCCACGGCGCCTATCTTTCTTGAGCCCGTAAGAACAGCGTTACACCAGCTTCAGCTTTTGCCGGTCGAACACCTTCAACACGGCCCCCAGATCGTGGCCACGCTTTAGGATTTGGCCGCCCATAGCCACAACGCTGTAGGCCCCCTGCTTGGTGCGCAGCTTGGGCTGCTTCTCTATCCGATAGAGGGGCGCTTCGGATGCCCGGCGGAAGACGCTGAACACCGCGCGGTCACTCAACCCGTCAATGGCATAATCCTTCCAATCGCCCGAGGCGACAAAGACCCCATAAAGGCCTAAAATTTGATCGAGTTCTTGGCGGGTAAAATGCACCTGTTGGGGGGCAGGACGGGCCTTTGGGCGGATCGAGCTTTCCATCGGTCAAAGATAAGGCCGGATAGCCCGATTGTTCAACCGTTCCAAGGCACTGTGTGTTGATGACCCAAAATCGCCGCAATTCCGGCACCCCCTTGCCCTGATTACCCTTCATAAGTGTCATGTCGGTCGAGGGGATGACCCTGATTTCGGATCAACTCGCCCCCCAGCCCCCGAATGAAGGCCTCTCGGCTGACCTACGCCTTCCCTCGCAGCTCACAGTAATACCGCCTTGCCGCCAATGAGGTGCGCGGTTTTCGACAAAAAGAGAAGCGAAACCAAAACCTACAGAAAAGGCGTCAGTTCAAAGGAGCATCTTTCGCTATGCACGTTGCAGCTCCTGATGGTCATCAAGCGCCAATGATATATTTTGCGCAGTATCGGCGTTATCCCCTAAACCGCCATAAAGCGAATTCACAAAATACAAAGGACGCCTCTTAGTTTCGTTAAATATACGACCAAGATATTCACCAATGATGCCCAATCCAATGAGCTGTACCGATCCAATAAAAGTAATTGAGACAAATAATGTTGGAAACCCCGCGACAGGGTCCCCAAGAAATAGGGCTTTCAGCAAAATATAAAACCCATATGTGAAAGATATCAAGGATATCAACAAACCCACATATGTGAAAACACGTAAGGGCAAAGTTGAAAAGGACGTGATTCCTTCAAGCGAGAAGTTCCACAGTCGCCAATAATTAAATGATGTCTTCCCCGCCTGGCGTGGCTCCCTATCATATTCGACAAAAGCTTGATTAAAGCCAACAGACGCGAAAATACCCTTCATAAATCGGTGATGTTCACGGAAGGACTTAATCGCCTCAAGAGCTTTTCGGTCAATCAACCGAAAATCCCCCACACTGGGCGGCACCGTGACCCGACCCCCGAGATTTTGCATAAACCTATAGAATAGAGACGCCGTCCACTTTTTCAGGAAGGTTTCGCCCTGGCGTGATCGCCGACGGGCGTTCACAACCTGGAACCCTTTTTCCCACATCTCTACGAGGCGAGGAATAAGCTCTGGCGGATCTTGCAAGTCGACGTCGATCGGGATCACCCCCTGGCCGCGCGCAAAATCCAACCCAGCCGTAAGAGCGATTTCTTTGCCGTAGTTCCTGCTTAGATCCACCACCGCGACCTTCGGGTCCGTACCCTGGAGCTTAATGAGTGTCTCTAAGGTTCCATCGGTGCTCCCGTCATTCACAAAGACGATCTCGTAATCGTCAGTCACCCCCTTAAGGGCCTTGGTGGCGCGTTCGTGAAAAAGCGCGATATTGTCCTGCTCATTGTAGGCAGGGGCAACGAGGGAAAGATATGGTGAGGTCACGGGGCTACCTGAAAGTGAATAGTTTGTGGACAAAGTAGTTAACGAGGAACAAGATACCGGTCGTCGCCACTTGCGAGAGGAACGCGTTAAGGGAAAGCAGTTTAACGAAGATGTAAATCAAACCGGTATTTGCTATCACTGTGCCCGATACAACAATCATATATCGAACCAATGTCACCTTATGTGATGCCTGGCTTTCAAAAGTCTTTGAATAGTTCACGACATATCCCACCAGAGCACCGCAGACAGCGCCGACAAAGGCCCACATCACGGGTCGGCCGATCAGCGCGATACCGCCAAACATGACCACATAGTGGGTCGCAGTCGCCAGGACACCAGCGCTAAAAAACCACAAAATGGCGTGTAGGTTGTATCGCTTTAAGAACGCAGCGAGACGATCATTCACGTCACTCCCCATAGTCTTCGGCATTCTGGAGCGCCTCAGCGACGGACCGAAGATGTTCAGTATCAGTTGAAAAAACGGAAACCCTCACCCCTTCTACCACCCCATCCACGTAATTTGGGTACGCCTCAAGCAAGTCATTGACCACTTCATTCCACTGCTTGGAGGCTTCTTTTTCAAAGCGGGCCTCTTCCTCCACCACAAGCAGTGCCGACCGACAAGCGGCCGGGACCGTTACAGTGTTCATACCGATCTCAACACGCCGCCCCGTTGATGCCTCAAGGCAGTTCTGGACAGCCGTCGTGACACCTTGCCTTTCTTCGGGCGAAGCCACCAATTCAATAAACTCTCCACCCCTAAATAGCCCGCTTCGGGTTAGCTCCACCTGCGTACCGTAGTACTTTTTGTAGATCACAATATCCTTTTGCGGATCAATATAAGATGCCAAAGGGATAACCTTCTCCGCAAATAGATACTCTTTCTCAGGCAAATAGGATCGCGACAGGGAGGTCGATAAATTGACCCCCAGGACAAAAAGGATAAAGCAAGCAGCGAGCGGCCGCTGATGGATTCGCGTAGCGAAGAAAGCCAGGACAATAGAGGAAAAAACGGTAAAAACCTGAATAGTTCGTATAAGGTAAATTGGCTCTACAACACCAATCACCGCTGCGATTATCGTTCCCCCCGCCGTGAACACACCGAGGATAATTGCCTTCAGCTTACTATTGAACCAGATAGCAATCCAGCCAGCCGCCAGAGACAAGAAGATCACGGGTTTTACAATGAAATGAAATGGGTATGCCCCCATCGTCGTACCATAAAACAACGATAGGGTCGTCGGCTGCATCCAATCTTTTCTCGGATCCGAAAGAGAACTGTTCAACAGATGATAGACCTGCGGGATTGTCAGGAGCGTTGCCACGAACAACGCCCCCACTAAAAAAGCAAATACTTTGAATTCCCTCACCGCCAAGAAATACAATGACACTAAGCTATAGCAAATAAACAGCAGAACCGACGTATAGTGCGTATAGAATGTCATCGACAAAAATATAGCAAACACGCTTCCTGAAAGCAGAACAGGCGTCCAGCTCGCCGAGTCACTCCGTATACTATCTACAAAACGCAAAAACCCATAAAAAGAAACCAGGAACAAGAATGTGTAGAATGGATACATTCGCACTTCCCGCGCATAATGGATCGCAAGAGGTGCCGTCGCAAAAAAGGCAGCCGCCAGGAGGGCCACCTTCACCCCATATAATCTGCGCGCAATGAGAAAAACCATCGGGACACACAAGGTGCCAAAAAACACCGAGAACATACGCGCGCTCAATCGTGTCTCCTCAAAAAAAGAAAACCACGTTTTGAGCGAGAGAAAGTACAATGGCGGATGAATATCGCTCACACGGCCAATGTTCAGCAGATCGGCAGCAGGGGTTCTGGAATAAACGATGGAATGCACTTCATCCTGCCATGGCGCTGCGAAGTCAACGTTCCAAAGACGAAGCGACCACGCAACCACGACGATCAAAAAAAGCACTGTATACTGAACTATATCCTTTTTTCGATTATTTGTGTGGCCAGTATCCATTAAGTTGATAAATTCGTGGCGCAAATTCAGAAGCGTCATAATAGATTTCCAAGAGGGGGGATTTGTCCTGGACCTCTCCACAACCAGCACAAGAGAAAACTCGATTATGGTGGACGCCATACCAAAAAGGCAAACAACTGTCCATGTGAGGATCGGTCATGTAAACGAGGGAGCCGCTATCCAAACCGCCGCCAGACCAGATCAGGCCGCAGACCGACAGAGTGGGGCAGATACCGAACACGGAAAGGGCCCCTTTTTCCTGCATATGAGCAAAAACACAGACTTGGGGCATGCAGGACGCATGCTTCCGCCCCTGTTGCGGTCACACCCGCCCTTCGCTGAAAACAGCGTTGCTGTTTTCTGGACGCTCGGGCTGTCGCAAATCCTCGAAAGGGAAATACCCTTCCTTGCGGTTTGCTCCTTGCCTGAAGCGATTTTGGTCTCGAACGAACACAATGGTTAAATAGTCACCGCACCCTAGCCTTCTCCAAAGACTTGCATCTCAACGCCGTCTCAGACAGAGGCGCGGAGATGGACGCGCTACACACGACCCTTCTGCCCTTATTCGCAGCCATCGGCGTTGGCTTCGCCGTGGGACGGCTAAAACTGTTCTCAAGCGATGAGGTGCGGGTGCTGTCCCGCTTTGTGTTCCAGGTGGCGATGCCCATCGCCATTTTCGCCTTTATGCAGCGGGCAACACCGCCAAGCCCCGCCTATGGTGGGCTAATCGCGGGATACCTTGCGGGGCTTGCCATCGTGACGGCCGCAGGGCTGTTGGTCGCAAGACGCATTGGGGGGCTCAACCTCAATGAAGCGGGGGTGGCAGTGTTCACCGTCGTTTGCGGGAATGCTGTGTTCCTTGGCCTGCCGGTGGCGCTCACGGTGGAGGGCTGGGCGACACCCTTCCTTGTCTTGATGATTTTTGAAGGGAGCCTCGCCTATGCCATTGGCCACGCTCTCATCACCTGGCCCAAGAATGAAGACAATGGCGGTGATAAAGCCGCTCAGATTTGGGTCAGCGTGCGGGGGGCGCTCCATCGCTCCTTCACCAATCCGATTGTGCTGGCCGTGATTTTTGGCCTTATGGTCAGCGTGACCCCCCTCACCCTTCCCCCAGCGCTCGATAGCGCGGCGAGTTTCTTTGGCCGCATTGCCAGCCCGATGGGCCTTTTCATTTTGGGGGTGTACCTCACATCCCTAAAGGGGCCGAAGGGCAAAGCGCAATGGCAATTGCTCAGCCTCCTCCTCTTGCTGAAGCTAGCCGTTTTTCCACTGGTCACCGGGGGGTTCACCTACGCGCTGACGGGAAACTCAACCCTGGCCCTAGTGGGCGCGTTCCTGACCGGCATGCCGCCCGCCGTCTCCGCCATGGTGATGGCATCGACCTATCGGCTGTGGGAGGGGGGAACCACCGCCATTGTTGGGGTAGGAACGATTGTCGGCCTTGGAACAGTGACCCTGTTCCTTCTCACCGTCCTTTGATGGAAATATCCGCGCCGCCTTCGTCCACGGACGCACCGAAGATACGGCGAATGCCTGTGCGGGGTGTTTCATCTTCACAATCGTCGCGCGGCGCCTTTTCGATGGACGCATCGATAAAGAACATCGCCACCAAAAAGCTGATAAAGGCAAGGCCCACAGATATCCAGCTGAGCGCTTCAAAACTATAAATCATCGCATAGCGATAGTTGGTCGCGTGATAACCCATGAGGCCATCCCCGGCCCCATACCCCGCCGCCGCCACGGTCGGGTTTGCGACCTCGTAAAAGGCAATACCCGCCGCCGCGCCATACCCTGCGATCGCAAAAAGGGTTGCCGCCCGCGCGCAGGCATTATTGATGCCCGAGGCGACACCGTGACTCTCCTCTGGTGTGGCGTTGAACAGCGCCGTGTTCATCCCCGGCACCACAAGGGCGATCCCCACACCGAAAATCCCTATAGAGAGAAAAACGCCCCATAGCTCACCCGCATAGGGGGCTAAACCCATGGACCCAAAGGCGAGAACGCCCACCAGCGAGCCTGCCGCCAGCATCGCCCGGACCCCAAACCGGCGGGACAGCTTACCCGACAGGGGCGTCAGAAGAACCATGGGTAGGGCAAAGCCCAAAAAGGCGATGCCAATCTCATCCATCCCATACCCATAGGCATCGGTGAGGAAGATAGGATAGAAGACAAAGATCCCGCCCATGGCCCCATAAAGCAGGATGGTGATGACGTTGATGGCGTTAAAGGTCCCGATGCCGAACAAAGCTGGCGGCGCCATGGGCGATTTGGCGTGACGCTCAACGATGATGAGCCCCAAAAGGGCAATCCCCCCCACCACCATGGGCAACCCCCCAAACACCAGGTTCGACGACGCCAGGAGTTCAGACAAGGTGATGAACCCATAGGCAATTACCCCACAGCCACCCACGGCAAGGATAGCGCCGGGCCAGTCGATACTCTCGGGCCGCCGGGCCGGTGGCCGCCGCGGCACAAAAAGCGCCGCGATGAGGAGAGAGAGGAGGCCAAAGGGGACCGGCAGAATGAAAATGAACCGCCAGCTCTCATACTCGGCCAACCAACCACCGACAGGCGGGCCAATCGCCGTCATGATCGCAGAACAAACCGACCAGGCTCCAATGGCCCCTGAACGGCTTTCCTTGGGGAAGTAATCCGACAACAGGGTGAGGGACATCGGCGTGAGCAAGGCCGCCCCAATACCCTGGCAGGCGCGCCCGACGATCAGCAATTCCGGCGTCGGGGCAAGGGCGCATAAACCCGATGCCACCGTGAACACCGCCACCCCGACCATGAACGTGGCCCGGCGGCCATAAAAATCCCCAATGGCGCCGCCTATAAGCATCAGGGCGGAAATAAACAGCATATAGATGCTGGCCACCCACAACATGTCCCCAAGGCTCGCACCAAGAGCGGTTTGAATCGGATCGAGGGCCAAGGTGACGGCGGTACCGTTCACGAACGCCATGGACGACCCCATGATGGAGGCTGTCAGAACAGCCAGCCGTTGCCCTTTCGTGGACGAAACAGCCCCCTGTTTTTGTGATGTTTCGTGGCCTGCCACCGGTCCTGCTGCACTCCCCTTGCCCCCATGTGCCCTACCGGAGCCATAGGTGTTACGGTCTAACATTTTGTCCCGCATAGCCGAATTGACAGCGAAGGACAGCCCGAGACCATTGCTGCAGCGCAAAAAGAAGCTAGTTTGGTATCTGCAATTAGTGACCATTGTTATGAGGAGGACGCCGTGACTGACATCAACACCATTGGGGTGATCGGAGCTGGACAGATGGGAGGCGGCATCGCGCAAGTTTTTGCTGCCGTCGGCTACGACATTTTTCTCCATGATGTTGAGGAGGAGAGGATTTCCGCGGGGCTCGACGCGATAAAGGCCAATCTGGGCCGGCAAGTGGCCAAAGAGAAGATGACCCCCGAGGAAGCCGACGCGGCCATGGCGCGCTTTCACAAGACGCCGGCGTTTGAGGGGCTGAAAGACTGCGATATCGTCATCGAAGCTGCCACTGAGAATGTCGAGATTAAGAAAGACATTTTCCGGCGCCTCTCTGCGATCCTGAAGCCGGATGGCATTATCGCCACCAACACATCTTCAATTTCTATCACCGCCCTCGCCGCAGTGACCGATCGGCCAGAGCGGTTCATCGGCCTTCATTTTATGAACCCGGTGCCGGTGATGAAGCTGGTGGAAATTATCCGGGGTATCGCCACCAGCAACGACACCTATGAGACAAGCCGTGTCCTCGTTGAGCGCCTTGGGAAAACGATGGCGTTGTCGGAGGATTTCCCCGGCTTTATCGTCAACCGTATCCTCATGCCAATGATCAATGAGGCGATCTATACCCTTTATGAAGGGGTGGGCACGGTTGAAGCGATTGACACCGGTATGAAACTCGGCGCCAACCACCCAATGGGCCCGCTGCAGCTTGCAGACTTTATTGGCTTAGATACATGCCTTGCGATTATGCAAGTGCTCTATGATGGCCTTGCGGACTCCAAATATCGTCCCTGCCCCCTCCTTGTGAAGTATGTGGAGGCCGGATGGCTCGGCCGTAAGACGGGTCGCGGGTTTTATGATTATTCAGGCGACGTACCGGTTGCCACGCGGTAGTAGAAAATACCCCTCAATTGAAAAAGGCCCTGCACAACCGTAGGGCCTTTTCTTTTGGGGCCGCAAAGTTTTAGAGCGCTTTCAAGACAATCGCGGTCACGGAGAAAGTGGGCTCAAGCGCTCAAAATAAAAATGCTAGAGCCGTCCATGGCTTTGATTGAACTGAAACGGCTCTAGCCGTCTGGATCAAAATCTAACGGGGTAATGGACGGAGACGTCATTGTCCGGTCATCGCTAAAGATCGCGGTCGCAGCCCCAATATCATCTGCACCCGAAAGATTTACTGGTGATGGCGCCGGTGGGGCCAATGATCCCATCCCCGACATACCGTCCCCTAAGAGAAGATCGTTGCCATCTCCGCCGGAGAGGAAATCGGACCCCCCATCACCGATAATCATATCGTCCCCGCCCGTGCCCTTGATCGTATCGTTCTGCGCCGTTCCCATCAACGCATCGGGGGGCGCGTTCTGTTGGGGCATCGTCACATTGACGGCGACCTCTGCGAGCAGATCATCATCGGACAAATCGGTACTACCGTAGAAAGTGTAGACCTGCCCCTCTCCACTCCCGCCACCCGAAGTATTGGCCACGAGGATATCCGTGAACCCATCATTATCAAAATCCCCCGCCGTAGCAGCGCCGGTGAGAAGGTCACCCGACCCGGCGGCCCCCTCATTGCGCAAGGCAAACCCGTTCGCCCCATTTAAGCTAAACGTGTAAAGGATCGGCGCAAAGCCGTCTTCTTGTCCGTAGACCACATAGGTGAGCCCACTACTCCCGTTGACCGAACGTCCTGACGAAACGAGAAAATCATCAATCCCGTCATTATTGACGTCCCCCGCGGCCTCGATAACGCCGCCAAGCCCTTCGCCTTCAAAGCCCTGTAGTACAAACCCGTTCTCGCCTGTCAGCGTCGATAGGTTGATTAGGGGGTCAAAGCCAGCCTGCGATCCAAACAAGACGTAGACGGCACCAGACGCCGCTGACCCAAGACTTGTCGCGCCTTGCGCCCCGAAGGCAACATCATCAAATCCATCACCGTTGACGTCCCCGACAAAGGATACTTCGCGACCGAACTGATCACTCGTCCCGCTGGTAAGCGTGATAAAGCCGTTCGTACCGTCCAAAGACACAGGATCAATCGTCTGACCCGGCAAAGCGGCGGCGCCGAAGATCACCACAGACACGCCAGCACCAGCGACTGTGCCATTGGTGCTGAGAATAATGTCCTTTAGCCCATCGCCATTGACATCTGCACCGCTGACCTCGTTACCCAGGGCAACAAAATCAGCCCCCGTAATAAGGGTCGCTCGACCTGCGGCTACCTCCGCATCAATATCTGCGCTGGGGGGACGATCATCACTAGATCCGAAGACGATATATGCAGCGCCTTGGTTATTAGCATAAGCCGGAGCAGAGATGAGAACATCATCAAACCCATCCCCATTCACATCGCCGACCGCCGACACGGCGTCACCAAAGGCTGAGGAAGCACCCACACTGCCAGGGACACCGTTCAAAGCAAAGCCATCAGCACCCGTTAGATTGGTTGGACTAAGAACAGCCCCAAAGCTATCCGTTGAGGGCTTACCCAAAATAACAAAAGCTTGTTCTGCTCCGACACCGGTACCGCCATACATCGCCGACCCGACAATAAGGTCATCAACACCGTCGCCATTAATATCACCAGCGCCACTGACGCTTGCGCCCAATAGGCCCGAAGCCGTCTCCCCAAGGACAATGAACCCGTCACTGCCATCGAGATTGGATAAGTCACCATTCGCCGCAGGCCGCGAAGACTGCCCAAAAATCACATAGGCGGCACCCGTCGTATTGTTCTGGGCACTATTGTAAAAATACGCCGCACCGCCCGCGAAATCCTCGATCCCGTCGCCGTTAATGTCGCCGATAACGGAAAGGTCGCGCCCAATGCCATTGGCGAAGTCACCCCCCGTATAAGTGATGTCCAGACTCTCACCGACACGGTCAACAGGGACCGGGCCCGTATAGCTCGTTACGCCATCGGTGATCGCATAGCTCAATATATCCTGAGCGGTTTCACCCCCACTCAGATTACTGAAAATAGTCCCTGGCGTGTAGATAAGATTACCATCGGCATCAACATTCAATGTACTACCGGATGGCAAAGTGATCGTTTGCGCAACGTCATTGGTGTTACCGTTTAGGCTGGCCACGAACAAATCCGTACTGGCCCGACTATCATTATCCAGAATGTTAAGGCCAGCGAGCGTGTTCGTGGTCAATATTGATGCGTCATCATCCACAGCCAAATTGCCAATAAAATTCCCAATGACCTCTATAGTAATGGTCGCCGCTGAGAACGCGCCCGCCGCATCTTCGATACCATAGCCAAAGCTATCGAACGTTGTGTTCCCCGGGCCCAGAAGGCCAAAGGCGTTGTTCGGATCATAGATAAATGAACCGTCAGCATTGATCTGCACCAACGCCCCCGATGGAAGGGGCGCGAAGAAACCCACATCGGAAAGTGACCCGTTCACATCAACAACGGTAAGGACGTCGCCATTATCAATATCAACATCATTGGCCAGAACATTTCCGCTCACCGTCCCGGTGGACAAAACATCGGCAAAATCGCTCACCGCCACAGGTGCATCGTTCAGGCCCGTTACGGTAAGCGTTGCCTGGGCGCTGTCGGTCAAACCAACCGTCGCTGCAAACGCAGTTCGGCCGAAAAGAAGGTAGGCGCCACTGACGTCAGCGACAGATGCGTCATCTAGGCTAGATCCAATAATGAGGTCGTCAAACCCATCATCATTGACATCTCCCGCAACGGATACCGATAGGCCAGCGGACACGCCAGCACTCTTACCATCGATAAGAAAACCATTGGTCCCATCAAGGGTCGACAGATCTAGCGTGTTGCCGAAGCCGCCACCACTCCGCCCAAAGATGACGTAAACAGCACCGACACCGCCATTTGTTCCTGGCGCGCTTACTAAGAGATCACCAACCCCATCGCCATTGATGTCACCGGCTGCGCTGATGGCGCGACCAAGGCCGATCGCCCCAACCCCGGATCCATCAATCTCAAACCCGCTGACGCCAGTGCCAAGTTGAGATAGATCGACACTCGACCCAATCCCCGCATTGTCACCAAAAATGACATAGGCCTTACCCGGATCATTAGGGTTGCTACCCGGTGCACCAATTGCAAAATCAGGCACATTATCATTATTGATGTCACCAATCCCTGCAACGGTCGATCCCAGGCGATCACTATCCTGAAGCCCCCGAATGAGGGTGGCACCGCCCGACGCAAGATCGAGACTCCTCAGAAGACCCGGGTTCGAATTTGTGCCGTACACCACATAGGCGATGCCGGCCGCATTTTGCGTCGTCAGAAGGGTTGGGTCGTAGAAACTATATCCAGGGGCGCCAATCAGGACGTCTTCAAAACCGTCACCATTAATGTCGCCAATGCCAACAACATCTTCGCCAAGATAGCCATTTGTATAATAGGCAGCAATTTCAACGCCTTCGTCGCTTTGCAGCGTCGCAAGATCAAGGTTCTCCCGCTCAATCGTGTCCTCATCACCAAAGACGATGAAAGCCTTCCCCGCATTGCTGTAGCCAGCATAGGTACTTGTCGAGGCGCCAAGGATGATGTCATCGATACCATCCCCGTTAAAATCGCCGATGGATGACAAGGAATTCCCAATCCCGCCTTCGCCGCCGGTCCCAAAGATCGGGAAGAAATCCTCACTATACGACCCATCAAGCTCAACCCGAACGGGGGCAGGCCCTCTTCGCCCGAGGATCAACAAAGCATCCCCGCTCAAGGCGGGATCCGTGCCCGGCGCACCGATCAAAATATCGTCGACCCCGTCACCGTTCACATCGCCCGCCGCCGAAACGGCGCTGCCAATAAATGCCCCCCCATCAACGCCCACCAGGCGGACACCTTCACCCGTTTGGAGATTGTCTAAGTCGAGATCAGCCGGCAGCCCGTCTTGGCGACCGAAAATAATAAAGACGGACCCAGCCCCTAAACTACTGCCATTAGCTTTTGTGGGAGCACCGACCAAGAAGTCATCGATCCCATCGCCATTGACATCCCCCGCGGAGGACACAGACAATAGCGGAAGATTTACCGACGTGGTGGTGGTGATCGTCGAGCCGTTGACACCATCCACATCATCCAAAGAGAAACTGGCAAGAGGCACAAAGGCATCAGTGATCGTGTAGTCAATGATGACATCCACGGACTGGCCCACCGCCAACGAATCATAGTCCCCATCGGGATCAAAGGTCAGCTCGCCATTGTTCAGCTCTAAGAGGCGACCCCCTAAGCCTTGGATCCCCACATCAATAATGGTGAGGTCCTCTCCCTCAGGATCAAAGTCATTATCCGTTACGGGAACAAGAATCTGGTCATCCTGCGTTCCTGTTGGATTACCAGGAACATCTGTCGCCACGGGAGCAGAATCCACGCCCTCAAATGTCACCGTTACCGTCGCCGTATCGCTGACATCCATTGCTCCTTGTCGGCCAAAGATGATGGCCGCTTCACCCCGGTCGCCGTCGACGCCAAAGGATCCAACGAGAAGGTCATCAATGCCATCGCCATTGACATCCCCCGCTGCGGATACGGCAAAGCCCAGATAGGCTTCGGTGCCGCCGCCCACAATCGTAAAGCCGTTGGTCCCATTAAGGCCCGCCAGATCGAGGCTGGCGACAAATCCCTGTTCATGGCGGAGCGCTGCCTAGGCCGCCCCAGCATCAGTAGCGACGCGCAGGTGCGAGACGAGGATAAAGTCCTCGATACCGTCGGCATTGACGTCCCCCGCATCGGAAACTGACAAGCCAGCATGATCGTTAGCGCCGAGCCCTTCGATACGGAAACCGTTAGCCCCATCAAGGTCGGCGGCGTTCAGATTGCCGCCAAGGCCCTGATTGCCAAACACGACATAGGCCGCACCTGTATCATTTTCACCGTCGAGGTGGGCACCAACGATAATATCGTCGATCCCATCATTATTCACATCGCCAACACCGGCTACGGAGCGTCCGAGTTGATCGCCAGCCGCCGCACCGTCGAGGCGAAAATTCGCATTGGCAAGGCTAAACTCAGCCCCGAAGGGGTTTGCCAGATCCTGCCCAAAGATAAGATAAGCGGACCCCGCATTCTCTCGACCCGCGGGGTCTGCATTCACCGCGCCGACAATAAAATCATCAACACCATCATTGTTGACGTCGCCGACCCCTTTTGCAGAAAAACCGCTCCGGTCATCGGCTGTTACCCCAACAATGACCGTACCATTGGCACCATTGAGACTGCCCACCGAGAAGGTGCCCGCAAGCCCAGTGCCGCCAAAGATAAGATAGGTCTCGCCCGCTTCGAAACCGGCTTCAGTATCCGCTGGCCAAGCGCCAATGAGGAGATCATCGAAGCCATCACCATTCACATCGCCAGCACTATTGACCGTAAAGCCGCTATAGGCATTACGCTGATCACCGACAATAGTGATCCCCGCTGCGGCCTCAACACCGCCATCACCAGGCAACCCTTGCCCATCGCCGAACACCACATAAGAGGCACCGACATTTTGAGTGCCCTGCTGATCGAACCGATAGGCACCGATGATAAAATCCTCAACATCATCGCCATTGACATCACCCGCCGCGCCGACGGAAATGCCTGCCAAATCATTGGCCACCTCCCCGCGATAGGTGCTCCCCACCGCGCCAAGGCTCACAGTACCAGAGAGATTAGCCCCCCCCTGAACCAGGGTGGCGGCCCCCGCATCATCCGCACCCGCCAAATAGGACCCAATGAGAATATCATCAAACCCATCATTATTGACGTCACCGACACCCGCGACAGAGGCCCCCGTGAAGCCCGATGCATCAAGTCCTGTGAACCGGACACCAGCAGCGCCAAGGGTCGAGACGTCAACGATCGGGTCGAACGCACCCATCGCTGGGGCACCAGCCCGTTGAGTGAGCGTATAGGTGAAGGTCTCAACCGCCGTGTCCCCAACGCCAAGCGCATCATAGGCGCCGTTCGGGTCCAGTTGGACGGTACCATCATCAAACACCGTGACCTGGCCACCGCCGGAAAGCGTCACCGTTATCGCGCCAACAAACGCTTGTCCGTTCACGGCCGTGATGACGGTGTTGCCAGGGTCGGGAGAAACATCCGTCCCCGAACCGCTGGTAAGGTCACCTGCCACCGCAGCGCTTTCCGAAACCGTGAATTGGTCATCAACCGCATCAAGAACAGCGCCATCAATCGGCGCCGGCCTTAGGCGCGACTGGATGAACAAGACATCGTCCTGGTCGTCTTCAGATGCTGGGATCAGGGCGTCGATGTCAAACGCCTCTCCCTCTAGCCATCCCCTATTTAACCCCAATTGACGGTCATTCATCGCGCCTCTCCCTCATCAAGGAACGGGAGAAATGGCGCGAATCCCCTCTCGCCATGGACTAAATCCCGCTGAGGTTGGTTTACTCTATATCCCGCCCTGTTGGAATAGCTGGCCCTACCCCCATGACGGGCGACTTCCGCCCGATGGTATGGCTTCAGTCCTTCGGAGGATGACCGAGACGTCGGGCGAGTTCCGCCTGCTCCTCGTCGGTCAAAGGCACGGGCGTGGCGGCAACTCCTTTTGACCGGATAAAGGCCAAAGCGCCGAAGGTAGCCAGCAAAAGTATGACCGCAGGCAAGAACCACAAGGCTATGTTTTGAATGGAAAATTTTGGCTTTAGCAAAATGAATTCGCCATACCGGTCCACCAGGTATGACTGGACCTCCTCATCACTATCGCCGGCCGCCACTCTCTCTTCCACGAGGCGAACAAGGTCCTTGGCGAGACCCGCATCGGATTCCGCAATCGACTGATTTTTACACACAATGCAGCGTATGGTTTCGGCCAAGGCCTCAACGCGCGCTTCGTCGGCCTCAGAGAGGGCTTCATCCTGTGCGCTCACGGGGGTCAGCCATACCGCGACAAGGGCCAGTGACAGGATAGCAAGACGCACCATCATTCCGCCGGCGCCCCTGAAAGTGGCGGCCGCACCGGTTGCGGCACAGCGATTTTTGCGTTCTCCTTTTTGACCGGCGCTCCAACACGATAGCGACGATCCGACAGGGAGAGGATACCGCCCAAAACCATAAGAACGCCGCCCATCCAAAGGTAGAGCACGAGCGGATGGTGGTAGACCCGCACCATTCGCGCCTCATTATTCTCACCGCGAGGCTCACCAATTGCCACGTAAACATCATGGGCCCAGCGGGGCTGGATGGCGGCCTCAATCGTTTGCTGCTGGGCCACGGGGTACCAGCGTCGCTCAGGCACGAGGCTGGCCACTTCCCGGTTGCCCTTCCAGAGGGAGAAAACCGACATCTCCGTTTCATAGTTGGCGACCCGGCCAACTTTTATGTCTTCAAAACGCAAAGTGAGCCCGGCGATCTCCGCCTCGTCCCCCGGCGCCATAACCATCTGGCGTTCTGTTACCCAAAGGGAGGTTCCCACCATGCCGAGGACAGCAACACCAACCCCAAAATGCGCGAAAGTCCCGCCCCAATAGGCTCGCGGGAAGCCACTTGCCCTGCGCAACGCCGTCTTTAGCGGTGCCCGGAAGAGTTTCATCCTGTCCGCCACATCCGTTAGGGTCAGCGCCATCACCCAGATGGCGATGGCAAGGCCCACCACGGCGAGAATGCCTTTGATGCCCTAAATGTAAAGACCAATGCCAATGGCCACGGCGGTACCAATGGCCGTCGCCTTTAACCGGCCCGCTACCACCTCTAACCGGCCACGCTTCCACGGGAGCAGGATCCCTGCCGCCATGACGAGGACCAACAGGACCATCAGCGGTGTGGTGACAATCGTATAATAGGGGGGGCCCACACTAATCCGATCGCCTGACATTACTTCCCGAAAGAGGGGGAAAAAGGTCCCAAGAACCACGGTAAAGGTAATCACACAGAGGATTACGTTATTAAGGACAAGGGCGCTTTCGCGGCTGACACTCGAGAACGTGCCGCCCGCTTTCACCGCACTACCGCGCAAGGCGAAAAGCAACAGCGCGCCGCCCGTCAGCACACCGCAGATAACCAGGAGGAGTGCACCCCGCTCCGGGTCATTGGCAAACGCATGAACACTGGTCAGCACCCCAGACCGCACCACAAAGGTGCCCAGCAGTGAGGTGGAAAAGGCGACAATCGCCATGAGAACGGTCCAGAGCTTCAGCGTATCCCGCTTTTCCACGACAATGGCTGAGTGAAGGAGCGCCGTGCCCGCAAGCCAAGGGATAAGGCTGGCATTCTCCACCGGGTCCCAAAACCAATAGCCGCCCCAGCCAAGCTCATAATAGGCCCACCAGGAGCCCATAGCGATCCCAAGGGTGAGGGACGACCATGCCACAAGCGTCCACGGACGCACCCATCGGGCCCACGCAGGGTCCACTCGGCCTTCCAACAGCGCCGCTACCGCAAATGAGAAGGCTACGGAAAACCCTACATATCCCAAATATAAAAAGGGCGGATGGAAAGCGAGGCCAGGGTCCTGGAGCAGCGGGTTGAGGTCCGTGCCATCAAGGGGGACCGGGTCCATCCGCAAGAACGCATTGGAGGTGAACAAAGCAAAGGCGATAAAGGACACACCGATAAGCCCCTGCACCCCGAGAACCCGTGCCCGCAAACTGTCCGGCAGGCGTTTGCCAAAACTGGCCACCGCACTCCCCAAAAGGGCGATAATCAAAATCCAGAGAATGAGCGAACCTTCATGGTTTCCCCACACTCCTGAGATTTTATAGATCATCGGCTTGTCAGAATGTGAGTTTTGAAAAACATTCTGAACACTGAAATCAGATGTCACATAGGCATGGGTGAGCGCCAGAAACGACAAAAGGACCAACGCCCATTGGCCGTGAGCGCTAAGGCCCGCCATGCCCATAATAGCGCGATCCTTTACATGCCCGCCCCATAATCCTGCGGCGGTCTGCACCACCGCGACGCAGAGGGCGAGCACCAGGGCGAAATGACCAAATTCGATAACCATAGAGCGGGTTTAGCGGGGGTAATCAAAGAAGGGAATTGGGAGAGTAGACGCAGGAAAAGGGCGATCTCGGCAGCACCAATGGTTCATTCCTCCCCCGCGTAGCGGGGGAGGTGCCCGAAGGGCGGAAGGGGTGGTTCGCATCGATTACGCGGAGAGCCCATCATTCGAACTGAACCTCACACCCGTGCGCCCCCGGGGCGACGATAAAAGCGATCACTGCACCCAGCGCCCAGGACTGAACCCATCAGGACCGGAAAGCGCCGCTTTTTTCTGCGCGACGCCCTTATGCACCGCATCCTCCGGCGGTACCGGCCCGAACACACCATCGAACAAACCTGCCGTCATCTGGGGCGCATGGGCGACATCGTGATAGATATGGCAGTCAATGCAGGGCGAGGGCACAAGATCCCCGCTGGCGGTTTCTCCGGCATGACAATCCCGGCAGCCAACCACCTCATCGCCCCCCGCGACCATGCTGGGCCGCGTATCGATGCCCGGCAGGAGAACATGGGTTGCACTGTCTGACACAGACGCCTCATGGCAACTCTCGCAGGTGAGATCCCCCACCTCATGCTTGGCATGATTGAACAGCCCCTTGGTCATAAACCGATCCATGAGGGCCACCGGCATAATGCGGTAGTCGACAGTGCCTAAGGGCGGTTCCACCACCTGATGGCAGTCATAACAGGCGCCGCCTTCGGAGAAGACATTGGCAATCATCGTATTCGCATTGCGTTCGGCATCCACAAGGGCCGACTGCTGACGATCCGATTGGCGCAAGAGAGACGTGCTGCCTGGACGGCGGCGGTCCGACACGGTGGGCACCACCGCCTGGCCCAGCGCTTTCGCTTTATAGTATTCCCGCAAAATGGCGACGACTTCCGCCGGCTGACCATGGGGCAGCTTACGCTCGACAGTCCCATCGGTTTCAAAAACAAGGGAGTGGCACATTTGGCAGTTCGCCTCCATGTCCACAGGCTCGAACAACATGCCGCCACTTTCCTCAGTATGACAGTCTGCACACACCAGGGCATTGCCAAAGCCGTGGTCCACGGCCAGCTCCTGGGCCTGGCGCGCAACACCGCCATCGACGCTAAGGTGAATATCATGGGGGAACTTCAGCCCCGAATTATCCTGAAGGGCCGGGTCATCAAGAGAGAAACGCGCGGAGATGGGCTCGGCCCCAGGGGTGGTCACCACCGTCGCGTGGAAATTAGGGTGATCCGTCCCAAAATCACTGGCGTCTAGTAAGGTCGTATCGGCAAGCCTTTCGGACATGCCCAAATGGCAGTCGGTACACAGAGAGGAATTATCAAGAACAATCCCATCCTCCCCATTATGTTCCCGATGACAATCAGCACACTCCCCCTGTTCCTTCCCAAAGAAGGCTGCCGTTTCCACCAACAAACCGTCAAAGCCATGCGCTTCGGCCATGGCGCTGGTCAACCGCCTAGGCTGGGCATGGTTCCCCAGGCCCTCATGACATTCAAGACAAGTGGCGTCGGTCACGTGTTCGAACGCCTTTTTGTGGCACGCTTCACACTCTCCCTCGAGATTGGCATGGGCCCCGGACAATTCACCACTCAGCCAGGACTGGTCAAGGTCCACCCTATCATTGATGCCGCCTGGCAATGCCCCATGAAACCACAAGATTGGCAGTACAAGGAACACCGCCAGGGCCACTGCAAAGAAAAGCCAGGCCGGTCCCCGCTTTCCCATGCCAGTGCCGCGAAGGGTGAAAATATCGTCTACGTCTTTTTCGCGGAGCGTTTCCTCAGCCTCCAGCCGCTCCACCTCCACAAGCCAAAGGCCATTATTGTTAAGGCTGACCTTGAGCCCATAGGGACCCACCTGGATTTGGCGAGGGCGGGCATCAGACAGCGTCACCTGATTGACGGTCTTTCCATCAATGACGAACTTTTTCTCCGCCAACGCTTGTACAGATAACCGCGACCCCGACACCTCCATTACCAGATGCTCAAGCCCCACCCGCAAATCACCAAGGAAAATATCATTGCTGGTGGCACGGCCCACGGTCAGCCGCGCTTGGTCGATCTGCCGGTCCCGGACAATGTCCTGGCCGCTAGCCCGCTTGGTGATTTGCCGAATGATAAAGGTCATAAGCGTGCCGGATCACCAATAAAAGAAGACACTAATAATATGTGCACTGAGGGCGGCGATGAGCAAAAACGTCATCGGCACATGAAAATAGAGCCACAATTCCAGCATGGTCTTATAGCGAACATGGCGCCTAGCACGGGCAAGGCTCACTTGCTTCCGCTCAAGCGCATCAATGACGGCACTAAGGGCCTCCCGCTCACGGCCATCTATGGTCGGATGCAATTGCCGCAGTTTTTTCACCGCCTTGTCTGTCGCGTCCGGTCCCGGATTTTTCGCTAGACGGGAGAAAACCCCCTTTGCCACCTTCGTTTTTTGGATGGACTGGCTAACAAGGTTGGTGATCTCCGACGGCAAGGGGCCAGCCAACTGCGTCAATTGGCGGTCAAGGGCGTTCAGATCCTGGACCATTTGCTCCCGGGTCATCTCCTCCCGGTTACGCCCCATCTTTTTAGGAATGACCGTATAGAAATAAATACCAATAAGCCCGGACAGAATCACAAAGACCATCACCCCATAGGCCAGGGTGTGCACGTTCCAGCCAAACTGAAAGCCAGTGTGCAGCGTCCCCAGTACCAATAGGGAAAGCCCCAAATAAACATGGGCCGAGGTCCATGCCTTCAAGCTCCATCGGCCAGCAGAAATTCGCCGTTTTCGAATACCAAGGGCCGTCAGCCATAGGATCAACAGCGCACTCATGGTCCCTAACGTATAACCGTACCAGGTCCCCCCATTGGGCCTCGGAATGGGGTCATGTAAAAAGTAGACAAGGATCGCCAACACTGAGAGAGCTGCCGCGACCTTAAAATAGCGGTAGCCCTTATGTTTCAGGAAGCTTTCATGCGCGGCCTGCTGGCGACGCTTGGCCGCTGCGGAAAGGGGTGCCGCATTGGATCGTGCCATCAGTCACGCCCTCCAAAATCTAGGGGCCGTTCGGACGCATCCGTGAGATCGAGATAATCCTCCGGTGACACCCGAATGGCGGCGCCGGTCGGGCACGCCCGCACACACGCCGGGCCACCTTTAATGCCCGAACACATATCGCACTTGACGGCGAGTTTTGGGGTGCCCGTATCTTTTGTATGAGCATCAATCCAATCGGAGTCCGGCTGGCCGGGACCGGGGCCCGCCCCGAACAGGAACCATCCGAGGAGGCCCGGCTTTTTCGGCGGCACTCGCTGCATCTGGATGACACCATAGGGGCAGTAACGCTGGCAATTTCCGCAACCGATGCAAGTGTCATTGATAAACACTTCTCCATCCGCCCCCCGACGAATGGCGTCCGGCGGACAATCGGTCATACAATGGGGGTGCTCACAATGCCGGCAAGAGGTGGGCACGTGGATATTTTCGTACGTCTGCCCCGCCTCCCGATCGAGGCGCGAAATTCCTTGATGCGTTTCAGCGCAGGCGACCTCGCAATTATCGCAAGCCACACAAAGACTTTCATCGATGAGAAGGGCGTCGGTGGCCTCCCCCAACCCTTCCGAAATAAGGAAATTCGCAACGCCAGAATAATAATCCGCCACGCTGCCGAAATTATCCTTATTAGACTCCACAAAGGCATTCAGTTTACGACGTTGAACGACGGTCGCCCGGACCCGCTCCCGCAAAGAGGGGTCAGCGTTCAAGACTTCCTCAAACACTTCTCCCTTAAGGCGGATGAGCTGAGACTTAATAGCGGTTTTGACTGAAGCCGTCCGTAAACGGTTCTCAAACAGCGCCATCTCCCCGACATAAGTGCCCGCAGGAACATAAGAGAGAAAGACAGGCTTGCCGCCAATCAGCTTTTCAACGACTGCACTGCCATAGCGAATGATGTAGACGTCAAGATCGTCGCCGCCCTCTTCGATAATGGTTTTTCCCGCCGGGGCATCGACATACTCCGCATTTGCGATCAGCTTCTCAATCCACTTAACAGCGATGCTATTGCCGAAGATCTGACGGATCTGCCGCTCCGTCGCGATGCTGTCCACGCGCCGCCGCACAGCGGGAACAGTATCGATAAGCTTAAGAGCAGCGGTACGCGGAATTTCGATGAGAACCGTTTGACCGCCCGCCCTCACCGTGGCGGACCGCGGGCGGCCAGAGATAAGGCCAATCTCCCCAAAGATCTGCCCCTCGCCTAAAGACACCACCGCCTTAGGATCATCAGCACTGACAGCCACATCAACCGACCCATCGACCACAGCAAAGATGGACGAGCCAGATTCGTTCTTTCTAAAGAGGGTTTTACCCTTGCGCGGGGCATGCATTTTTGAATCAAGCAGGAATTCCCGCATTTGCAGGCGGCTCACCTCCTCAAAAATAGGCACTTTCGCCTGGAGGTGAGCAATCCATTCGTCAACCGAACGGTTACCGGGAAGGCCACCAAAAACACTCTCAAGAAGTGGTTCGTCGGCGGGCTTTAACGTGGTGTTCCCCGCAATACGCTCCACCACGTCATAGCCCTGATTCATACAGTGCTTGATGAGGGGATAGCCCGCGAGGGCGCCAATGACATAAAGGCCAGGAACAGTACTTTCAAAAGTTTCCGTCAGAACGGGGAAGGCCTCACGGTCGGGGCCTGTAAACTCTACCCCCCACCCTTCGATAAGCTTCCGCGGCGCTGCAGAGCCAAGACGCGCTATGATCAAATCGCAGTCGAGCGACACCTCCCCGTCCTTAGCGTCAATCACCATTTTGCCATCCAGCACCTCTTTCGGGCTGGCGCTGGTCATAAAATCGAGCAGACCCTGCGCCTTGGCGTCCTCAAGGGCTGCAACATTGGCCGGTTTTGACCGGGGAAAACCGTCCGACCGTTGTAACAGGGTGACTGTGTTCGCAAGATCAGGGTCAGCGAGACCAAGGGCATTTTCAATCCCCGCATCGCCACCGCCGATAACGATAATATTCTTGTCCAGATGATCCGCCGGATCATCGAGCTGGTAGGTCACAAAGGACTTATCGCCCCCGGGCACCCGTAATCTGTTGGGGTTCCCTTGGGTTCCAATCGCTAGAACAATGGTCTCAGCCTTGATCTTGCCACCGTCGCTAAGGGTGAGGGTGAAGGCCCCCTTCCGTCCTTCAATTGAGGTAACCTCTGCATTGAGTCGTACGGAGAGTTTTTGCAATTCACTCTCATTATCCCATGCATCAAGAATAATCTCTCGGGCCCCAGCAGAAAAGGATAAATCCGAGCGCAGGACCAGCGCATCGGGGGTCGCCATAATGTGCTTCCCGCGCTGATATTTGAAAATCGTATCGGACAGATGGCCAGTCTTTTCCAAGAGAATATGGGAAAGCCCAAGGCCCGCGGCGCGCGCCGCTGCACTGAGCCCAGCGGGCCCAGAGCCAATAATCGCTATTCTGACATCATCAATTTTGGTTTTGTCTGACACGTCGATGAGCATCCCCCGCTCGCCATTTATGAGGGTAGCATAATCCTCCTTATGCACCAGCCCCCGATGTCGCCAATATACTGAACAAATTCCGCCCCAATGTCGTCCGCGGCGGGGGATTACACCGTTCTCTGGGTTCCCTCGGCGTTTCTATTGCGATAGAAGAGAGAAAAAGAGGGGGATCGCTATGCGCGTTCTAGGGAACCTCTGGCTGGCCATTGTGTGTACCGCCTTTTGCGTTTTTGCAGGAGCAGGGCGGGCAACGGCTACAGATGTGCCTGCTAAACCGCTCGATGATGGGCGGGAGCATTTGGGCGTCGCCTCCTGCGGCGGGACGACCTGCCATTCGCGGCAAGCCCCCACAGGGGCAAAAATCCGACAAAATGAGATAATCACCTGGCAAGATCAAAGCAGCGTCACCGGGGCTCACGCTCGCGCCTACCGGGTACTGATGACCCCGCAAAGCCAAGCAATTGCGAGGCATTTGGGAATTGGCCCCGCTGAGGAGGCGGCCGGGTGCTTGTCTTGCCATGCCCATAATATCCCTGAAACTCAGCAGGGGCTGCAATTTAATTTGGCAGAAGGCGTGACCTGCGAAGCCTGCCATGGCGGCGCAGGCGACTGGCTCAGCACACATTATGCGACCGGCGCCACACACGCCCAAAACGTCGAAAATGGCCTCTACCCGGTCTCGGATATCACTGCCCGGGCGAGCCTCTGCCTTGATTGTCATTTTGGCTCCGACCGGCCGGACCAGTTCGTCACCCACCGGATTATGGGGGCCGGCCACCCAAGGATAAGCTTCGAACTCGACCTTTTCACCGCCCTGCAACAGCATCATGACGAAGATACAGACTATCAGACACGAAAAGACGTTGCCGGTGGCATCAAAACCTGGGCCATTGGGCAGGCGATGGCGATGGAACGAAGCGCCGCCCTTCTCGCGGAGGATGACATCGCCCAGGACGGGTTGTTCCCGGAACTTTATTTCTTTGATTGCCACGCCTGCCATAAGCCGATCTCGAATGACCCCAAGGCGTTCGCCAGCTGGCGCCCAAACCCTGCACGCCCCCTCGGCCCCGGCGTGCCGGTCTACAATGACGCAAACCTCATTATGCTGAAAGCAGCGGTTGCTGAAATCGCCCCGAGCAAGTCGGGCGCCCTTCAGAAAATCAATGCGCAGCTTCACGCCGGAACGCGCGTAGGCCGCTGGTCCACAAAGCAGGGGGCGGAGGGGCTCATGGCCTATGGCGCGGAGATGCGTAGTGTTTTCGAGGGCGCAACTTTCGATAAAGAAACAAGCCTTGGCATCCTCAACCGCATCCTAAACAGCACGGTATCGCGGGAGTATACGAACTATGCCGCTGGCGAACAGGCGGTGATCGCGGTGGACACCTTCCTCAACGCCATGGTGGCACAAGACTTTATATCAGAAGCGGCCGCAACTGCCATCGCCCCCGCCCTCGCCCGGGCCAAAGGCGCGGTGGAAAGCCCCAACCAATATGATCCGGGCGCCCTTCGCGCATCTCTCAACCAAATCGCAGCGCGGGTGCGGGCATTGTGATGGGCCGTAGGCGCATCCCTTTCTGCCGAGGACGTCGCTTTTCGATGGGCCCCTTAAAGAACCAAGCCCATTTAGAGATTAAGCATCTCGTCGTTCCCCACGGCGCGCCAGCGTCCGTGGGGTCCAAAGAACCACAAAATGCTCCCTCAACTCGATGGACCCCACGGACAAGCCGTGAGCAACGGCAAGTGGCTGAACCTCAACAACCTGTAGAGCAAACTGCAAATGCAGGTTTAGCACAATTAGCCCTGACGCTCATTGCCCTCTGCTTCTTCCTCGCCGCCTGTGGTGGTGGCGGTAGCGGCGGCAATGGCGAAGCACCAGCACCCACCACCCATAATGGCGGGGGCGGAACACCAACGGCACCGACCCAACGGTTGTTTGCGGACCCTGCGGCCCAAAACCTCACCATCAGCGATGTGGAAGCCATCATCGCCCAGGCCGTGGCGGAGGCCACCGCGCGGAACCAACCCGCCACCATTGCGGTGGTCGACCGTGTGGGGAATGTTCTCGGCGTCTACAAAATGACCGGCGCGCCAGACCTTACCGAAGTAACCCGGAAGGTGCCCGAAGATGATCCGAACCCGCCGGGCCTCCAGGGCGCCCGGGTGGAAAGCACCTTGGCCGCCATCGCGAAGGCGATCACCGGGGCTTACCTCTCCTCCAGCGGCAATGCCTTCACCTCCCGCACCGCCAGTATGATCGTGCAGGAACATTTCCCCCCGGCACCGAACCTCACCCAGGGCCTTGAAAGCGGGCCCCTTTTCGGGGTGCAATTTAGCCAGCTGCCCTGCTCGGATCTCTCTACCCGTTATGCGGTGGGCCAGGGGGCCTTTATTGGGCCCAATCGCTCTCCCCTTGGCCTGTCGGCAGATCCTGGCGGGATTCCTCTCTATAAGGATGGCGTGGTGGTCGGCGGCATTGGCGTGTCCGCTGATGACACTTACACCTTTGACCCAGACGTCACCGACTTTGACAACAGCCCCGAGGAGGCGATGGCCATCGCGGGGTCGCAAGGGTTCGAGGCACCAACAGGCATCCGGGCCGACCGTATTTCGGTGGACGGAACATTCTTGCGCTTCACCGACATGGCGGTAACGGACCTTCAATCCACACCCGCGAGCGCACCTGCTTTTTCCGCCTTGTCCTCTGGCACACTTGTCTCTGTTCGCGGTTATTTCGGCGAGGATACGCCCGCCATCATTGCGGGCACGACCTATGGGTCAGAAGGGTCCGGTATTCGTCGGGGTACATCTTTTAATACCGAAGACGCCTACGTCTTGTCCGACGGGTTTGGATCGAACCGCTTCCCACCCCGGGCAGGGACGGAAGGGACATCCGAGGCCCTCACCGAAGGGGAGGTCATCGCCCTCCTCGAAGAGGCGTTTGGCATTCTTTCCAAAGCCCGCGCCCAAATCCGTCAGCCCCTGGGCAGCCGAGCGCAGGTAAGCGTCTCCATCGTGGACACCAATGGGCAGATCCTAGGCATCATCCGCTCCCCGGATGCTCCCATTTTCGGCATTGATGTCAGCCTGCAAAAGGCCCGCACCGCCACCTTTTTCTCAAACACGCTGGCCGCGACCCAGTTAAGCGCCGCGGTCCAAAGCCCCGCTGTGGCGGGCAGTCCGGGCATCCCCGATGGAAAGGTGCGCGGTAGTGTCGGCCGCGTCCGTACCCTCTTCATGGATCCCGCGGCCCTTACGGGCAGCTTTGCGTTTGCGGATCGCTCGGGCGGCAATCTGTCTCGCCCCTTCTTCCCTGATGGGGAGGTCGGAAACGCCCCCGGGCCCCTATCTGAACCCATTGAGCGATTTAATCCGTTTGCCACGGGCCTGCAGATCGATCTCGTTTTTGGGAACTTTATCGAGCATCTCAACTTTGTCGCGGGCGCCGGGCCCGACACCCCCCGGCGCTGCACTTTTTTGCCGCCCGTCCCCGGCCTGTCGGGGGCGAATCGCCTGCAAAATGGGATCCAAATCTTCCCAGGCTCCGTCCCCATCTATCGCGGGGACCAGTTGATTGGGGGCATCGGGGTCTCCGGCGATGGCATCGACCAAGACGATATGATTTCCTTCCTCGGGCTTCATAATGCGGGCCTACGGATGGATGGGACCATCAATAACGCCCCCCCGGCGATGAGGGCCGACCGCATCGTGGTGCCGCTTTCTAATGGCCGTGACGTCCGTCTGCGGTATATTAATTGCCCGTTCAGTCCGTTTTTGGACTCGGATGAGCAGAACGTCTGCCAGGGGAAATAGCGCTATGTCTCACCCCCACCCCTTTTTGAGTACCGCCCTTATCGCCCTTGCCCTCTCCGCTTGCGCGACAGACCGGGTCCGAACCTATGGCGGCAAGCCGAACCCAACCCCGCCGGGACCGCCGGTTATCGCTCCCACCACCATTCCGGGGGCGGACGACGAACCCACTGTCATCGTTGAAGAGACCCGCCGCCGTCCAGGACGACCCAGGCCGGAACCCAAGATCTTCCTCTTAAATCCCGGCGCGGTGGAGGCCCCTGACCCTCTGGGCGAGAACGCTCTCGTCCCGGTGCCCGACCGCTGGCGTCTGGCCGAAGACCTTGGTATCAAAGAACGCTGGTGGGATCCCTATAATCAGAATACGCTCAAGGGCGACCGGCCGATTTGGGGTACCAAGGATTGGTTCGTCGTGGCCGCCCTCGTCTCTGACACGGTGGTGGAACCGCGCACCTTCCCCACGCCGGTGAGCATTCAAACCACCGACCGGCCAGATCGGCTCGATGTCTTTGGCAATTCCGAAAGCTTTGTCTTTGCCCAGACTTTCATCCCGTCCCTTTCCTTTATCAAGGGTTCGACGGCCTATAAGCCGCAGG
The DNA here is from genome assembly GCA_937919225.1 of uncultured Parvularcula sp. GTDB lineage: Bacteria > Pseudomonadota > Alphaproteobacteria > Caulobacterales > Parvularculaceae > Parvularcula. Next base: position 29,208 of record CALFRH010000355.1, read on the forward strand.
ATCTCGAATTCCGCCTTACCCCCGCGATCCAGTACAATTATGTGGACATTGAAGAGCGCCGGGCGCTCGAAGTCGAACCTTCCTCCAATACCGAGCGAAGCGACTTCTTCATCGGCCTCCAGGAAGCCTTTTTCGACTACCATATTCGCAACGTGTCGGATCGGTACGATTTTGATTCCGTCCGTATAGGGATACAACCCTTTAACGCTGACTTCCGCGGCTTCCTATTCCAGGACAGCCAGCTTGGCATCCGCTTTTTCGGAAACCGCGACAATAATCGGTTCCAATATAATCTCGCCGCCTTTGCGCGGCTTGAGAAGGACACCAATTCGGGCCTCAACGCCGTCGATAAACCCATTCGCGAAGACTATGTCCTCGCCGCCAATGCCTTTCGCCAGGATCTGCCCTTCCCCGGCATGACCAGCCAGGCGACCCTGGTCCTCAATATGAACCGGGAAAAGGATGACATTGAGATTGACGAAAACGGGTTCCCCGTGCGCCCCGCTCTCATCGGAGACCTGCGCGGTCGGGACTATGATGTGGCCTATCTTGGCTATTCCGCGGACGGTCGGAAAGGGCGCCTTAACCTCTCCGCCTCTCTCTATTATGCATTCGGCAAGAACAAGCCCAGCGACTTTACTGGCGAAGAAACCGACATTTCCGCCTATTTCGCCGCTATTGAACCCTCCATCGATTATGATTGGCTGCGCTTCCGTCTATCGGGGCTCTACGCCAGCGGAGACAGTGATCCGTTTGATGACAAAGAAGAGGGCTTTGACGCCATTTTCGAGAACCCGCAATTTGCGGGCGCGGACACGAGTTATTGGATCCGCCAGACCATTCCCTATGCCGGGGGCGGCCGGGTCATCAATGTAAATGGCCGAAACGGCATCCTCAACACGCTTCGATCCTCAAAAGAACAGGGCCAGTCCCAATTCACCAATCCGGGGACGGTGCTTTTGGGCGCAGGGGCCGATGCCGATATCACGCCGGAGCTTCGCTTCAGCGTGAATGCGAACCATCTGTGGTTTGATGATACGTCAAGCCTGTCCGCCACGCGGATCCAGGCGCCGATTGACACGGACATTGGCTTTGATCTGTCCGCCGCTGCCATCTACCGCCCGGACTTTATCCAAAATGTGGTCTTCCGCCTCTCCGGCGCGACACTCCTCCCCGGCAATGGGTTTGAGCAGCTGTTCGCCAACGAAGAAGACGATGATTACTACTATTCGATCCTGTTTAACGCGACGTTGAGTTACTGATGCGCCTGTCCAAGATCATCGCCGCCGCCTGTTTCGGTCTCCTTGCCATCACCCCGGCGGGCGCGGCGGATAAGGAAAAAGCGGTGAAGCGTTCTTACGTCACCGCACCGCCCGCCCCCTTTGGTCAGACCCAGGCCGCCGCGGATGCGAAGTCTGAGGGCTGTTACTCCTGCCATACGGACACGGACAAGGCGACCATGCACGCCTCCCCCGGCGTGGTACTAGGGTGCACGGACTGCCATGGCGGGGATGCAACCGTGTTCGGGGATGCCAGCCTGCCCAAAGATCACGCGGACTATGTCGCGGCGCGGGACACGGCCCATGTGCTGCCCACCTATCCCAAATCGTGGAAATTCCCCAGCTCCGCCAACCCCAAGCGCTCCTACACCCTTCTCAATAAGGAAGCGCCGGAGTTCATCCGCTTTGTGAACCCGTCGGATTACCGTGTGGCAAGGGAGGCGTGCGGCGCCTGCCACCTGCCGGTCATTGAGGCCGCGGAGCGCTCCCTCATGGCCACCGGCGCCATGCTGTGGGGCGGGGCGGCGTACAATAATGGCATCCTGCCATTTAAAAACTACATTCTGGGGGAAGCCTATACCCGCGAGGGGGAGGCGGCGATGCTGCTCGGCCCCGGCACGACGCCCGGCACCGTCACGCCGGAGCAGGCAGCCCGCGGCATCCTCCCCTATCTTCAGCCCCTGCCCACATGGCACGTCATTCCGCCAGCGGACGTATTCCGCGTCTTTGAACGGGGGGGCCGGAACATCCTTACCCAATTTGCCGAGGTGGGCCTGCCCAACCCGGTGGGGGTCATTCAACGCCTGGAAGAACCGGGGCGCCCGGACCTGCGCCAGTCAAACCGGGGACCGGGCACCGGCCTGCGGGTGGCAATCCCGGTCCTAAATATCTATAAAACCCGGCTCAATGACCCCTTCACCTGGTTCATGGGCACCAATGATCAGCCAGGGGATTACCGGACCTCGGGCTGTTCGGCCTGCCACACGCCTTATGCCAATGACCGGGAGCCGCGGCACGCGCTCACCTATGTGAAGTACGGTCGGGACGGGAAAACTGCCACCGCCGACCCGACCATCCCTGCGGATGAGAAGGGTCACCCCATCCGCCACGAGTTCACCAGCGCCATCCCCACGTCCCAGTGCATGAACTGCCACATGCACCAGCCCAACATGTTCCTGAACAGCTATCTGGGCTATACTATGTGGGATTATGAGAGTGATGCGCCCGCCATGTGGCCGGAAAAGCAGCACTATCCCACCATTGCCGAACAGTGCGCAGTCCTCGACCGTAACCCCGAGGGGGCCGCGGTGCGCGGCCTGTGGCGAGATGTGGACTTCCTCCGCAATGTCTATGACCTCAACGACGATCTCAAAGACACACAGTTTGCGGACTATCACGGCCATGGCTGGAACTTCCGCGCGATCCTAAAGCGGGACCGCAAGGGCAATTTGCTCGATGCCGACGGGAACATCGTCGCCCCTGACGATCCCGAAAAATGGCGGCGGGAGGGGGAACCCCAATTCGTGCCTGCCGGCGTCAATCCCGGCAAGTCGGTTCATATGATGTCCATCCATGCCGAAGTGGGGATGCAGTGTGCGGACTGCCACTTCTCCGGCGACAGTCACGGCAATGGCTATATCCATGGCGAGGTGGCCAATGCGGTGGAGATTGGGTGTAAAGACTGCCACGGCACCGCCGATGCCTATCCCACCTTGCGCACCTCTAACGTCGCGGCCACCCCCCGCGGGCGAGATCTTGGCACCCTGCGTAATCCCGATGGCCGCCTGCGGTTTGAATGGGTCCGCCGGGACGGTCGGCAGGTGCTGGTCCAACGGTCCATCATCGACCCCGCCCTTGAATGGGAGATGAGCCTCGTCAAAGACTCCCTCGATAAATCGCACCCTGAATTCAACGCCAAATCCGCCCGGGCGAAAACAGTCAAGGCCGCGGGCCTTTACGGGTCTGGGCCAATGGAATGGGGCCCTGGCATCTCATCAGAGGAAAGGGCGCACCAGGATGATGAGATGACGTGCTATACCTGTCACCTCTCCTGGACCACATCGTGCGGTGGGTGCCATTTGCCGATTGAGGCCAATTGGAAAACCAAAACCCACAAATATGATGAGAAGACCACCCGGAACTACGCCACCTATAACCCGCAAGTGGCGCGGGACCAGATGTTCCAGCTGGGTAAGCACCAAACCACCAAGGGGAATGCCATTGCCCCCGTGCGCTCCACGTCGGCGCTGGTCCTCACCTCCACCAATGTGAACCGTGAACGGATCTATGTACAGCAACCGCCTGTGTCCTCGGCGGGCTATTCCTCTCAAGCCTTCGCCCCCCACTTCCCCCATACGGTGCGGAAGACGGAAACCAAGACCTGCACGGACTGCCACCTCTCCCAAGACGAAGACAATAATGCCATCATGGCGCAGCTCATGTTGCTGGGCACCAATTTCGTCAACTTTATGGGCCTCCACGCCTGGGTCGGGGAGGAAGGCGCCCTCGAAGCCATTCGGGTGACCGAGTTTGACGAACCCCAGACGGTGTTCGGCTCTTACCTCCATGAATATGCCTACCCTGACTATTATAAGGCCCATACCGAGCGGAACGGGAAGGAACTCATCAACTGGACCCGCGGGAAAACCTTTGATGCGGAGAATAAGTTCCGGGGGGAGACCGGCGCCCTCGAAGAAATTGCCAATGTCCGGCAAAAGGCGAGTGGCGCCGTCCAATGCCTCCAACATCGGGGCGAGTATCTCTTCGTTGCCGAGGGCAAGGGCGGCTTCATGGTCTACGACATCGCCTCGGTCGCCAATAAGGGCTTTTCGGAGCGGATCATCACCGCCCCCTTCTCCCCCCTCGGGCATGATCCAAGGGTGAAGTCGAAAAATGCCACCTGCATGGCCCTGGCCACGACCCAGCCGGTGAACCCGCTGAAGAACACGCCTGAAATGAATGCCATGAACCAGGAACAGGCCATGCATCCCATCTATCGGTATGCGGTGATTACGGACGCAGAAGAGGGTCTTATTCTCACCGACATCACCACCTTTGGTGATGGGGAACCGCGGAACAATTTCCTTGAGCGCGCGGTGACCTGGAACGAGGCGGGCGTTCTCTCGGGTGCCAGCCACATCACCCTGGCCGGGTACCTTGCCTATATCACGACCCCGGACGGTATTGTGATCGTGGACCTCGATGATCCGTTAAACCCGCAATATGTGACAACAGCGCCCTTGGCCGGGGCCCGGGCCACGGCGGTGCAGTTCCGCTACCTGTTCGCCACCAATGATGACGGCTTCCACGTCTTTGATATCACCGATCCCCGGATGCCGGTCATCGTGGAGAGTGCCTATGTGCCCATGGCCGATGCCCATCGTATCTATGTGGCCCGCACCTATGCCTATGTGGCAGGCGGCGCCGAGGGGCTTTACATCCTTGATGTTGAGAAGCCGCGCAAACCCTCCGTTTACGGGCAAGTGACTGACCTTGGGGACGGCCAGCGCCTTAGCGATACGCGGGACGTTGTGGTGGCCACCACCAATGCCTCCCTCTTTGCCTATGTGGCCGATGGCGAAGCAGGCTTTAAAGTGTTGCAGCTCACCTCCCCCATGGCCGGTCGCGGTGCGGACGGCAAGAATGAGCGGGCCTCCATGAACCCCAATTTCTATGGCTTCTCCCCCGAGCCCCGGCCGGAACTTATCGCGTGGAAGAAAACCCGCACCGCCGCACTGGCCCTATCCAAAGGCCTTGATCGCGACCGCGCCGTCGATGAAATGGGCGGACAAATGGCCGTCTTCGGACGGTTGGGATCGCGGCCCTTTACGAGGGACGAGATGGAGGAGTTTTTCCTCGACGATGCCCGCGACGTGTTCCGGGTGACGGACACGGTGGAGATGGACGGGTATCGGCGGTAGGCTGATGGGCACGAGGCCAGACGCTTCATGGACTTTGCTTTAATGATTCATCTAAGCTAAAAGCTCAGCTGGTTAACACTATTATAGGCAGGGGAACCATGAATATCATCAAATCAACTATGCTCGGCTTGGCCGGGCTCCTCACTATTACGGGCTGCGAAACCACCAGTAGTCGGCCATATGCGCCATCGACAGAAAATGTCGTTACTATGAAGTCCAAATTCTCAGAAGCCACCACAGTTCAGGTTGGTACCTTTACCAAGGACCCGTCAGTATCGGACGACACCACCTGCCGCGCCCTAGGCTCCATCGAAGTGGTGCCAGGGAAAACGCCCGTTGAAGCTATCGAAAGCGCTCTTCGGGACGAGCTATTCCTTGCTGATGCTTACGACCCAAGCAGCAGCAACGTCATTACCGGCGTGGTGAATAAGCTCGACTTCAACTCCATTGGTACCGGGTCTTGGAATATCGGCATGTTGGTCAGTTCAACGGTACTACCTCAGGGATACCAGGTGGACGCGACCTACTCATTCAAAACAAGCTATTCTGCAATCAGTGCATGCCAAAACGTGGTAGACGCATTCACACCCGCGGTGCAGCAACTCAATAACAATGTGGTCAATCACCCGCAGTTCCCTGCGCTAATCGGCGCAAACTAGGCCAAGCAAAGCTAGACCAAGATCCTTACCGCCATCTAAGCCCTCTAGAGGCTTGGGTGGCGGTTTCGATTCTGTCACGTGACAGACAAGTTCGCGCTAAGGGGGTTCAGTTTCAGGATCTTCGCCTCATTCCTTGGGGAAGAAGGAAAACCCCGCCAACGCATACAAGGTGATTCGTAAGCCGCAAAAAATCAGGGGGCCCATCCCCTGATTTGCGGTACCTCACTCAGGCACATGGAACACATCCCGCATCACATCGCGGAAGCGTTCATGATATTCGAGGATCACGTCAAAGTCCCCGGCCACCCCATGGTGGCTCACAAATTGCTGCCCATCCCAAAGGTGAAGGGCGAAGCCCGCAGGCTCGTCAACAATCAAAGGTCGACCGTCGGCTTCTGACGAGCTTAAGGGCGCCAGCTCCAGATGCACCTCCGCCGCCGTGGCACTGGAGACAAAACAATCCGTCCCCGCAAATTGCCGAACGATGGGGCGATGAATATGCCCACTGATGATCCGCTTCACATTACGATGACGCCGAACAACACTATCCAGCATTTGCACCCAAGGTTCATCGCTCTCCCGGGCGCCCATCCAATCGATCCCCGTGACAAAGGGGGGATGATGCAACGCCAATAGGACAGGTTTGTCCCCAATATCGCTCAGGGTTTCGTCGAGCCATCGGGCACGGACCTCACAAAAATCGCCGCCATGGATGGTCTCGTCATGGGTATCGGTCACCACCAGCTGAACGGGCCCTAAGTCCCTCGTATACTGACAAAACCCATCATGAAAGGCCATTCGGCCAAAGACTTTCTTGAAGTTCGCCGAAAGGTCATGGTTACCCATACATGGAAAGATCTCAATCTCCGCGCGATCCAGCATCTTTTTCAAAAGCTTGTAGGCAGAGACCGATCCCGTTTCGGTAAGATCGCCCGTCGCAACGATATAATCCGGCTGGCGCTTTAAGGCCTTTAGCCGCGCAAAGACAGCGAGGAGGCGGTGGTAGTTATCCTCCGCACCAATATCATCGCCGGTGCCAATGTGCAGGTCGGTAATTTGCGCAATCAGCATAAGCATGCCTCTCGTCCGAGCGTCGCCCACACGGTATCGCCGAAGACTGTATTATTTGCTGCTAAACACATAGACGCCATCCCAGTGTGGCGGCGGCGGATCGCTTCGATAGCCCTCAATTCGATCCTTCATAATGCCATAGTAGCGCTGAAGTCCGAAATGTTTCCCTAACAGAATACATTCATCTGCCAGGGTCAGAGCCTTATCAAAATCCTGCTGCCGGTACGCCTCCAAGAACTCGCCCTGTCGCTCTCTCAATTGAACAAAACGGGGATCCCCACCCACCGTTTCATCGCCCACGAGAACAAAGATGGTGAGCCACTCATCCTTGCCCACTGCTTTTGCGCGGTCCACCTCGAACGTAGCAAAACCGTCAAGATGTCTTGCTGTCTCATCCCCCACCAGGATGCCGACACCATATTGCTTTGTCATCCCTTCAAGGCGGGACGCGGTGTTCACCGTATCGCCAAGCACAGAATAGGCAAAGCGTTGCTCTGACCCCATATTCCCCACCGAGGTGAGCCCAGAATGAAGACCGATGCCAATGGCGGTCTTAACAGGAAGCGCCTCCCCCGGCTGCGCGTCATCACGCCCGCGCGCGGCATTCATCGCATCAAGCTTTTCCATCATCGCCAGCGCGCTTCGGGCCGCGTTTTTGTACTGGTCAGGGTCGTCAAGCGGCGCATTCCAAAAGCTCATCACCGCATCGCCAATATATTTGTCCACGGTTGCCTTGTGGGACATCAAAATATCCGTCATCGGCGTAAGGTAGGTGTTTAGATAGGTGGTCAGTTCCTCCGGCGTCATGCCTTCGGAGATTTTAGAGAAACTCCGAATGTCCGAGAACAGAATAGTCATCTCGCGCTCTTGCCCCCCAAGCGCCAGCTGACTGGGATCGTCTGCAAGCTTCTCCACCATCTCTGGCGACAGATACCGATCAAACGCATCCTTAATGTAGGACTTTTCTGCCTCGGTCACCACAAAGCTGACAAGCGATGTTGAACCGTACACCACCAAAAGAGCTAACGCAGGATAGACGGGATCAAAAAGTAAAGACCGTTCATCGTAAAGGAACCAGGAAAGCCAAAAAAGGCCACCAACGATGACCGCGCCCACAAGGCCACTGCGCAGCGGCCCTGCAATGGGGACAATCAAAATGAGAATAAGACCGCCCGCTAACATGGCAATCATCCGCACCCCAGGTGCCCAGTCCGGCCGCTGAATAAAATCACCGAGCAGCATTTGTTCGAGCGCCTGGGCGTGAACCAATACGCCGGGGAGAGCAGGATCGACGGGCGTTGGCACCAAATCGCGCAAGCCCTGGGCCCCGGTCCCCACAAATACGATAGTCCCCTCGAACAACTCCCGAAGTTCCGCATCCGTTGTGTTCGGATCAAGTACTTTCCAAGCGGGCACCATCCGGTTTTCTTTGCTGGCAGTATATTTCATCCAGACCGCCCCGTCGGGGGTCGTGGGAATTTCAAAGCCGCCGACCTTAATGGAAACAATGTCTGAGGACCGCGCGCCATATTGCCGAGAGGCCGTGGAGGTCTTAAGCACGTAGGCGCCGGCATTCTCTCCCATCGCCTCGGCGATAAAGCGCAGAACAGCGAGAGAGAGGGAGGGGTAAATCTCATCCTTCATGACAGCCAGCATGGGCGCCGCCCGAATAACCCCGTCGGCATCCTTCTGGATACTAACGAAGCCAGCGTCGAGCGCTTGGCTCTCAATCACTTCAAGCGAGGTGGTCGCGCTGCGATAGGTGGGCAGCGTCCCGGTGGGATCATCGCCCAGCGTCACGACGCCAACCCGGCGCAGGGGATCGGTCTTCCCCTCCATCTGTTCAAGAAAGTAGCCCATAATGACCGGCAGGGTGCTGAAGGTCCGGCCTATCGAGACATCGTGGGGCTCATAATCGCGTAAGGACTCGATGACCTCCGCCCCGGCGCCGCCGCGTTCCAAGATAGGCCCCAGATTCTCCGGCGACGTCCGGTCCGGCTCGGAGAAGACAATATCAAATGCGATGACCCCTGCCCCAGCATCCGCCAACCGTTGGGTCATATCGGCGATGAGGGGACGGGGCCACGCCCATTGCCCAAACCGGCGCAAAGACTCTTCATCAATGTCCACCACCCGGACATAGACATCTTCATAGGGCCGCGGCGCTGTGCGCTGGTAATGGTCAAACAGAAGGTTGCCAAAAGACTGGAGACTTAGAGGCTGGAAAAAATGGACCACAGCCGCGACGAGCAGCAGAAAAAACCCCGCCGCCGCCGGAAAGGTTCGTTTCCGCCACCCCATCCGCAGTGCTGCTGTCGGCATCGCCATCAAATCACCACTGGCCACCCCCGGCCACTCCCAGCAAGAGCGTTAACGCTACCGTCTTCACCGCCTTTCGTCTAGCGCGCTAAGAGGATGCCCGGTCAACGTTTGAGATC
>CALFRH010000356.1 GCA_937919225.1 uncultured Parvularcula sp.
CATCCAGAACCAGCTACGGCGCCTCGGTGCCTCCTGCGATTGGTCCCGTGAGCGGATCGTGGGCAAACTCTGCGAGATCCCTGTGGGGCCAAAGGCGCATCGTCGCCTTATCCCGATCATTACGGACGAATATCCTGATCCTGATTTTGGATCCGGCGCGGTGAAGATCACCGGCGCCCATGACTTTAACGACTATGACGTCGCAAAGCGGAACAATATCCCCCTCTATCGGTTGATGGATGAGCAAGCTGTGATGCGGACGGATGGTGCGGCCTATGCGGAGGAAAGCGCTAAGGCGATGGCCATTGCACGCGAGGGGCTTGGGGATAGCGACAATGTTGATGCCATCAATCTGGTGCCGGAGGAGTATCGCGGCCTTGATCGCTATGATGCCCGGAAAAAGGGCATCGCAGACATTGATGCTGAAGGCCTGATGAGCAAGGTCGAGGACAAGCAAATCCAGCAGCCCTTAGGTGACCGTTCCGGTGTGGTGATCGAACCCATGCTGACGGACCAATGGTATGTGGACGCGCCCAAAATGGCGGTAGAGGCCCAGGCCGCCGTCGATGATGGCCGCACACGGTTTATTCCAGACAATTGGAAAAAGACCTACGACAATTGGCTGAATGACATCCAGCCTTGGTGTATTTCCCGGCAGCTCTGGTGGGGGCATCGTATTCCAGTTTGGTATAGCGCTCGCCAACCCAGCGATGATCTTAAATTGCCTGGTGCTCTAGTGGACAAGATTTTTGTCTATGAAACGGAGGATGAAGCCGTCGCAGCAGCGACGAATGAGTTGAATGCGTCGGTCGAAATCGTTGAAGCAACCAATGATCAATCTGCTGAGTATCGGGCCATTCGTCAGGTGGAGCAGGACCGGAAGAATGGAGTCGTTGGTAAGGCATATCTTTGGCGCGATCCCGACGTCCTCGACACCTGGTTTTCTTCCGCTCTGTGGCCGTTCTCGACCCTCGGCTGGCCCGAGGATACGCCGGAGCTACAAAAATATTATCCAACGGCGACGCTTTCCACCGCCTTTGACATCATCTTCTTCTGGGTGGCCCGGATGATGATGATGGGCCTCTACTTCAAAAAAGAAGTGCCGTTCAAGGATGTCTACATCCACGCCATTGTGCGGGATGAGAAGGGACAGAAAATGTCCAAATCCAAGGGGAATGTCATCGACCCCCTTGGCAAGATGGATGAGTATGGCACCGACAGTCTGCGCTTTACCCTAGCGGCCATGGCCGCGCCGGGGCGGGATGTAAAACTCGCCGATAGCCGGATTGAGGGGTACAGAAACTTCCGCACCAAGCTATGGAACGCTGCGCGGTTCGTGGAAATGAACGAGTGTTCGGTGCCGGAGGGGTATGACCCTGCCGCTGGCACCTTGCCGCTCGCCAAATGGATCCTCCACCGCGCCAGCGCGGCGGAGGCGGCGATCACCACGGCGCTTGAGACCTACCGTTTTGACGATGCGGCAAACGCCATTTATCAGTTTACGTGGAATATTTACTGCGATTGGTTCCTGGAGTTTGCGAAACCCGTTTTCCAGGGTGAGGATGAGGCGGCGAAGGCGGAAATCCGCGCGACGGGGGCTTATGTCCTCGATCGGATCTTGACCCTGCTTCACCCCTTCATGCCCTTTGTGACGGAGGAGCTCTGGGCCAGTACGGGCAGGCGGGATAAGTTCCTGATGGTGTCCGACTGGCATGCGCCCGTGCTGGAGGCTCCTGAGGCCGACGCGGATTTAAGTTTTGTCATCGATCTTATCTCTGAAGTCCGCTCGGTGCGGACAGAGATGAATGTCCCACCCTCGGCCAAGCTGCCCCTCGTGGCCCTAAATGTTGGCGAAGCGACCAAAGGGCGTCTGACTGCGTTTGCGGACCTTATCGAACGGGTAGCCCGTCTAGAGGGAATCAGTCACGCCGCTGAACCGCCAAAGGGTGCCGCACAAATCGTTGTGGCGGGAGAGACCTATGGGCTTCCCATCGCCGACTTTATTGATTTGAGTGCGGAAATGGCCCGGCTGGAAAAGTCTATCGGTAAGACGCAAGGAGAGATCGATAAGATCGACAAGCAGCTGGGCAATGCCAAGTTCGTCGAACGCGCGCCCCAGGCGGTGGTGGACGAGAAAAAAGAACAGCGGGCTGAGTTTACCGGCACGTTGGAGAAGCTGACAGCAGCGCTGGAACGGCTGAAGGCGTTGTAGAAAAAGAGGTCCTCATCCTGAGGGTTGATAAGGAAGGGCCCCAATCAACGCGCCCTTCGAGACGCCGCCTTTGCGGCGGCTCCTCAGGGTGAGGCCCTCTCGAAGGAAGAGGACCGTTACCAAAGTCTCTCCATCCACCTCCCCGCGCTTCGTTTGCCACGGGGAGGCGGGTTGCAGGTTTCGCGTTTCCCACGGCCTGCAAGGTCCGTGGGATCCATAGGTTGGGGACACCCGGGGGAGCGCTCAACCATTGATTCCCAAGCTTATGGGTCCCGGTCTTCTGCCTGCTGCAGAAACCGGGATGACGGTTATCTTGCTCACTCGTCTTTTGGGGCCTCATCCCCAAATGACCCCATCAAAAATGTGCCATCCCGCCGCGGATCGACGCCTGACTCAATTCCGCCATCCTCTGTAAGCTGAAAACCGTAAAGGCCGCTGGTCAGCCGACGGCTCATGGGTTCGTGGCCGAAGTCTTGAAGCGCTGTCGTGAGCGCCTCGGGTGCGCCTTCTTCCACAACGACGCGACCGCGGGCGGTGACCACGTTGGGCAGATCCACGGCCTCTTGCAGGGGCATGTCCCAGGCGAGGGTGGCCAGCAGGGTTTTGGCCACATAGCCGATAATGGCGGGCCCGCCGGGGGAGCCCATGGCCATGACGGGCTGACCCTCTTCGTCGAGCACGATGACAGGGGTCATGGAACTGCGGGGCTTTTTCCCAGGCGCGACGGCGTTCACCACCGGGACACCCTCCCGCTCTGGCAGGAAAGAAAAGTCCGTCAGCTGATTATTCAGAAACATTCCCCCCGCCATCAAGTGGCTGCCAAAGGCGGTCTCCACCGTCGTTGTCATCGAGACGATGTTGCCTTCCGCATCGCGGATGGAAAAGTGGCTGGTGCCCGGCAGGTCGGGGGAGGCATCATCCGCGGGGGCATCGATTTCGCCTGCAAGGGGGTTGCCCGCACTCACGTCCGCGGCGGCCCCTTCCCCCATGCGATCAGCACGACCGGCCACATAGTCTTTTGATATAAGAGCGTCGATCAATTGATCGGCAGACGCATTGCCGATCGTCATCGCGACAGGGTCCCCCAGATAGCGCTCGCGGTCGGCATAGGCGAGGCGCCCGGCTTCAACATAGACCGCCCAGGCCTCATCGCTTTGGGTGAGGGCGCGGCCATCGGCCTCGATGAGGCCGAGAATTTGGAGGAGGGTCACCCCGCCCGAGCTGGGCGGCGCCATGGAGCATACTTGATAGGCTAGGAAGGGGGCACAGACCGGCGCCCGCTCGGTTGGGGCGTAGGCGGCAAGATCGGCGAGGGTCATGGTCTCACCACCGGTTTTGGTATTGACCGCAGCAATGATTTCCTCCGCCAACGGCCCTTCGTAAAAGGCTGCGGCCCCGCCCTTTGCAATCAGCCGGACCGAGTTCGCATAGGCAGGGTTGGTGATCATCGTTCCGCCAGGATGCGGCCGACCCTCTTCGTCGAAATAAAGGCTGCGCGCGGCGTCATTGTCCTTAAGGCGTACCATCCGCTCGGCGAGGAACGATATTCGTTCGCTCATCTCAAAGCCATTAGCGGCCAGGGTCTCAGCATCCACGAATAAATCAGCCCACGGGGTTTTGCCGTAGCGTTCGTGTGCCTCGGCCAACATGGCCACGGCGCCGGGGACACCCACGGACAGGCCCGAGGTTACAGCATCATAAAAGCCCATGGGCGTGCCGTCCTCCTTCAAAAAGAGGTCAGGCGTGGCAGAAGCGGGCGCCACTTCGCGTCCATCAAATGTGGTCAATTCACCGGTGGCCGCCGCATAGTGCAGCATGAAGGCGCCGCCCCCGAGGCCCGAGGATTGCGGTTCAACGAGGCCAAGGACAGCTTGCACCGCGACGGCGGCGTCCACCGCGCTGCCCCCTTCCGCTAAGATCTTGGCACCTGCCTCGGTCGCTTTGGGGTGGGCGGCGGTGACGGCCCAGGGAACGGAGGTGGTTTCCACCGCTGGTGCCTTGGGGGTTTCTTCGGCGGCGTCTTTGTCACCTCCCGAACAGGCAGCTAGGAGCAGGGCAGCACAAAGAGACAAGCGACGCAGCATGACAGAGTTCCGTTTTCAATTCTGAGCGAGCATACAATATTCGCTGGAAGACGCGACAGGTGACAGGTGACATGTGACATGGGATTTGCCTTCACTGCCTTCAGGACCTGCCTTGTCTGCAAGCTGGACGTAGATATTCCCCGCGGCCCGGTCGGTCCATTCGCCTGGTGGCCGGTTTGCGACAGCTCAGTGGATGCCGCGGACAAGCCGTGGCAAACGGAGGGGTGAACCATCATTTCCTCAACCATGAGGTCGCTAAAATGAAAAACACGATCTGTGATGTGCCAGGGCTGAAAGTCGGCCAAGCCAGCGATGCTAAGGCCAAAACAGGCGTGACGGTGGTGTTACCGGACGCGCGTGCGGTGGCGGCGGTCGATGTGCGGGGCGGTGGCCCCGGCACGCGGGAGACAGATGCGTTGCGGCTCGTCGGCCTTGTGGATGAGGTGGATGCGATCGTCTTGGCAGGCGGGTCCGTTTATGGCCTGGGCGCAGCGGATCGTGTCTGCGCCGAACTGGGGGCTCGCGGTCGCGGGTTTTCTCTCCTCCCGATGGAGGGGGTGCCGGTGAGCCCGATTGTGCCCGCGGCCATCCTCTATGATCTGTCCAACAGGGGCGATAAAGCGTGGGGCACCGTGCCGCCCTATGGTGAGCTGGGGGCTGAGGCCCTCAACGCCGCGGGCGAGGAGGTGGCTGAGGGGCCGGTGGGCGCAGCGACCGGCGCGAGTGCGGGGGCCTATCCCGGCGGGGAAGGAACGGCCAGCGCCACGCTCCCCGGCGGGGGTATTGTCGGCGCGATTGTGGCCGTCAATAGCTTTGGTAGCCCCTATGCACCGGGTACAAACCAGTTTTGGGCGGCGCCTTGGGAAGTGGATGCTGAGTTTGGTGGACGGGGCGTCGCGTCATCCTCCGGTCATCAGGGTTTTCCGCCTGACACCAAAATTGGTGCGGGTGAGCGCAGCAACACCACCATAGCGGTGGTTGCGACCGATGTGGCTCTCACCAAGGCCCAGGCCGAACGGGTTGCGGTAATGGCGCAGACGGGAATGGCACGCGCCTTGCGCCCCGCCCATGCACCCACTGATGGGGATACCGTCTTTGTACTGTCCACCGGAAAACGCCCCCTTGAAGGGAATGGGACTCTGGCGCTGACTGTTCTCGGCGGCGTCGCAGCCGATGTCTTGGCCCGGTCTATTGCCCGCGGGGTTTTCGCCGCTGAGAAGAATCAGTGATCGTGGTGGTGATCGTGCTCTTCTTCTTCGCCAATGCCCTTTAGGGGGAGAGATAAGACAATTGGTTCTGCGTCCTCAAAGGTGAGGGTGAGGTCAATGGCCTCAGCGTCCACCAACCGGTCGTCCGGTTGCATGATCATAAGATGAAGGCCACCTGGTTGAAGAGCCACCGTTTCGCCAGCGGGGAGCATGATTTTTTCCACGGGCCGCATGCGCATCACCCCCTCGGCCATGCTGACGGTATGCAGCTCGACTGTCTCAGCATCCGGCGTCGTTACGGAAACCAAAGCGTCGTCCACGGTGGAGGAGAGGCTAAAATAAGCCGCCGTGGCGGGGGCGCCGGCGGTAGGGGTGCGCGCAAACCCGGGTGTCACCGTCATATGACCGGATATGATGGCCTCTGGCGCATGGCTGTGACTGTGCCCCCCTCCGCCGCACGCTGCGAGGCCAAGAAGGAGGAAGGGTAGGGCGAGTGCCTTGGCAAGGCGGGGAATGCGGGTCATATACCTCTCCACAAATGCGCTATGCGCGTTCCCGTACGCTCGCCCCTGCTGGGTCGCAAGACCTGTCTTCATCACAACATCGTTGAGGGGCATGGGGAGCGCGCAGAAACCCGCTACGGCAATGACAACCTAAGGAGAGGTGTATGACCCTGCTCGAAATCAGTAAGTTGGAACTATACCTCCAGCGTCGGTTTAATGATCCGAAACTGACGGTTCGCCCACGAACAAATAAGCAAGACTCCGCTGAAGTATACACGGGTGAAGAGTTCATCGGCGTCTTGTTCCGGGATGAAGAAGAGGGGGAGGTCTCCTACGATTTCAATATGGCCATCCTCGAAATCGATTTGGATGAAATGCCTGGGGATGCTTAAGCGGGCTAAACCGTGCCTGATACACTTCGTCGTCTAAAAACGGATCTCTCCGCCTGCCGCCATTGCGAAGAGGTAGGTATTCTTCCGCGTGCGCGCCCTGTCTTCCAGCTTCCGGAAAATCCGGTCGTTGGGCTGTTCGGCCAGGCGCCAGGTAATCTGGCGCATCAAAAAGGGATGCCCTTTATGGATCCATCCGGGGTGCGCCTACGGGCTTGGATGGGCCTTAACGAGGAAGAGTTTTATGAGGGCGGACGGCTTGCCATTGTGCCGATGGCGTTCTGCTTCCCTGGCTATGATGGAAAGAGCAAGACCGGCAAGGGGGGAGACCTACCACCCCCAAAGGTGTGTGCGGAGAAATGGCGTGCGCGGGCGATGGATTTGATCCTCCCGCGTCTTAAGGTCATTTTGTTGGTTGGAGGCTACGCCCAGCGTTGGCACTTGGGCGATAAGATGAAAAAGACCCTCACTGAAACCGTCGCGCAATGGCCCCGTCGGTTCAAGGAAGCGGCGGACGGCTCGCCCCTTTATTTGCCTCTACCGCATCCCAGTTGGCGGAACACGGCGTGGTTGAAAAGAAACCCATGGTTCGAAGAAGAGGTGGTCCCCCGCTTACAAAACAGCATTCGCGCTGTTTGGTAGATGATATGAAAGATCTGACGTAGACAGTTCATCAGTAGACGATGAGGGGTCGTTCTGGGGGGCGCTGTCGGGGGACAGCGCCGACAGGAGGAAGTAGAAGCCGAGCGACATCACAAAGATAAAGATGATGAGTTTTGCAACGCGTCGCACGGGCGGAAATCCTGCCTTCTACACTATCATCTGCTTATATCCGTTTTTGCTAGGTCAAAAAAGGCGTTTAAGCGGCGACGGCCACGGCTTTTTTGTTAAGGCATCGCGCCAGCGCCTCTGCCAACGTCGCTGAGGAAATGGGTTTTGAAATAAAGTCGTCAAAACCCACCGCCAACAGACCTTCGGCCTCGCCGGTCATGGCATCGGCCGTGCACGCAACAATTGGGATATGAGCGATGGGGCCGTCCATTTTGCGGATGGCCAGCATCGCCTCGACCCCATCCATTACAGGCATGTGCTTGTCCATCAAGATGGCATCGAAGGTGTGGACATCTAGCTGATCAAGACATTCTTGCCCATTGTTGGCGGTTTCGAATTCCATACCGAGGGCTTTGAGGAATTGCGCCGCAACCATCTGATTGACAGCATTGTCCTCCACCAAAAGCACTTTCTTGCCGCTTAGAACTGAAAGATCGGTTGGGGCCTGGGCTTGGTCGCCATTGGCGTTGTCAGCGTCTTGGGGCGCAATTTTTACCGGGATCCGCAGGGTGAAAGTTGAGCCGATGCCCTCTTCACTTTCAAGGTCAAGGTCACCCCCCATCAGGCTGGCAAGTTTGACACAGATAGATAGACCAAGGCCGGTCCCGCCATAGCGTCGCGTGATGCCCTGCTCAGCCTGTTCAAACGGCCGGAAGATTCGATCCCGCGCCAGGTCTGATATGCCTGGGCCGGTGTCGCTGACAGAAACGTAGAACACTGCTGCATTGATGCCCAACGGTTCTGTCCACATCGAAAGAGTAACCGAACCATCGTCGGTAAATTTGATCGCGTTCGACAAGAGGTTTGATGTAATCTGCCGAATGCGGAGGTCATCGGCAACAATGAGGCCCGGCATTTCGTCGCTTGTGTTGACGAACAGGGAGACGTCTTTGGCAGATGCTGCCTCCTGCCACATGTCAAATAGGTCCTGTGCCAATTCCTTAGCGGGGAATGTTGTACGGTTGATACGGAGTTTCTGGGCTTCGATTTTTGACAGGTCGAGAATGTCGTTCAGGACAGCCAATAGGGTGCGACCAGACCGATCAATCGTGCCCATGAGCTTTTCTTGTTCGGGGTTAAGGGATGTCCGTTGCATCGCTTCGGTGAGCCCAAGCACACCATTAAGAGGGGTGCGAAGCTCATGACTCATGGATGCCAAAAAGGCTGTCTTGGCCGCTTCTGCGCGGCGCGCGCGGCGGATGTTGTCCTCTAAGAGTTCAAAGGCTTGAAATGTGTTTTTGGAAAAAGTCGCGGCAATAAAGCTGACCATGATCACCGCGAAACCCGCCTGCAATGCGCGTTGAGAGTGAATGATAGTGAACTCATCCGCCCACGGCGCGGACGTTGCGATGTTATAGAGAATAATGACAAAGGCGAGAATGAGCGCGCCGGAGGCTAAAGCCATGCGCGGGCCCGCGATGAAGCCGCATAACATCGGGACAATAACCACAAAGGGCAGAAGGGAGGTGCTAATCCCTGTAAACTCGTGGAGGGCTGTAACCGTGTTACCGCCAATATACAGTAAGGTGATAAAAAGCGCATAGACAGTGAAGTCTTTATAATAGCGCATAAGGTGGACGGCTATAAAAACCATCACGCTGACAGCGGTAGCCATCCAATGCAAGAAACCCCATCCGCCATAGGAGTAATACATGCCCGCAATGTTTGCGAGCTGAAGGGCGTTGAACACCCATCCAAAGCAGTAAAAGGCACGGGCACGAAGGATAACGCCTGTGTCCTTCGCCTGGTCGATTCGCAAAAATCGCTCATACCATCTGATGAAGCGATCCATACCCGCTAATTCCCTTGCGCCACCCTCAAGTAGTACAATGAAATACACTCAACTTTTAAATATTCACCCAAAAGACATGGTTAGCGAAACACCGTTTTTGTTAACCATACTCCGTGGTCTTGCTATCAAAAGCATCCGATTGGCGATGCCACAAATCGGCATAGATGCCTTGCTTTGTCAGGAGTTCAGCGTGGGTGCCGGTCTCAGCGACTAAGCCCTGATCAAGGACGATAATGCGATCCGCCTCAACAATGGTCGATAGGCGGTGTGCCACAACAAGGGTGGTACGCCCTTTAGAGATGGTATGCAGCGCCTCTAAAATTCCTTGCTCAGTGGCTGAATCAAGGGCGGACGTCGCTTCATCTAGAATAAGAAGGGGCGGGTTTTTAAGAAGTGTACGGGCAATGGCGACCCTCTGTTTTTCACCGCCCGAGAGTTTAAGGCCCCGTTCTCCCACAACGGTGTCATACCCGTCCGATAACGATTCAATAAAGTCAGCGATCTGGGCCATTCTGGCCGCCTCGACGATTTCCTCGTGGCTGGCGCCTGGTTGTCCGTAGGCGATGTTATAGCCGATTGTGTCGTTAAAAAGGACCGTGTCCTGGGGCACCATGCCAATGGCCTGTCGCAGCGATGACTGGTTGACGGTGCGAAGGCTTTGGCCGTCGATCTGAATGTTGCCGTCCCACAGGTCATAAAATCGATAAAGAAGGCGCGCGATGGTGGACTTTCCTGCACCAGACGGTCCGACAATCGCGACGGTCTCTCCAGGCCGTGCGGTGAAGCTCACACCCTTGAGGATCTCCCGATCCTTTTCATACCCGAAGCGGACATTGTCGAAGACCACTTCGCCCGCCGGCACGGTAAGGGCGCGCGCTTCCGGATTATCAGTGACTTCAGGCGATAGGTTGAGGAGAGAAAACATTTTCTCCATGTCCACCAGTGCCTGTTTGATCTCACGATAGGCAAAGCCCAGAATGTTGAGGGGCTGATAAAGTTGCATCATGATGAGGCTGACGCCGGTCAGTTCCCCAATGCCATAGGTGCCTTGGGACACCCCTTGGGCCGTGATCCAAAGGGCAGCGACAAGTCCCAGATTGATCACAAGGGATTGGCCGATATTGACCAGGGCGAGCGAGTTTTGGGATTTTACCGCTGCGGCTTGGTAATCCACCAACGCTTCATTATATCGGGTTGCTTCATACTGTTCGTTCCCGAAATATTTCACCGTTTCATAGTTAAGCAGAGCGTCAATCGACCGCGTACTGGCAAGCTGATCTTTTTGGTTCATCTCTCGACGGAACTTTAATCGCCATTCAGTGGAGGCGATGGTGAACCAAAAATAGGCACCAACGGTGCTGACCACGATCAGGACCATCCACCCTGAATAGCGAAATCCAAACGCCACACTGACCAGCGCAAGCTGAATCAGTGTTGGGATGATATTGAATAGGAGAAACCGAAACAGGAAATCGATGGCCCGTGTCCCACGGTCAATAAGCCGGGATAGGCCTCCGGTTCGTCGTTCAAGATGAAAGCGCAACGAAAGGCTATGGAGATGTTGAAAGACCGAGAGGGCGACTTCTCGCTGAGCATTTTGTCCCACAACGGAGAAAAGGAACTCTCGAATTTGCGGGACGGCCGACGATAAAAGCCTTAAGACGCCATACCCCAAGATGAACCCCACAATGGCTGCCCCAAGGCCGAGGGCTGGGTCCCGTTCGGCAAGCCGGTTGATTCCTTCCGCCAGGGCAAAGGGGGTGGCCACTGCGATCACTTGACCCACAAGGATCACGGAAAAGGCAAGGACAATGCGCCGTTTGAAGTCCGGTCGATCCTTTTTCCATAGGTAAGGAATAAGCGCGCCAACCGATGCCACTTGCTCTCGCAAGGTGCTTTCGGGGGCGTCTTCGGCTTGGGCTGAGTGGGTTGGTCCGGGAGGAGGCATGGGATGCACCTAGGACGGGCCGGTCTAAAAGGCGAGGCAAAGGGGTGGAGCCCATCTTGTGTTGATTGTGCAACGCAGCTGATGAGTATCGACAACAGAAGAGACAATATCACAACTGTAGATATGGGGAGACATTGTTGCGGGAAGATCACGCATCGCCGTCAATGGCTGGAAAACCTGAAAGCCCGCCATCTCGTGGGGACACCCGCCGCGCGGGTCCTCGACTATCAAGTCGCGCGATTGTTGCCATCCTGGCCGCGGTTGGGAGTGCAATTTACCTCATCACAGCCTTTACGATGACGCATTTCGTCGATGGGTTACCGCCTTTCGTCACGGTCCTCTTCACCTTAGCGGTCCTTGCGGCCTTATCGTTGGCGCTTTTGGTGGCGGGCAGCTTGTTCGACCTCTACCGGTCAGCGCGGGCGGGGTTGCAGGGCGCGCGCCTCCACCGGCGCCTGGTGGGCCTCTTAAGTCTCGTCGCGGTGATCCCAGCGGTCATCGCTTTTACGCTGTCTGGCACGGTGTTGCGCGCCTTCTCGGACGAGTATTTCGTGGACCGGGTCACCGATGCAAACCTGGTCGCGCGCGATTTTGCGAATGGATATCTTAATGCTGAGTCCACAAAGATGGGGGTTCAGATTATCCAGCTGGCCCGAGATTTGGGCCTTCAGGCCAATAATGGATTGACCCCTGAAACCGCGCCTATTGGGTTTCGGAAATATCTCTTGGGCCAGAGTATTTTGCGCGGGTTCGCGGCTGTCGTCCTCATTGATCGCGATGGACAGATTATCTCCTATGCCGCCCCCATGAGCGGTTGGGAATTGCAGCTTCCGCCTGCATCTGATTTTGCCGATGTGAGTGCCCCAGGTGCGACGCCCTATATATTCAACGCGATGAACCGCGACCGCCTCGATATGTGGTACGCGATTTTTCGCCTTGGCGCACCGGATGAAGGCTTCCTCGTCGCCTATAAGGCAGAAAACCCCGCTCTCTCGGAGCAATTGGTGGGCGTACGGGCGTTCCGTGATCAAACAAAAGATGTGCGCCTAAGGTTGGCGGACCTCTCTCGTATGTTCGCGATTGGCTATGGGTTGGTGATGCTCCTTCTCTTGCTGGGGGCGGTGTGGATCGGCCTCTGGGTTGCGAACCAGGTGGTGGGACCTGTGCGCCGCCTCGCCGTGGCAGCCGAAGCGGTTTCGGGGGGCGATCTGACGTCACGTGTCGATGTGCGTGATGGCGATGGCGAGCTTGGCGATTTGGGGCGCGCCTTTAACGACATGACCCAACAATTGGGCGCCCAGCGGGCGGACCTTGTCGCCACGAACGCCCAGTCGGAGGCACGCCGCCGGTTTATCGAGACGGTGATTTCCGGCGTTCCCGCAGGGGTCCTCAATGTCAGCCCCGAAGGGCGGATAGCGCTAGCCAATCCGTCGGCGGAGAATATTTTGAGCCATCATGGAGGGGAGGCTCTTACCGGTGCCAATCTGGAGGTCGCAGCCCCCGAACTCATGCCCCTGATTGCCCGCGCCCGCGCCAGCACGCTCACCGAAATTCGTGATCAGGTGGAGCTACGGCGGGGAGGGGTCGACCGCATCCTTAATGTGCGAATCTCCCCTGATGACCCCGCCAGGCGAACGGGCTTTGTGGTGACCCTGGACGATATTACGGAGTTGGTGGCGGCGCAGCGGAATGCCGCCTGGGGGGATGTGGCGCGGCGCATTGCCCATGAGATCAAAAACCCGCTGACCCCCATTCAGCTATCGGCCGAACGATTGCGACGCCGCTATGGCGATAAGCTAGGGGCCGACAGAGAAATTTTTGATCGGTGTACCGATACGATCATTCGTCATGTGGGCGATATTGGACGGATGGTAAACGAGTTCTCTTCCTTTGCGCGGATGCCCGAGCCTATTATGGCCGAGGAGAACTTGTCTGAAATTGTGCGCTCGTCCGGCTTCTCGTTCGGGGTGGCAAACCCCCGCCTCACATTCGTTTACGATATGCCTGAAGCGCCCGTGAAGGTCCGTTGTGACGGCCGGCTCATTGGTCAGGTGATGGTGAACCTCATCAAAAATGCGGTGGAGGCCATTACCGAGGATGGTGAGGGCGAGGGGGGGAAGATCGTTATCACCCTGCGTGAGGCGGATGAGATGGCGACCATTGATGTCGCGGACACGGGGCGCGGTTTGCCGAGTGAGGGGCGGTCGCGGCTTACCGAGCCTTATATGACGACCCGCGTAAAGGGGACGGGACTGGGCCTTGCTATCGTCCGTAAGGCTATTGAAGAACATGGCGGGACTTTCCGTCTTATTGATCGGGGGGCGGACGGTGAGGGGGGCGCGACGGCGCGGTTGACGTTGCCGGTGAAGGGGCCTGTTGCGCAGGAGGAGGAGGCTGAGGACACAGCCTCCGTCAAGGCGGCGGACCGCCAACAGTCAGTTAGTGAAACACAGCCGACAGAGGCGGAGGCCCCGCGGCCCGAGCCGGTCGGCACAAATGGTGCATCGGCACCAGATCAGGAAAGGTGGTAGGGTATGGCCATCGACATTCTCGTCGTTGATGATGAACAGGATATCCGCGATCTTGTCGCCGGAATCCTTGAGGATGAGGGCTATAGTCCACGCACCGCAGCGGACAGTGACACAGCCTTTGCCGCGGTGCGGGAGCGGATCCCGGCGCTGGTCGTTCTCGATATTTGGCTCCAAGGGTCACGCCTTGATGGTCTGGCGATCCTCGATGAGCTAAAGCAGATGCACCCCGACCTGCCGGTGGTGATTATTTCCGGGCACGGCAATGTCGAAACGGCGGTCGCGGCCCTCCGAAAAGACGCCTACGATTTTATCGAAAAGCCGTTCAACGCTGACAAGCTGGTGGTTACCATCAAGCGGGCGCTGGAGTTAACCCAGCTCCGGCGGGAGAATGTGCACCTTAAAGAAAAGGCGATGGACCTCACCTTGATCGGTGAGTCGAACCTTATGGTTCAGCTCCGCTCTCAAGTTGAGAAAGTGGCCGACTCTCGCTCCCGTGTCCTGATTGAAGGGCCTGTCGGGTCGGGCAAAGAGATGGTCGCCCGCAGCCTGCATCAACAATCCATGCGGGCGGATCGGCCCTTCGTGGTGGTGAGTGCCGCCACCATTGATGCTGACCGGATGGAGGAGGCCCTGTTCGGGGTGGAGGGAGAGGACGGTCGCCCTCGGCGTATTGGCCTTATGGAACAGGCCCATGGCGGCACACTCCTCTTTGATGAGGTGGGGGATATGCCCCTTGAGACGCAAGGACGAATCCTCCGTGTACTCGTGGATCAGCGATTTAACCGACTTGGCGGGAATACCCCCGTTGAAGTCGATGTCCGTATTGTGTCGACCACATCGCAAGACCTCATGGTCGCGGCCGAGGCGGGGGCATTCCGTACCGATCTCTACCATCGTTTGGCGGTTGTTCACATGACGACGCCTTCGCTCTCGGCGCGCCGGGAAGATATTCCGTCACTCGCCGAGTACTTCTTGCGTACCTTAGCGGAAGCGAGCGGCCTGCGTCGGCGAACCCTGTCTGATGAGGCACGGGCTGCGCTTCAAACCTATCCCTGGCCCGGGAATGTCCGTCAGCTGCGGAATGTGCTGGAGCGGACATTGATTCTCACCAGCCATGATAGTCCAGATATTATTGGTGTTGACGGCCTGCCTGACGAAGTGGTGAGCGCTGGCCCCAACTTGCCGACAGGGGATGGGATGGAGCAGATTATTTCGATGCCCCTTCGGGAGGCGCGGGAACGGTTCGAACGGGAGTATTTGCTAGCGCAAATCGCGCGTTTTGCGGGGAATATCTCCCGTACCGCATCGTTCATCGGTATGGAGCGCTCTGCATTACACCGTAAGCTGAAGGCCCTTGGCGTGGCTGGTCAGCAACGGGCGGAAGGCTGAGGGGCAATAATTTGTTCCGGATGCTGTTCTAGGAGCTGCGCAAAGTCGAAACGCAACCACCGTTTGCCACGGCTTGTCCGTGGCATCCACTGGCTTAAAACCTAGAGCATCGCGCCGAAAAGTGTATTCGGTTTTCGGCAAAAAGCGATGCGAAAACAAAAGACTATAGCGACAAAGTGAGTACAAACGAACGTCTGTCGTTATAGGTTCGTCGTTCGCGGATCCCCCATCCGCCCCTCTGGCGGACTTCCCCCATTTTGATGGGGAGGAAAGACCACGGGCCCTACAACTGACACCCTCCCTTGCCGCAAGAAGGTTAAGCGCTAAGCTCTCCTTCAAATGGTCTAAAGGG
>CALFRH010000357.1 GCA_937919225.1 uncultured Parvularcula sp.
GCTGGACCAACTCCGTTCCTGGCGCACACCCAATGGGGCTGAAATTGCCAGCACCTTAGAGGATCAAAGGCGGGCCCGGATCGCCACCATGGCCACCACGGGGCCAAAGAACCCACAATTCACCGCAAGCTTTAACGCCCTCACCCCAACGGTTGCCGCGGGGGGCGAGACATCGGCTCGCTTAAGCCAAACAATTTTCGATCCAGACGATGATTATGGTGGCCTGCCCCGTACCGAAGGATATGAGCTGATCGGTCGGTATTGCGCTGGGTGCCATTCCCTTGAGATTGTCATGCAACAGCGGGCGAGCGTCGCGCGCTGGGACTATATGCTGACCTGGATGACCGAAAAACAAAACATGCCGCCCTTGCGCCCCGATGATCGCGAAGTAGTGCTGAGCTATCTTGTGGACCATTTTGGAACGGGATCGGAGTAACCCCCGCCAATCGGTCACCGCCAGCTATCAGGCACTTTCACTCCCCCCGCAGGTTCCCGTCCCCCAACCAGGATAGACAAATACTCCAGCTTGTCCGCATGATGGCAATCGTCTTCACGGGGCGCGATCATCCGCCTCATCTGAAAGGGCTTTCAATCACCCCCTCCGTACCAAGAGGCCTTTTCGAAAGGTAACGTGCGTCTCACGACCAAACCGTCTAGGGAAGGTATGGGCATTGGGACGAGTGATCATGGTTTGGAAGATCGGCGGGGCCGCCATCGCGGCGCTGCTGTCGGGCAATATTTCGTATGCGCTCGGCGCAACGCGGGTGGACACCGCCGCAGCAACCCTTGAGGGCGTCTCGGAAACCGCGGACGGGCGCCGCTATTCTCCGGTTTATTTCCAACGCATTACCCCGCGTACTGCCGCAGATATGCTTTTTGACATTCCCGGGTTCACGGTTCGACGGAACGGCAGCGGGCGGGGCCTCGGCCAAGGCGGTGTGAACGTCCTCATCAATGGCGCGCGGGTGACGGGAAAAGAAACCGATCCTATCGACATCCTCGAACAGACAGCAGCCAGCGCCGTGACCGAAATTCGGATTACCGATGCGGCGCGATTGAACATCCCAGGATTAACTGGCGAGGTGGCGGATGTTCGGTTAAAAAAAGACCAACGCTCCGGCAGTTGGGCATGGCACCCAAGTGTCCGTAGGGGAACAGCAGTAAACCTTTTTGACGGCCGCGTCTCTATGAGCGGCACCCTCCCAGGAATGGACTACCGTTTATCGCTCGAAAATGATGCTCGCCGCCGGGGCAATCGCGGGAACGAATATGTTTTCGACGCCAGCCGCACCCTGACGGAAGTTCGGTACGAGTATAGTCAAAAATATGGCGAGTTGCCGCGATTTGATGGCGCCCTCACCTTCCATCTGAACAATGGTTGGACAGCGAATCTGAGTGGCGCCTTTCAGAAGGAGAATACTCGCGAAGACGAAATCAGCCTCAGCAGCAAGCGAAACACGTTCTTTTCCGATGACGGGGATAAGTGGTTGAGCGAGCTAAATGGCGACCTTGCTATACCCGCGCTTGGCAGCGACTTAAAACTCATCACCTTGCACCGGCAGGAAGATGACCCAACGCGCTCTGTCCAGTTAGAGATCCCCAGCGATGGCAACCTGACCCAACGGGTAAGAGACGACAAGCGCGAACGGCGTGAAAGCATAGCGCGAGTGGAGCAATCCTGGGACGACCGGCTGGGCGGCTCAATTAAGTGGGGGGCTGAGGCGGCTTACAATGTGCTCAAAACCACCGCACAAACCACTAATTTGGGCGCCCAAGGGGAAATCATCACCCCTATCGCCGAACGGGAGATGACGCGCGTTGAGGAGCGTCGCGTAGAGATGAGCCTCGCCTATGGTCGTGCGCTCACGGACAAGCTGGACATTCAAGGATCTATCGCGGTGGAGCGGTCCACCCTCACCCTGCCGCTCACCACCCTGCCTGACCGGACATTCACCCGGCCTAAAGGGTTTTTGAGTGCATCCTACGCCCTTAATCCCGATACCGATATAAGAGCACGCCTAGAACGACGAGTGGGGCAACTCGACTTTAACAACTTTGTCTCTGCAGTGGATTTGCAAGAAGATGTTGATGAAGCGGGCAATGTCGATATTGTGCCGAGCCAGTCTTGGTTTGCGAATTTCGAGGCCGAGCGACGCTATGGTGACGATAGCACCATTTCCTTCGAACTCTTCGCCGAACAGTTTACCGATATTGTGGATCGTATCCCCTTTGACACAGACGACGCGATACCAGGTCCCGATGCCGATGGGCCCGGTAACATTCCCGAAGGGGAGGAGTTTGGTGCCCGAGCCTCAACCACGCTGGCCCTCGATCAAGTCGGAATTGAAGGGGGAGAGTTGCGGTTGGACCTGTCGGTAAAGGAAACCAATCTAACGGACCCCCTTACTGGCCAGGAAAGAGACTTTAGCAACAATCGTCGCTCCGCCTGGTCGTTCGATTTTGAACAAGATATTCCTGGTACAGATATTGGTTATGGATTTGGCGGAGAACAAGAGCAATATGACCCCACGGTACGGTTTAACCGTCTTTCGTGGCGCCGGAATGACATTCGCAGCTACGCCTTTGTGGAGCATCGTGACGTTTACGGCCTGACGGTGGAGGCACGACTTTTCAACTTGACCGACCAGCGGCGCCAGTTCGAAGAAACACGCTTTGCGGGCGCCCGCACCCTAGGGGTTATCGACCGCACGGAGGCGCGGGTTCGACAGTATGGCCCGGTATTTCGGCTGTCGGTGGAGGGCACGTTTTAGAACACCGGCGTCGTGATGTAGCCTCCTCCTTCAAATTGCGGCAAAGTCTATGAACTGTTTTGCCGCGAGGCCCTATGGACGCCGTTACTCTTCTGCCCCCGATCGTCGCAATTGCCATCGCGATCTTTACCCGGAACGTCTATGCCGCGCTTTTGGTGGCCCTTCTCCTCTCTGAAAGCCTGATTGAGGCGGGAAACCTGCTCACCGGCGGCCTCGGGGCCATTGACCGAGTGGTGGCGGTTTTTGAAAGTGCCGGCAACACCCGCATTCTCCTCTTCTGCCTTGTCATCGGCGCGCTCATTGCCTTTATGCGCGATAGTGGCGGGGTCGCCGCCATGGCTAGGCGCCTTATCAAGAAGGGATGGGCGGGCACCCGCCGGCGTGCGGAACTGGCCGTCGCGGGAACCGGTACCGCCATTTTCATCGAAACGAATGTCAGTATTCTCAGCGCCGGTATATTGGGCCGTCCCCTTTACGACGCCCACGGCCTGAGCCGAGAGCGGCTCGCCTATATTATCGATAGTACAAGCGCTCCGGTGAGCGTAATCCTCCTCATCAACGGGTGGGGAGCATATGCGCTGGGCCTTATTGAACCCTATGGTTTTGAGAATAGCGTCGGCGTGGTTGCGGGGTCAGTCCCGTGGAACTTCTACGCCCTTTTGACCTTAGCCACGGTGTACCTCACCGTCCTGACCGGCAAAGTCTTTGGGCCGATGAAAGCCGCCGATGGCGCCGTTAGCGCCCCACAAGCCAGCGCGCCCGAGGCAGCCCCCCTGCCCGCCGGCAAGGCGCGATACATGGCCCTGCCCCTCATTGTCATGGTGTTAGGGGCCCTTAGCTTTATGACCTGGACCGGCGGCGGTAATCCCATTGAGGGCTCGGGCTCACAATCCATCCTCTGGGCCATTGTCCTCGCGACCCTTTTGGCGGGACTTCTTCTTTGGCGGGACAAGGTGTTCAGCCTACCCGAGCTTCAGGAAAAAGCCTTCCAAGGCATTGGGGAAATGGTTCCCATGGTGACGGTTCTTCTTCTGTCGATTGCCCTTGGCGGCAGCCTGAGAGCCCTTGGCACTGGTGATTATGTGGCCACCATGGCCGCGGGCACCCTACCGCCCTTCGTGGTCCCCTTTATCCTGTTCCTCGCTGCAGCACTCACCAGCTTCATGACGGGGACGAGCTGGGGCACCTACGGCATCCTCATTCCCATCGCCATGCCCCTGGCGCAAGCGTTGGGGTTGCCCCCGTCCCTCGCCCTGGCGGCCGTCTTAGGCGGCGGTGTGTTCGGCGATCATTGCTCGCCTATTTCTGATACAACCCTCATCGCCAGCGTTGGGGCGGGCACAGACCATTTGGATCATGTCAAAACCCAAGCCCCCTATGCCCTTGTTGCAGCGGGGGTCGCGAGTATTGCCTATTTGGTGGCGGGCGTCTTTATCGGGTAACAGAGAAGGGGGTAAAATCGGTATCGGTGTCAAACACCTCTTTGCCTTCGGCGCGCTTTAACCACCCCACAACAGCATAAGTGACAGGGGTCAGCACCGCTTCCCAAATAACCTTCAGCAAGTAATTTACTGTCAGCACTGCGATGACTTGGTTGAAGCTCCACACACCGAGGAACGCAATCGGGTAGAATAACAAACTATCCACCCCCTGCCCCACCACGGTGGACCCAATCGTCCGTTGCCAGAGATGTTTACCCTCGGACATCACCTTCATCTTCGCCATCACATAGGCGTTCGCAAACTCACCGGCCCAAAAGGCAATGAGGGAGGCAAGGACAATGCGCGGGGTCTGCCCAAAGACATATTCATAGGCGCCCTGGCCATCCCAATCAGGGTCCGGCGGGATGGATACCACGGCGGTCGCCATCAGTGCCATGAAGATGTTCGCGGCAAACCCCACCCAGACCACCCGCCGAGCCCCTGCATAACCGTACACCTCGGTCAGAATATCGCCGATGACGTAGGAGAGGGGGAAGAAGAGAATGCCCGCCCCAAAGGTAATGCCCCAGATCTGCGCAGGCTTTGCCGCCCCGATAATGTTCGAGCAGACAAGCACCACCACAAAGGCGGCCATCACAAAGTCGTAGTAGCGAAAGCGCGACGGCGCGGCCGTATCTTCGGAGACGGGTGTGTCAACCATGGACGAAAAACCGGCCTTTCACCCGGGAAAGCATCCGATATAGCGCACTTTCTGCCCGGGTCGAGACAGCCTTATATCCAATTGGCCTATTATTGGCCCGCGCGGGCGACCAGCCGCGCTTCATGAATGGCGATAGGCGAATCAATAACCTGCCCGGCCATGTAGGGATCATCACTGTCCGCGGACGTCTTTGCGGCCCAAATTTTATCCACCACATCCATGCCGGAAACGACCCGGCCAAAAACAGCAAAGCCCTCGCCGTCCTCCGCCCGCAAGCCCCCATGATCGAGGACAGGACTATCCTCAATGCAAATAAAGAAGGCACTTGTGGCGGATCCGGGCATGTTCCGCGCTAAGGACACCGCTCCCCGCACGTGGTTTAAGCCGGTTTGGCTGGTCGGCTCATGGGCAATTGGCTCGAAACCCTCAAAATCCGGATCGGCCTGCAGCTGAATGACGGAAACAGTGTGCGGGTTGTTATCGTTGCGGGGGGTCACCGTGCGCCAAAAGGATCCCCCATCATAAGCACCGGCCGTCACATAGGCCTCGATATTCGTCGCTGAAACCGGCGCCTGCTCGTGCAGCAACTCAATTTCAATGGCGCCCCACTCGGTCGACAGACGGACCGTTTTGGTCACCCCTTCGGTTTCGGTTATGTCGGACACAGCACCGCACCCCACCAATAAGAAAGCCATTAAGGCAAAAAATCTATACATATCAAAAGCTTATAACATTTAAGAGAAGCTTATTAGCACACAAGGCCTCAATCAAGAAGCGATCGCAACGATACACCGGGCGCGCCCGGTGCACCATTGTTTGGGTGGGCATCCTGTCCTAAGATGACACAAGGGTAAGGGCGGCGATCTGGGGTTGAGACATGCGGTTTTTCGATATTCGCAATATCCGGCTGATTGACCTTGGCGCCCTCAGCCGCATGCTGCCGGGCCGTCCCGGCTGGAACCCTTTTTCCACCCAATCGGGCTACATCTCAGCTATCCTGCGGTCGCAAAAGACCTTCGACAAATATGACATCAACACAGCCCTGCGCCTGGCCCATTTTATTGGCCAAGGCCTCATCGAAACAGGGTTCCTGCGCTATCGATCCGAAAATCTGAACTATAGCACCGATGCCCTCATGCGGGTTTTTCCGCGCCACTTTAAAGATCGCAATGAGGCTAAGCAGTACGCCCGCAAACCCGAGAAGATCGCCAACCGCGTCTACTCCAACCGGTTGGGCAATGGGGACGAAGCATCCGGCGATGGCTGGCGCTATCGCGGGCGAGGTTTCTTCCAACTGACGGGTAAAGACAATTACCGGTACTATGGTGAGCTATCGGGCATTGATCTTGTCGGCAAACCAGACCTCATCGAAAAAAACTTGCGCAAATCGGTCGAGGTGGCAGCAGCCTATTTCGGCAAGACCGGCCTTGGGGAGCATGCGGATAGAAATGATGCCAAGGCGGTCTCCCGCGGGGTGAACCGCGGCAATCCGACCTCGTCCTTTCCCGCCCATGGGGAGGCCGAGCGGATCGTCTGGACCAACAGAGCCATCGCTCTTGTGCGAAATCCGGACAAAATCCTCAAAGGCAATGAAGACACCAGTGCACCAGAAGGCACCTTGGCGGTTGGTGACACCGGTCCATCAGTAGAGATCCTGCAAGAAAAGCTGGACCAGCTGGGCTATGCTGTAGGCTTCCCGGACGGCGTATACGGACAACAAACCCGTCGGGCCGTGCTTGCATTTCAGGACGAGTACGGTCTGCCCGCCAATGGGGTTGCCGATAATACAACTCTGATGCGGATTGATGAGGCGCTGCAGGATCCGCGCAGTGCCCGGTCTGTGGGGCAGGAGATGGTCACCGCCAACGACATGCGCAAGCATGGCGCCCGGGATGTTCACCGCACTGGCCAGGCTGGGAACGCCGGTGCCGCGGGCGGAGTGGTTGCAGGCGGCGTCGCCGCAAACGAAGCAGGCCTTGTGGAACAGGGGACAAAAATCGTCCGCGATGTTCTGGCCGCCGAAGAGGGGGAGGACCTCATCGATGGTGAAGAGGACGCTCCCGCCCCGGAAGAAGAGCCAGCAGAGATACCCACCGACGTCACCGCTGAGGACGACGCCCCAACCGAAGACGCGCCGGAGGGTTCGCCTCCAACGGAAACCGAAGAAACCGCCCCCGAAGCCGACCTCGACCTCACGCCTCCGGCCGAAACATCGGACACCGAGGAACCCGCTGAAGACACACCCGATGAAGGCGCAGAGGATGCGGCTATGGCCGCGGCTGAAGAGGAGCCGACCACCACAACGGTCGACACCGAGATCATCGATGATGAAACAGAGGACCTGGCGACGGACGAACCCACTGCCGACGACGGAGTGGTAACGGATCTGCCTGAGGAAGACCCCGTCGTCGCAACGGACACCGCTCCGGAAGAAGAGATTACGCCCGCCCCACCAACCGACGAAGATGGGGTCATCGACCCTGCCGCTGAAGCAGCTGATGTAGAGACCATCGACACCCCGGTCGAAGCCGAAGGGGTAGACGATACCGCCCCGGCCGCGGGGGAGATCGCCGATGAAGCCGTCGACGACATACCAACGCCAGAAGCAGCCCCAACGGTACCGCTAGAACCGGCGGAGCCCCTGCCCCCCATCGTGGAGCCAGAGAACCGAGAAACGGCGCCCACGGGTGAAGAAACCATCGCTACGGTGGAGCAGCCAAGCGCACCACCGC
Source organism: uncultured Parvularcula sp. (assembly GCA_937919225.1). GTDB lineage: Bacteria > Pseudomonadota > Alphaproteobacteria > Caulobacterales > Parvularculaceae > Parvularcula. The sequence goes on from CALFRH010000357.1 coordinate 7,646, forward strand.
CCTCAGAAACAGGGTCGCCGACGGACAAGGGGGACCCGGTGACCATGGCCCTCCTCCTCGCCATTGTTGTCATCGGCTTCTTCTCATTCTTCCGCTCACGGCAAGCCATTGATGATCGCGTCGATGAGGCCCGGTACGGACGATAGGCTTGGGCATCACGCAAACGGGAACTGCAGCATCATCGCCGTCAACCATAGGAGTGCAGTATTATGGGGCGTCTATTTTTCAAAACTCTTCTTCTCATCGGCCTGGGCTGGATCCTAGGCGACCGCTTTGGCACGCCAGAGTTTATCACCGCCCCCTTGGAGCCCACCCTGGCCTCGATGGAAGCGCGAGTAGGTCTTACCCCCAAAGAAGTCGGCTTCACCTCAAAGGATTACGTTCTTGAAGCTGCCGTCGATGAGACGGCAAAGACAGCCCCCCAGCCCGTTCCCTCTTCAGCTTCTGCTCCCACCGGCGGCCTACCCGAGAATGAGGGTTTACAGATTAATGAGGCTGGCCTTGATATCATCAAGCGATCAGAAGGTCTTCGACTTGAAGCGTACTCCTCCGGCGGACGGTCTTATATTGGTTATGGGCATCAGATGCAGCCAGGAGAACCCTCGACAATCACAGAGGCTCAAGCCACCGCCCTCCTCCGCCAGGATGTGAGAGTCGCCGAACACGGGGTGAAAAAGCTCATCACCCGCCCGATGAATGAGAACCAGTTCTCCGCCATGGTCTCCCTCGCTTATAATCTCGGCAACGGTAATTTCAGCCGATCCCAAGTGGTCTCGAAGTTCAACGCCGGAGACATTCAAGGCGCCGCCAATGCCTTCCTCAACCACAATAAAGCAGGTGGCCAAGTGCTCGACCACCTTACCCACCGCCGGGAAGAAGAGAGGGCGCTGTTCCTCACGCCCGCCTAAATCACCGAACCCGAAAGAATTGGGACAGGGCCGCCCCATACGGCGGCCCTTGTAACTTTTGACGACCCCTGGACGAATAGTTGCACGATTGCCCCACCCCAGGCAGATTGGCGGGCGCGACAAGTGAGATCTCAATGATGGCCGATGGCAGCGCGCTGCAAAAATTCTTTGATCCCCACACCACAGCAAAGGGGGACAAGCGCGCCTGGGTGCCCATGAAGCAGCTAGAGACCCTGTGGCTGAACACCGGCACCCTGTGCAATATTGAGTGTGAGAATTGCTACATTCTTTCCAGCCCCAAGAATGACGATCTCGTCTACCTCACACAAGATGAGGCGAAAGAGTATCTTGACGAGGCGAAGACCATGGGCACGCGGGAGATTGGTATCACCGGTGGCGAGCCTTTCATGAACCCTCATATTCTAGGGATCATGGACGATGCGTTGAGCGCCGGGTTCGAGCTTTTGGTGCTCACTAACGCCATGCGCCCAATGATGCGGCCGCGCATCCAAGAGGCCCTTCTCGCGATCCCCCAAGACCATCGCGACCGCCTCACCTTCAGGGTGTCCATGGATCACTATACGGAAGAACATCATGATGCCGAACGGGGCAAGGGCTCGTTTGACCTGGCGCACCAAGGCATCAAATGGCTAGCCGAAAACGGATTCCGCCTTGCGATCGCCGGGCGCTCTATCTGGGGGGAAAGCGAAGATGAAGCGCGCACGGGTTATGATGGTATGCTGAAGGGTCTTGGCGTCACCCTCGACGTGACTGACCCTAAGCAACTCGTTATCTTCGCAGAGATGCGGGAGCAGGACGATCCCCCTGAAATCACCACCGAATGCTGGAGCATTTTGAATAAATCCCCCACCGATATTATGTGCTCATCATCGCGCATGGTGGTCAAACGCAAAGGCGCTGATGAGCCAGTGGTGCTCGCCTGCACCCTCCTTGCCTATGACGAGCGGTTTGAAATGGGCCGGACCCTGGCCGAGGCAAAACGACCCGTCTCCCTCAACCATAAATGGTGCGCCACCTTCTGCGTTTTGGGCGGCAGCAGCTGCTCATAGGGACTTAGCGCCTCAAGACGCGGCCATTAACCGTTCGTTAAGCAACCTTAGCGTGTAGTCATCCCGTCACCGGATTGATTCGGATGTTGCGGGCTGGGTGAGAATGACGAATTTTCTTGCCACGCCTTTGACGCCCGTTCACCGTCCGGCACGACCCCCGAGAGGAGGTGAACGACATGACAACGAGCGAGATTAGCGCGTCCCTTTCCCAGCAGGGCGGCTTTTGGCAGTGGGCCACAAAGGTCCGCATTCCCCGTCGGGCCATCCCCATGTCCGATGTTGCTCAGCTTTGCTATGGTCTTGCCTTGGGTCTTTTGTTGCCCAATGGCGTTATGGCCCTTCGTTATATGTGGGCGCACGGACTAGCCTATCCAGGGGACACAGCCATGGCGATGCTGGATATCGTCTTTCAAGGTACCCTGCCGCCGGCCCTTATGCTCATCTGCATCGGCATCATCGCCGATTGGGGCCGCAAAAAGCCGGAATAGACGCGCGCCGCTTGGCGGCCTAAAGAGCCCCCCATGGTAAAGGAGGGCTCTCCCATGGCTCAATGGTCTGTCTATCTTTCAGGGGAAATTCACACCAGCTGGCGCGATGACATCGCCGATGGGGTCAAGACGCGGGGCTTGCCAGTGACACTGACTGCGCCCGTCACCGATCATCCGGCCTCAGACGATTGTGGCGTAGCAATCTTGGGTGAAGAACCCAACAAATTCTGGCACGATCGCAAGGGCGCCCAGGTGAACGCCATCAGAACGTCTTCCCTCATTAAGCAAGCGGATATTGTGGTGGTGCGTTTTGGCGACAAATATAAGCAATGGAACGCTGCTTTTGATGCAGGCTATGCCGCCGCCCTTGGCAAGCCGCTGATCATCAACCATGCGCCCGACCTTGTTCACCCTCTCAAGGAGGTGGACGCCGCGGCGCTTGCCGTGGCGGAAACGCCCGCACAGATCGTGGATATTCTGGATTATGTGATCAACGGGAATTTAAAAGGGTATACGAACTAGGTACGTTTGACTGCCGCCTCCGCTTCCCCGCGGCCTCCGCCGCGGGGAGACAGAAGCAAGTTTGTCACCCCGCCTGCCCAGCCTTTAGCTGGCTTAAAAAGGCTTGGGCCGCATCATCTTTGTCAAACGCGGCACTTGGTTTTAGTCCAAACTGGTGCACCAGGATTGCTGCCACATAGCGGATAAACAAAGGCGAATGGAAATAGGCATTGTGGAGCAGCTCGCTTTTGTCGAACTTCATCGCCACCGCCAAGGCATCCATCCCCTCCGCCCCCGAGGTTAACTCGCCCGAAGCAATCAGCGCCCGTAAGCGTTCGATGGCCATGGGCGCGTCCTTCGCGGACGCCGCCATCATCTCTTTTGCGACACTCTTGGGGAGGTTCCCCACCTGCCCACGGACGAAATCAAGACTTGGAGCGATACCCACCACCCGCTCGCCATAGCCGTCATTGCCGTAGGCCTGCCGACGGAGGGTTTGCGTGATAAAGCCCGACAAAGCCGGCGTCAGGAAAATAGTGATCAATGCGCTGATAAAAGCCCCCACCATCAAAGCGGGGAGAAAAATCATCAACATACTCAGAATTGTGGTTATTGGCCCACGGACAAGGTTCGCTAGGAAACCGTCCCCCGCGACAAAGGGCCAGGACCGCGAAAACCCGGCAAGCCAGTCATCCAACCAACTCGACAACTCGCGCTGAGCCTCCAGCACGTAGCTGACGGGTGTGCGGTCATTGAGGTAAATAGCCTGACAGATCGTCCCAACACGCGCCACAGGATTCTCACATCCCGCACGCACGTCCGGCAACGCCGCTGAGCGAAGATAATATTTTGTGTTGGCCCGCAACGCACCGCCATCGGTGCCAATCTCCGCCTCAAGCTCCTCAGCAGTTCCCCAGAAAAGAAGGGCACTGATGGGCGCTTCGATGAGGTTTCTATCCACCATATGGCTGGCAATCCAAGCCTCCACCAATGCCTTGGGGGATTGGGTCGACAATATCTGGCCGGACGGACGAACAGAAATCTCTCTACCATTGGGGAAGGTCTTTTTCTCGGGCGGCTGCAACCCGGCCGTCACCCGCGCCGCATTCTCCGCAAACGCTGTAAAAGTGCCCTCAGGGAGGAACACATATCCCACATCGCGGGGCCAGTCTGGGCGCAGCCGACTGGCCGCCTCGGATCCCATCACCGCCCGCATCGCCGGATGGGCCCAAATATCCTCCACCGGGTAGGCGCGCATATCGTCCCGTAGCCGGACGGTCGCCCGGAAAGGCGCCTCTAGGGTGAGGTCAACACCGCCCCGCGCAGACTTTAGCGATACCGGTGTCACGTCCCTCCACTCTTCAGGCAAAAACCCATTTTCGGGATCCCGAAGGTCAAAGCCCACAAGCTGCGTTCGTGTATACGCCCCCTCCTGATGCGCAGCGGCGGGGCTGGTCGCGCCCACCATATAGCTGCGCGCACCAAAGTAGGAATTGCCCATGAGCTGCACAAAGATCCCGAACATGAGGGCAAAGGTCAGGGCAGAGAACACCGACACAAAGATCGTCCCGCGATCAATCAGGCTGGGGTTAATAGCTTTCACCTGCCCCAACGCGCCGAGCGCTTCGTCCCCGGGATGGCTAAGCCCCACAAACCGCTCCCGCATCACCTGCGCTAGGGTATTCTGCGATAGCGTGCGAGACCGGCGCCGATTGCGAACCAAATAAAGCCCCAAAATGAAAAGCGCGATGAGCAGGATCACCAGCTGAGTATCAATGCTTCGAAGGATCGCTTCAAACGATATACCGACAAGATCCGTACTTGTATCAACCACATTGTCGGAATCCCAGCGGTCAGCACCCCGTGCCTCCGCCGCGTTGCGAATGTCTTGGAAAACGCCCGCCACCACGAGAGCGAGAAGGCTGAGCACCGCGAGCAACAACAACCGTCCTTGAATGTTAAACCAGGAGAAGGGATTCCGGTTATTCTTGAACTGGATCATCGGCATACAGACACTGATGAAGCCGCGAACTTTCGACAGTTTCTCCGTAGGCGCCCGAAGATAATTATCGAGCAGCGCCTGGACCCCGACACTGCCGCCATGGCTATGGCCCATCACAATGGCCGGCTCATCCTCACGGTCCACGGCCTTAGACAGTTTCGCCCCCGCCCGACGGCGGTCGAGTTCGCTATTTTTCCCTGACCAGTGGAAGGGTTCAACATCCAACCGGTCAGCGATGAGATCCTGAAGACCGCGCAAAAAGGGCGACCCCTGCTGCCACCATTTCTCACCCTTGTCGGCGTCATCACCGGCAAAAGTCCCATGCACCGTAAAAAGCTTCACCATATCCCATTCCCCAAATGATCAGGCATCAAACGGTTAAGCCCGACATGATTCAGGGGCCCCCTTCAAAGCCGCCCCTACCCCGCAAGAAGATCATCTAAATCGTCCTTACCCACCTTTCCAAAGAAGCTGGAAATGTCAAAAAGGACCGTTTTCTCTACACCGTTGCGTTCAAATGTGATGCGATCCACGGGCGTGGCACCGCATTCGGTTACCGCCTGGCGAAGCTTACGCGCGCCCGGATAGCGGGCGGCGATCCACGCATCCTGTTCTGCGATGCCGGCGGCCGTCGTCTTGCCGCGGATCTTCACTAAGCTTGAGCAATCATTGACCATATCCATCCGCTTCACCGGCGGGGGGACGTTCGGGTTTCCGCCAAGGGGCGGGGTCGAACATGCCGCGGCGGCTGACAGCACAAGGGCACTCACAGCGGCTTGACCAATTCGTTTCGGAGTCATGATGGCGTTCCTCCCACAAGAAGCGCTACAGCACAGAGGTGATCTCTTTACTGTGGTGATTTTGTCACGATTAGAGGGGGCCTGCAATGAGATTGTCGCAAGAGAGTCTTTTGATTTTCGTCCCGCGGGAAAACGAGACCGTCCTCAAGCCTCAGCGCCCACCGCGTCCGCCACGGACGAGAACCCGTCCACCGCAAGGCGCTCAGCCAATCCCGCCAAAATATCAGGGACAAGATCAGGGCCTTTGTAGATCAGCGCAGTGTAAAGCTGGATGAGTGACGCCCCAGCTTTGATTTTTGCGTAGGCATCATCGGCGGAGGCAATCCCGCCCACGCCGATGAGGGGTACCTTGCCGCCGAGGGCTTTCGCGAACTCCCGCAATACGGCCGTGGACGGCGCAAATAGGGGGCGGCCCGACAGCCCCCCTTTTTCGTCCCCGTGCTGGCTGAGATCTTCCCGACCGCCAATTGTAGTGTTTGAGACAATCAATCCGTCCACCCTGGATGAGAGGACCACCGCAGCGATATCGGCTTTGTCTTCATCGGTAAGGTCCGGCGCGACTTTGAGAAAGATGGGCACCGCCCCCTCCCGCGCGGCCATGACATCGGACAAAAGGGCCTTTAGCGAGGCTTGATCCTGCAACGCCCTTAACCCTGGCGTATTGGGAGATGAGACATTGACGGTGCAAAAGGCGACATGGGAGCTCAGGGCCTTCACCCCCGCCACATAATCCTGGGTCCGGTCATCACTATCTTTATTGGCCCCCAGATTAATACCCACAATCCCGGGGCGCGACGCGCGCGACGCCAGACGTCCTCCGATGGCGTCCAGCCCATCATTGTTAAAGCCATAGCGGTTGATCACCGCTTGTTCCCGGGGCAGACGAAAGACGCGGGGGCGAGGGTTCCCCGGCTGAGGCTTTGGCGTCACGGCCCCCACCTCCACAAAGCCAAAACCCATACGCAATAGCGCGTCCGGTACCTCCGCATTTTTGTCGAACCCCGCAGCCAAGCCCAACGGGTTCGGCACGGCCAGGCCTGCCACCTCGGTCTTGAGCGAGGGGTAGCGATCCGCCTTCACCCGAGGACCGAGGCCGGTTTTGAGCGCGCCAATCGTCAACCGGTGCGCGGTCTCCGGATCAAAGGCGCGAACGCCATAGGTGCCAAACCGCCAGATACTCATGGTGTTTGCCTCGGGGGGGATAGGCCTTTACCGATACATACCGTTTGTCGTTCCCCACGCTTTATGCGTGGGGTCCACGAAGCCAGAGAGATGGACCCCACGGACAAGTCGTGGGGAACGGCAGAAGGCTGGCACTGAACGATACTCAAACCAAATCTCACCCCGCAGCCTCCACCACAACAAACCGCCCCTCTTTATTCTGACGAACGGCTAAGCGATGCACCACCGCCTCGGTGGGCACAAAGCCATAGGCATGGGGGAAGAGATCGCCCCCGCGGGAGGCTTCCCATTTCAGCATATCGCCGAGAACATCAGGATCGATCCCTGCCGCCATCAACTCCATATGCACCGTATAATGCTTATTGGCGGTCTCTAAAACCTGATGCGGCGCAGAGAGATGCATAAACCCGTCTCGCTCATCATGGGCATTATAAGGCAAGTGCCCAGACGCCACAGCCATGTCCCACTCAACCGGTGGCATGAGGCGATAGATAAGCCCGTCGCGGAAACCTGGTTCCACTGCCAAGACTTACTCCACACTTTCAAGGGTCATGTGCCGCGCCCGCGCCGCATGCTCGATGGCCGCAGCGCCCTCATCATTCACGGTCACGGCATTGCGGATGAGTTCCAAGACCCGGATCTCAGG
>CALFRH010000358.1 GCA_937919225.1 uncultured Parvularcula sp.
TACCTGAAGAAGTCTCTAACGTCTGTTTTGGCGGGCCGAAGCTCAACCGACTGTTCATCACCGCCTCTACAAGTGTCTATACTGTCCTTCTGCCCACGACCGGGACATCGCCGGTCTAGTGGCTGGAGCCCTTACGCAGGCAGCCTCAAAAAAGGCCGGCGCGATATCCTTCGCTACTCGCAAAGCTTAGGATTGCCAATAAGACTGGGCTGCAAGTGATGAGCGTATACGGCGGATGACCTTGCCGAGTTCATGGTGTCGGATCCTCTAACTGTTGAATCTGCGCTCGATTGGAATTGATTGGTTGAGTGTTTTGAAATTCTGGAACTCAAAAAACCGGCGTGTTTCGTTTCAGCATATGCTGGAAGCGAACACTCGTCGATAAGGCGTCTAAGGGCAGGACAGAGCCAAACCTGAACTTTCGGTTATCTCGCTGCCCGCACGCGCAGCGAACAACTCGTGGCACTTGTCTTTAAAAGATGCGGCTTTTTCGCAGCGAGAACAGCCATTCTTTGGCGATGCGGTGAGCAACAAGCAGGATGCGAAGAAACCTGATCCTCTAGCGCCGAAGATCACTGCTAAAGATTTCGTTGCACTTTTTCGTTGCTCAATTCCAAGATTTTGCAACACGGTTTTGCACATCGTATCTTGTGACTGATGAGTTGACTCAAAGCAGTTCGTTCTATGGAGGGTCGCAACTACAGGGACTTTCGCAACTTCACTCAACAGCTGAGTGTTGCGCAAAGTGACGATTTACCGCGACTGTTCTGAATCGCTTGTCCGGATTTGCTGCTGTTGGTGCGATGAAGACAAACGCTCGCTCTGAGGTAACGATTACCCATCTTTCGCTTTTTTCGACAGACTAACCAAAAGAATTCCGCCGAGCACAAAGGCGAGACCGACAGCGACGACTGGCCGAAACTCTTCTCCCAGAACCACGGCGGCCAGGGCAATCGCTGCAATCGGGTTTAGAGTGACGAAGATTGCGACCTTAGTTGGTGTGGTGCGTTGCAAGGCCCAAATCCACAAATAGAAACCGATACCGCCACCAAGCGTACCGAGAAACAGCACGGCTAACAGGCCATTTATTGAGATCGTTGGAAGGCCGTCCATCGCAGCTTGGTAAGCTGCAAAAGGAAGTAAGAACATCGTGCCTGACGCCATACAAAGTGTCGTGAAGGCGATAGAGTCGTTTCGCTGCAGATATGGACGTGACAGGACGTTGTAGATCGCCCCACAGAGAGACGTCGCCAACATCAGTGCCACACCGACCGCTCCATCGAAGTTTGCAAAACCGGCAAAAGCCCCTTGTGAAGCAACTGCAACCGCTACGCCGATGAAGGCGAGGCCTGTCCCCAGCAACTTGCTGTGGGTGAATGCTTCAATGCCAATCGTTGACGCTATGACAAGGGTCAGCACTGGCATGGTCGCGAGAATGATTGCCCCCAAAGAAGCGGATATGAACAGGAGGGATTGGCTGAAGAGCCAAGGGAAAACGCCAAAAAACAGCGCGCCAAGGGCAAGTGTCGCGGGGATGTCGTTGCGCTTCACTTGAATGCTTCCAAACGCAACTGCGATACTCGCGATGCAAACCGTGCCAATGGCGAACCGGAGAAATGCCAGAGGCAGTGCACCCGTTTCTCCAACCACGAACCGGGTCGCCACCACCGACGCACCGAAGAAAATGGCGGCAGCCATGGCGGCTATAGCCGGTGATCGAGAACTGACTTGGAGCTTTGTGTCCATGCACCAACGATATCGCATCCATCAGACGGCGACTACCGAAGTTCTGGCGACCAAAGCGGACCCACACATAAGCTCAGAAGAGAACCCATCAGCTTCTGTTGCACAAACCAGCGTTTTTCATCACCGCCAACGACCGGTTCGACGGCGAAGGTTGACCTAGGGAGAAAGGCGTGGCGCGAATGGGAAGGGATGCTGCGCCAGCAATGGCTGCAGCTGCAAAAGGCAGCTTCGTCCCGCATCGCCGTCATCGACAGCAAGTGCAAAAAGGTCAGGATGCGCAACCGTTGGTTTGTGCAACACTTGATCCGTTCCCTCACTGCTGCACGCACAAAAGTCGACCCTGAGCCAAAATTACCGAATGTCGCGGTTCGTTTGAGCGCCGGCTTTGACGTGTCAGCTATGCTTAATTGACCTATCATAGGCAGCTAATTTGGGATGCGCGCCAGGTTGCCCGGCGACATAAACTGCGCACCATTCCGCAAGCCTTAGACCCAAACGCCTGCACATCTCTTTCTCGGCGTCACTTCGAGGTTCACCGGCGCAAACCGCGCCATAATGAGGCGACATCTTTGGCGCGACATAGTCAGTGACCCCAAAGACGAGCATGCCGAAATTCATAAGCAGTGTTGTCAGCGCCTGGCAGGCGTGTTCAGAACCACCTCCCCACGCGCCTGAAGAGGAAAAAGTGCAGGCTAGCTTGCCATCGAGTTCCCCCCAAGTGTCAAAGCTACGCTCATCCCACCACTTTTTCATGCGCCAAGATATTCCGCCAAGGTTTGTTGGAGAACCTAGGGCAAGGCCGTCCGCCCAATAGAGGTCTTTGGTCTGCGCTTGATCATTGCTCAGCAAACGGACACGGACGCCCGGCACGCCGGATACTCCCTCGGCTACGAATTCAGCCATTTTTTGAGTGTAGCCACGATTGTTGCTCTCATAGAGCACAAGAACATTCGACACTTAGCTATCCCCGATATCTACCTTGATGGCGTTGAGAGCAGCAGCGATTGCGGCTTCATCGCGATGAAAGAAAGTCCATTTTCCGTGACGGGCGCGGACAATGAGCCCGGCGCGCTCAAGTTGGCTGAGATACTGCGAGACAGTTCCCTGCGACAGCTCTGATTTGTCGTAAATGTAGCTGGCGCATGCGCCAGGGAGGTCTTCGTGTTCCGGTAGCGCTGGTGGAAAATATGTGCGTGGCTCCTTCAGCCACTTCAACATCAAGCGGCGATGTGCATTGGCCAAGGCTCTTGTGATCTCGTCGACATCCATAGTTTGATATATTGCAAAATATCAAAATGTGCAACTGCTACTCGTGCGGATGCAGCGAAGGTCGGCAAAGCCCCACTAGCTAACCGTAGGTGTTGGCGAAATCCGCGGCCGTCTTACCGAGAGTTGAGTTGGGACCAAAAAAGGTTCCTGTGAGATGATACTCTTTTGGACAACTCACTATTTTCTATTGATAGCCGCAATTTGGGTAACGCACTCACCTGATGGCTCAAGGGTCGTTGCGACGGTTTCCGCTATTTTAGTTTCATCCCAAGGCACTTTTTGGGCTTGCCGTTCAGGCGGTCGCAAATCGTCTTCACATTGCGATTTGAGAGCGCCGCGAGTTGGGTTTCTCACGGCAAGTATCTACGGGCTCGTTTGTTCAGATCTTCGACCGAGCTTTTCTGCCACGGTATTTGTGGCTCGCAGAACCAGCTTTCGGTGCCGATGCCGGGCTTCAGCTTGCGCCAAGCGCAGAACTCGAATCCACGGTCGAAAGTGGTGGATTTTCGGGCTTGGAACTTGGGTAAGCTGGTGCTCGGCCTGGGAATCGCGGCACCTTACACAACCTGGCTCCGGTCTGCGGAGGGATAACTGGCATTTTGTATCTGTGCGAGAAAGTTGAGGTTTACCATCTGCATGGCAGTATTCTCCTCGTCGGCGACTTGGTCCTCAATTTTCTGTAAACCCGAGAGCAGACATAGGCGGATCGTGTAGGATTAAGCATTTTGGGATTAGCGCAGCCGTTGGATACAGTGCGGCTTGGGAATGACCTGGCATACCCAAAAGGATCACCTCAGTGGACGGTTACCAATTGGTAAAGTGCCGAGTGGTCTATGCGGATAGACGCTCCGCCTTGGTGT
>CALFRH010000359.1 GCA_937919225.1 uncultured Parvularcula sp.
TCGCGGAAGCGCGCGCCCATGGCGACCTGTCCGAAAACGCAGAATATCATGCCGCCAAAGAGCGACAGTCCTGGATTGAGGGTCAGGTCCTCGATTTGGAAGACAAATATTCCCGTGCCCAGGTGATCGATGTTGCCGCCCTGTCGGGTTCCGACGTGAAATTCGGCGCCACCGTCACCCTCATTGATGAGGATACGGAGGAAGAGAAACGCTATCAGATCGTCGGCGACCTAGAGGCCGATATTAAAGAGGGCCGGATCTCCATCTCCTCCCCAATCGCCCGTGCCCTTATCGGCAAGGACGAAGGCGAAAGCGTGGAAGTGGCTGCCCCCGGCGGCTCCCGCGTCTACGAAATTGAGAAAGTGGAGTATCTCTGAGGCCTATTGGTGGTTATCATCCCGGAAATCGCAAATGCGGTTGTCCGGGGTCGCCCGGGATGACGAAAGAGGCCTAGACTTCAATAGGTAAACCGAAGTCCTGTCAGGTACCGCCGGCCGAAGCCTTCAATTTCAAACACCCGACCCCGGTTTCCCTGAATACGACGGCCAACTTGGTCCGTCAGGTTATTGGCGTCTACGAACCATTCCATTCGGTCGTTAAGCTGGTACCGCGCACCAAATGACAACCGTCCCAGCTGCGCCCAATAACGGTCCAGTTCCGCTTCTTCCCCCACGGCATCGAGCCAGCGTGTGCGCCACTGCCAGTTGACCCGCAGAGACAAATCGTTCCGTTCCCAATAGGCGGACGTGTTGTAGGTGAGATCAGAGGATCCAAAGAGAGGGACCTTCCGCCCATCATCAAGCTCAATCTCTGAGTCGACGAGGGTGAGATTGGCATTCACGCCAAACCCTTCCGTCCATTGCGGCAGGCCCCAATCAGGCAGGAAGGCAAATTGTTGCGCGTAGGCCAGCTCAACACCGGCATAAAAGCCGCCCTCGCCATTACCGACCGTCTCGAACTGAAAATCAGACGGCGTAAACCCCGCCTCAGGATCATCGAAGTCCGTCCGACCAAAGGTCGTACTGACGTCAATGAGGGGGTCCTCAATCACTTTGTAGAAGCCGCCAACGGAGAAGATTCCCAATGGCTCTAAATAGTGCTCATAATAAAGATCAATCCCATAGGTTTTTTCCGGATCCGCATCCGGGTTCCCACCGCTGACAATGCCATTGCTGGCATCATCATCGATAGAAAAGTTCGGCGCGAGTTCATCGAAATCTGGCCGAGATAGACCGGAATTAAGAGACAGTCTGATCTTTTTGTTTTCACTTAGATCATAATTGACGTGTACAGACGGGAAAAAGTCGAGTCGATCATCGCCACTTTGGACGGGCTCAAACCTGCCGCCCACCTGCGCGAGGGCTGATCCTTCATGCTCCGAATGCTCCGCCCGCAGGCCATAAATCACATTGCCCCATGAATGATCCACCGTCGCGCTGATATAGGCGGCGTAAATATCCTCCTGAACACGGAAAAAGTTTTGCTCGGACACTCCTGCCGCCCGAACGCCGGCGCCAGCGGCCACATAGCTATTGAACAGGTCAACCGCCGTCTCCGAACCAAATAGCGGCACCGTGAACTGATTGGGAAACTCGCCATCCCACTCATTATCCGTCCAAATTTCATCGACGGTCGGTACCGACAGGCCGGCGGCCCCAAGGGACGCCTGATTAACGATCACCTCGGCCCGGTCCCCTTTCTTTATTCGCCGGTCGAGAGAAAACCCCGTTTTGAACCGCACAGGTGTACCGGCAAATTCCAGGTCACGTTCCAGATCCACCTTCGCAAGATAGGCCTGGGTCCGATCCACCTCATCAAAAAACTGGATGCGGTTCAATTCTAATAGATCTGGGCTGATGACATCAATGGGTGCCCCCGGGGCAAAGGTCCCGTCGCCCACCGCTACCGTTTCGAACAAAAAGCTCGTCGGAAAATCAGGGTCAGCATAATCATAAGCAACGGTGGGGCGAAGGGCCGAATCGCTAGGGCTGAGGAAATTGTACCGCGCCGGGGCGATCAGCTCATCTACCGTGTGGGTATAGCCGAGGCGCCACGCCACATCCCATTCCTTTACGACATGATCACCACCTAGTGTATTGGTGAAAATATTTTCCCGATACTGATTTGTGTTGAATGTCGCATTAATCTCAGAACCAAACACGGTTCCAGCGACGGGCGTGTTGTTGCAAGGGCTGGATGTCTGAGCATAACAGGAATTGGGCGTATCCTCTTCGTCAAAGTCGAAAATATATCGGTCCCGCACCTCATCGTCGGTGAATTCCGTAAAGATCGAAGACACAAACAGCGCATCATTATCCGTAGGGCGCCAATCGATCCGCCCTGTCAGCCCCTTATTGGCGCGTTCGAGGTGATAGACGCGATAATCAGACTGCCGCGACCAGATGGGGCCGACCTCCGCTGGTACACGCTCAAACCGGCCCTCAATATTATCGGTTACCTGCTGCCGCTTATAAAAGGACCCAGAGACCAGGACGCCGATAGTGCCATCACGAAAGGTGTTCGACACAGTGCCAGCAAGATTATACTGCTCCCCGCCCCCCAGCTCGAGCACGCCGACCGCCGCCTCACCACCAACCCGCAAGCGATTATAATCAAAAGCATTCCGGGTAATAATATTGATATTTCCCGCAATCGATTCGGCGGGCATATCAGCGGTCACGGCCTTCACCGATTCAATAGAGCTGACAATGGCATTGGGGATGGTATCAAAGCGTGACTGGCGCCCCTCAGGGGAGACAACATTTAATCCGTTAAAGGAAATTGTCGTCCACTTGTTAGGAGCGCCCCGCAAATTGACATAGCGTTCCTGACCTTGATCCCGCTCGACGGAAACGCCCGGCAGCCGCGACAAAGCGGACGCCACATTTTGGTCAGGCAGCCGACCAATCGAATCAGACGCAACAACGTTGATGAGCTGGTCAGCGTTACGTTGCCGGTTATAGGCCGCCGCCTCGGAATCGGCGATGGGCAATCGCCCGCGAACGACGATGATTTCGTCTGTCTCATTATTCGATGATTCTGGTACGGTAGAATTTGATTGAGCGTACACGTTGCTCCCTGCCCCCAAAGTGAGCGCAACACCAAAGATAACGCAACGCGAACGGTGCGTGCCGCTTGAAAAAATCACGATAAATCAATCCCCTACCGTTTTTCAGTTACCCACCCCTTCGCGGAGCGCAAAGAAGGGCCTTTAGCTCTTTCGAAACGTACCGCACAAAGTACGCCCGTATATGAGGCTTATACGGGGCGATCGCAGGAAAGGTTACATATTTTTTGGGGAGACGGAATAAACTGAAGTTTGTTGCGATGAAGCAACGGGCATGGCCGTCAAAACGTCATCACTTGGCTGTGATGATTAGCCGGTGATTGTATCAATCCGACTTCAAATCCTTCAGTACCGAGAATGGAGAGATCGTTGCCCCCGCCCCCGGGTCAGGAATGGCTTCCGCCCCCTCCTTACGGGGGTGAGGCGCCATGGCGAGCACCAGCTGTTCGAAGAAGACGTCTTGCATGTCCAAGATGCCCCCCTCCACCGGTTCGGGGGCATCAAGGTCTGCCTCCATCTCCTCGGGCAAGTCACCCGCCGCGGGTGCGGTTGTATAGGTCACGGTAAAGGGCTCATCGATATCTTCTGTGAGCGGCTCTAAGGTCGCAACACACTCACGGGTTAGCGTAGCCTCGATCCGCCCCTCGACCGTCACAAGCGCCCCATGACGTAGCACCCTTGCCCGCGCCTGAAGCATACTGACACCAGGAATTTTGAGATAATGCGCCAACGCATCAAACTCTGCTGAGGCGAGGGTAAGCTCAACTAAGAACGCGTCATCGCTTAGCTGATCGACATCAAGGGTCTTATGGAACGATTCAAGTTTTTCTAGGTCACTCATGGGACACCTCACCAACATGAAGAGGATCTGGGAAAGACACGCGCCCGGTAATCAAGTCTTCCGTAGACTGTTCACAGAGAAGCTTGTCAGCAACTGTAACATAATCCGCTAGTGCCTCACCACCCGTACCATCGGGACGATCATAGACGTTCAGCGCAAGGGCGTCGGCCAAAAACGCTTTGACCTCTACTCCTGCTTCATAGCCCTTCACGCGCCCCGCAAAGTCCTCCCCCATGGCGCGCACCTCTTTCGGCACACGCGTGTCTCCCACGCCCATCTCACGCAAGGAGGCATCCATGTCGTCAAACATGGTGTTGAACAGGCGTTGCCCGAGGGTACCGGCCGCCGCTTCCCCTTTAAGGCGCCGAAGGACGAGAAACATGTGAACCGCGATGAGATCGAAGCGCCCCTCCACCGTGTCAGGGACCCCAAGCTCCCGGTAAAAGCGTGGTGACCGCGCCTGCTCTACAATATCGGCGTAAAGGCTGTTGGCCGCGCTCTTCTGCGCTTTTCCGAGCAAACCACCGAGCCCTGGGAACAGATGAAAAAGACGAAAGGCCATGAAACTCCTGCGGAAAGTCGCCGAAGGGCGCCTTGCCATGGGCTAGGTGAGCTGTCACCGTGACAGTCGCGCCCGAAGGGTGTGGATATACGCCGCCAGACGCGGTATTCCACCACCGTATTCGTCTTGAGCGCCCTTTTTTGGAAGGAATCTACCCGATGAGCCTGACCACCCGGCTTTCCGCTGTTCTATTGATTGGTCTTGCGCTGAGCGCTTGCGTCTCCACCCGTGCCCGCCACGGATATGTGATTGAGCGAGGCGAGACAGAACTCGAAGCGATGGTCGGCCTTGATACCAAAGAATCGGTGCTGGCGCGGTACGGCGAACCTTCGATGCGGGCAGTCCTGACGGACGATGTGTGGTACTACCTCTCCTCCACCAGCAATCAGCGCGCCTTTTACCAAGCAGAGACCATGGACCGCGAGGTGGTGGCGTTCTCTTTTGACGGCGAAGGCGGTGTCGCTGAGATCAGCCGGTACACCTTGGCCGACGGGGAACTTATCGATCCGGTTGACCGCGTGACCCGGACCCGCGGAAAAGAGCTGTCGGTACTTGAGCAGCTGATTGGCGGTGTGGGCCAGCTACCCGGCGCGGTCGACCCCGACGACGTTCAACCGTAGGGTGAGGCGGATAGGAAAACGGGAAGGGCCCCGTTTTCCCGCCGAACGAAAGAGACGCCCCAAAACATGGGGAGAATGCCTCCATATGATCGTCCGGCGAGCTGCAGCAATTGGCGTCCTGATTAAATCAGACAGTCCGCATTTACGTCTTTGTTTGTGAGCGCTGGGTTTGTGAGCGCTGGGTTTGTGAGCGCTGGCTCCCGCCGGCTTCTGACCCAATCAGCAACAAGCTGCCCTCCCCCCTCAAAACATAAAAGCCGCTCCGGCGGGGGAGGTCCGGAGCGGCTTCACAAAGACATCCGGTGG
>CALFRH010000360.1 GCA_937919225.1 uncultured Parvularcula sp.
ACAAGGGCGGGAATGTCCATGAAGGGGTAAAGGGCGGGGGCCCAGGCCTCGAACGCCAGGTTCTCCTCCTCCAGCACGATAATCGCTGCGGCGAGGGTAGAGGCACTCACCGCCCCGAAGAGTCCTGAGGTGGCGAGGGCGTCTTCCTTCTTAATGCCGGGCATGCGCGCTAAGGTGACAAGGCCAATCAGCACGCTGAGGCAACCGATGAGGATCGCAAACAGGGCTGGCAGGGCCAGTACCGCAAGGTTGGCCTTCCTGATCTCCATCCCGCCATGGAGCCCAATGCTCATCAAAAGGACAAAAACAATGAACCGGTAAATGGCGTCCGGAATGGTGAGTTTACTCCCCGACGCGGCCAGCACCATGCCGCCAATCAGAAAGGCGAGGGTTGGTGACTGTAGCTGTGAAAGGAAGGTCCCAAAGAATGAGGCAAGTAAGTCCAAGCGCCGCTCCGGTGATTCGTGCGGGCCGAACAGAGATGAACAGCGCCCGGCAATCAAGCCCCTCCTGAGGGATGCAGGCTTTTATGCTTGAAGTGACCGGGGGGATTGGCTAGTGCCACCTTCCCTTTCGGGCGTATAGCTCAGTGGTAGAGCACTGCCTTCACACGGCAGGGGTCCCAAGTTCGAACCTTGGTACGCCCACCACTTCAAGACCGGTTTGCCGAAGGCAGAAAAATCGCCCATCCCGGGTTTTTTGCGGGAGCGATTTTAGGTCGAGAAGGCCCCGGCAGGGGCGAGCCTCACGGCGCGTGGCGCCTCTGGCAGGGCGGGCTTGCCGCCCGGCGCGCTAAATCGAGGCTATTTTCTCTTTCAGATATCGTTCAAGCGCTGGATCTTTCGTCAGTGACAGCGCTTTTTTAACGGCCTCCTGGGCGAGTGCCTTCTCGCCCAGCGCCTCAAGGACCGCCCCGCGGGTTGCCCAATAGGGCTGGTAGGGGGCAGCTTTCTCCGAGATATCGTCGAGCACGGCTAAGGCGGTCTTGGGATCTTCTTTCGCGAGGATGGCCGCCGCGAAGCTCACCGTTCCGCCTACAGAGGGGGCAAGGATCAGTAACTGTTCGTACAAATGGACAATTTTGTCTGCGACGGATGTGTTTTTTCGGACGCCATGGATATGGGCCGACTGGATGGCAGCCTCTAACTGGTATCGCCCGCGGGGGCCGCACTGGCTTGCAGCCCGCAAGGCGGTCTCCGCTCTTTC
Source organism: uncultured Parvularcula sp. (assembly GCA_937919225.1). Taxonomy (GTDB): domain Bacteria; phylum Pseudomonadota; class Alphaproteobacteria; order Caulobacterales; family Parvularculaceae; genus Parvularcula. The sequence goes on from CALFRH010000360.1 coordinate 1,207, forward strand.
AATAGTATCTGGGTGCCATCTGCGGATGTCTTGATCAGACAGGGGAACAAACTGGTCGTCATCGTTTCTATCTGCACCAAACCGTGCCCGCTGATAAAGGCACAGGGCGAGGAGGCCCTTGGGCTCTCCTTCTTGCGGTAAAAGAGAGGTGCACAGATCGGCCAGATAGACGGCCTCATCCATAAGGGTTTCGTCTCTGCCTTCAAGCCCGGCGGCGAAGGCCGCATAGATGGCATCTAGGACCCCTGGCAGCCGTTCTGGGATTTGGTCCCCTTCAGGGATGACAAAGGGAATGTGGGCGGTTTTGATCTTCCGCTTTGCACGGACAAGTTGTTGGCTCATTGTAGACACCGGGACAAGAAAAAGCGGGGCGATAGCGTCGGCGGTGAGGCCGAGCACCGTTTGAAGCATCAGGGGCGCGTGCACCGGTTGGTCGATCGCGGGGTGGGCGCATACGAACAAAAGCTTTAGCCGCGGGTCGGGTAGGGGCCAGCCGCTTTTTTCCTGCTGATCGGCTAACCGCTCCAAATACTGAAAGGTGAGGTCCGGCATCGCTTTGTCAGCGGTTTGCTCCCGACGCACCTTATCAATAAACCCTCTCCGCGCGGCGGTCAGCAGCCAGGCCTCCGGCGCGTCGGGGACGCCGTCCTTTGGCCACCGGATCAGTGCCTTTTCCAAAGCATCCGCTAGGGCGTCTTCGGCCTTTGCGAGGTCCCGTGTACCCGCCGCAAGGGTCGCGACAAGCCGTCCGTAGGCGTTGCGTGCCACCCGCGAGATGGTCTCCTCAGTGGCACGCTGCGCCGGCACGGACTAGCTCGGGATTTCCCAGAGGGGCCGCACCTCCACCACGCCGGTTTTGGCGGCGGGGCATTGTTCTGCCCATTTGATGGCTTCGTCGAGGTTCGGCACGTCAATGAGATAAAAACCGCCAAGCTGCTCTTTTGAATCGATGAAGGGGCCGTCCTCCACCAGGCGTTTGCCATCCCGCACTCGGACGCAAGTGCCTTTGTCACTTTGCTCAAGGGGCTCACCGCCCAACAGTACGCCCGCCTCTTGAAGGTCTTGGGTGTATTTCATCCATGGCGCCATATAGGCTTCGAAGGCAGCTTCGTCCTTCAAGCGCTCAGCAAAATCCTCTTCGGCTTCGGCTAGAATGAGCATGTATTTCATCGGTTTATCTCCTGCTTATGGCCCGGCCTCAGTGCCGCGCTTACCCCCTAGACGGGCGACCTGCGCCTATTTCGACAGGGTTAGCAAAAAAAATGGGGTTCCTCACAATGCGCAGATCGACGTTCGAGTGCTTGTGTACAACGTATATATCGCGTAGGCCTAACATGTTAGGTGTTGGGAGCGTGAGCATGCGGTGCGTTCAGCCCTATTTCTATGGGTCATTTGGGTGTCCCGTTTCTGGTGCTGGTGGACGCATGCCTCACTCTGATGACCCATACTGCTGGTGCCTGAAGGTCGTTTTGGTCGACCCAGACGGTAGTGGAATTCGATTGTAAGCCATGTTTCTTCTGTAAGGATGGGGAGGGCGGATATTTTGTGTTGTACAAAGAGTCTTGAGGTTTTGATCGTTCTTCTCTTGGTGAACGTCTTCTCATTATTTGTTGCGCCGGCCGAGGCGAATACCGCCCAGCCATTGCCTGGCGCCTCAACCGTTCCTCAATTCGACCCTTCCCGATTTGCAGCCTATGTCGACGGGTCGGTTGAGCGCAGCATGATCGACACGCAAATGCCAGGCCTTATCTTCAGCGCCGCCCAAAGCGATGGGACACTTTACCTGCAGGGCTATGGCTGGTCACATCCTGAAAATCGTCTGGCTGCTGATCCTGAAAATCATCCCTTTTTCATCGGATCAGTAAGTAAGGTGTTCACCGCGGTTGCTATTCTTCAGCTGTGGGAGAGGGGGCTCCTCGGTCTCGATGATGATGTTGAGCAACACATCGATAGTCGCCTTTACGACACGCGCCTCGGCAATGTCACCATCCGTCATTTGCTGACCCACACAGCGGGTTTCGAAGAGCGGATGACCAACTATTATGGTGAAATTCCTCACACAGAGGGCCTGACCGATGCAGAAATTTTGAGAAAGATCAAGCCTCGACAGATAAGGGAACCTGGGACGCTCATCGGCTACTCCAATTACTCCTGGGTTATCCTTGGGCAGATTATGGAGGCTGTCTCTGGCTTGTCGTACAACGACTATATAGAACAGAATATTCTAAACCCCCTGGGAATGAGCAAAAGCGGGATGGTGCCGGAGACCCCGGAGGAGTCAGCCCTTTTCGAAGCGGTGAAAAGCCATTCTTGGCGCGGTGGCGCCTATCGCGAAATTGAGATCATACCGGCACACCCTGTTACTGCACCCTCGGGCCTTATTCGGTCGACAGCGTCTGATATGGCCCGCTTCGCAAGGATGATGTTGAATGGAGGTGAGTTGGAGGGCGTTCGCATTCTAACGCCCGACGCCCACGCTAAACTCTTTGAAGTCATGGCGGAAAACGCGCCTGAGACTGGCGGAAGAACAGCGGGGTTTTGGACCTATAAGATTGGAGATCATCGCGTCTTTGCCCACACAGGTCAGCATGAGGACTTTCGTTCGCATCTCATGATCATCCCTTCTGTCGACCTTGCGCTCTTTGTGAGCAATAACTCGCCCGCGGGAAGTGCCCTGAGGTTACCGAGCCAAATTGTGGAGCACTTTTTTGGGGGAACGCCGCTCGCTATTCCTGACGGGGACGTTTCTCCGATCAACCCCAAGAGATATCGCGGCAGCTATCTTGGGACACGCGGCACTGAAAGTCGCTTTGAACGGATTTTCTGGTCGTTGGGGTCAGAGGCACATGTTTCTGCGACAGCGGAGGCGGTTTTCATCGGCGGCATGCGTTACACTGTCGTTGCGAAGGACCTATTCCAATCGCCGCATACGGGCGAATATGTGCGTTTTTTCGGCCCGGATGAGGGAGCTGCAACGCACTATTCAAAAGGGGCTGCGACCTATCAAGTGTATCAGCGTGTTGATTATCTCAGGTCCCGTGCATCCATTTCGCATCCTGTAATAATAACACTGATCCTCTCTCTGATTATATTGCTGGCTGCGCCGTTTCAGGTTCTGAATAGCGTGCAAACATCCGGGGGGAAGGATTTCGGATCTCGGACCGATTGGCTGTTACGGGCTGCGGCCCTCGCTGCGATTGTATCGATCCTCGCGTTTGGTTCGGCGATCCAAGACTATGCAGATGTTGCGACAGCTTCCACCAAGGCGTTCCCGAATGCAGCCTTCGCCCTATCGATATGGGCGGCAATTGCTTTTACGGCGATAACCCTCCTTTCCTTCGTCGCGGGTGTATTCGATTTCAAAAATGGCCACGGTGCTTTATCAGGACGATTGATCAGAATGGCGGTCATCCTTGTTTTCGCGCTAACAACAGCCGCCTTGTTCTATTGGAATTTTTTACCGGATCCCTTGTTCCTGTAGGGTGAAGAGACATTGCTCTTGGGTTGCTTCGTCACCCTCCGAGGACGGTCAAGTTATGATGCTGGTACCAGTTCAACTCAATTCCATAGAGGGACTTGCGCGATGAGACATGTTTTCGCTCCGCTGTTGGTAATTTTGTTGCTCTGCAGCTGTTCGACAGATCCGAGCCCGAAACGGCTCACCATAAGCAGCGGGTTTGTCGACGTGCCGGGTGGGCCGGTCTGGTATGAAGTGATGGCAAGCGGCGACGGCATACCGCTTCTTACAATACATGGCGGGCCCGGCAGCACGTCCTGCACAATGCAGGGGCTTGCGACCCTTGATGATAATAGGCCTGTTATTCGCTATGACCAACTGGGGACGGGTCGCTCAGGTCGACCAACTGACCCATCCCTCTGGAATCGAGACCGATTCGTTGAGGAATTGTCTGCACTCAGACGAGAGCTCGGCTTAGAGAAAGTTCACCTCCTAGGGCATAGTTGGGGAGGCTCTTTAGCGGCCTACTATGTTTTGGAAACGGGAGGCGAAGGGGTTCAATCGCTAATTTTGTCTTCACCGCTTATCAGCACCGAAGTTTGGATTGCGGATGCAACCCTCCTTCGTAAGACGTTACCGCTCGAGGTTCAGCGTGTACTGGACGAAAACGAGGCGGCGGGAACTTTGGATTCGCCTGAGTATAAAAAGGCGACAGCTGCTTTTTATGATCTTTTCGTCAACAGGGGAGAAGCCGTTGAGCGTTTTGATTGTACCGATGCGCCCGGAAACAGCCTTATTTACAACCAGATGTGGGGGCCTACAGAGTTTCTCTCAACCGGTAGCCTGGTTGACTTTGACCTCAGGCCCCGCCTTGCGGCTATTTCAGTGCCAACGCTGTTTCTCACAGGTGAGTATGATGAGGCCCGTCCTGAAACGATTGCGGGATTTGCGTCGAAGGTCCCGAATGCGCAGGTCGAGGTCATCGCGGGGGTGGCTCACGCGTCCCTGAATAGAGCGCCCGATGTCTATAGAGAGCATGTGCGCGCCTTTCTTAATCAGGTTGAGCGTGCTGATAGTCCGTAACTTAATAAGCGTGTCACAAACCGGCTGAAATCCGCTCCTATCTTGATCCCCCCCTCGGGCTGGCCAGAGCTCTCATCAAAGCGGGGAAAGTTCTCAATAGGCGCATCTGGGCTGTCCCGTGACCCCTTCTTTCAACGGGTGACCAATCGCTATTGCCTTCAGCACCTTATGGGCGCTGAGAGAGAGGGGGGAGCAACCATCACGCCTATTGGTAGATACCGCCAAGACGAACGGGCGGGTTGGACGTCTTCTGGTCCATGGGTCACATATTCGATCAATGTCACTTGATTGCCGATATCCCCTTGCCCTCCGGTCGTTCGCGGATCATGAAGCCCACGAACGACCGGAGGATCTATGGCAGAGAAAGTCTATCGCGACGCGACAGCCGCCCTTGAGGGCCTTACCCAGGACGGGATGACCGTCATGTCGGGCGGTTTCGGCCTTTGCGGCATTCCCGAGACGCTTATTTTGGCGCTTAGGGAATCGGGGGCAAAGGACCTAACGGTGATTTCCAACAATGCAGGGGTGGATGATTTTGGTCTCGGCCTGTTGTTGCAGACCCGGCAGATCAAAAAGATGATCAGCTCCTATGTGGGGGAGAACGCCACCTTCGAGAAGCAATATCTGTCTGGCGATCTAGAGCTTGAGTTTAACCCGCAAGGCACTTTGGCCGAGCGGATCCGCGCCGGCGGCGCGGGTATCCCCGCCTTTTTCACCAAGACCGGGGTGGGGACCCTTGTTGCCGAAGGCAAAGAAGAGCGGGAGTTTGGCGGCGAGCGCTACATTATGGAAACGGGCCTTGTGGCGGACCTCTCCATTGTTCGCGCTTGGAAAGGGGATCGCGAGGGGAACCTTGTGTTCCGGAAAACCGCGCGGAACTTTAACCCCATGATGGCGACGGCTGGGAAAGTCTGCGTGGTGGAAGTCGAGGAGTTGGTGGAGGTCGGCAGTCTTGATCCGGACCATATCCATACCCCCGGTATTTTTGTGGATCGGATTATTGAGGCCGAGCAAGAAAAACGGATTGAGCAGCGCACGGTTCGTGAGCGCGCCTAAACCTTTTACCCAATTTGAATATGGAGGGGTAAATGCCCTGGACACGGAACGAAATGGCAGAACGAGCAGCCCAAGAGCTGCAGGACGGGTTTTACGTCAACCTAGGGATCGGTATCCCCACCCTCGTGGCGAACTACATACCCGAGACAATCAATGTCGCGCTACAGTCCGAGAATGGCATGCTCGGCATGGGGCCGTTCCCCTATGACGACGAGGTGGACGCTGATCTTATTAATGCCGGCAAGCAGACCATCACTGAGTTGCCTCAGACATCCTATTTTTCGTCTTCAGATAGCTTTGGGATGATCCGTGGCGGGCATATCGATCTCTCCATTCTTGGGGCGATGGAAGTCTCAGAGGGGGGCGATTTGGCCAATTGGATGATCCCCGGCAAAATGGTGAAGGGCATGGGTGGGGCCATGGATCTGGTCGCGGGCGTCAAGCGCGTGATCGTCCTTATGGATCACACGTCAAAGTCCGGAGCGCCGAAGTTGCTTAAGGGCTGCACCTTGCCTCTTACCGGCGTGGGATGCGTCGACCGTATCGTCACCGGCCTTGGGGTCTTTGATGTGGATAAGGCGGAGAACGTCCTGCGGGTGGTGGAGCTGGCCCCCGAGGTGAGCCTTGATGAGGTAACGGCGCAAACCGAAGCCAAGCTGGTGGCTTAGGGCCCCAGGACGGGGGACACAGAACGCCTATTGTTTCTGATGTCCCCCCACAATTGTGCGCAGCCTTTCCTCCGGCAAACCGAAGATCTTAAAGCCGTTAATGCCGACCATTGTATCAGCGGCAACCATCGCGTTCACAATGGCTTCCTCCGTTGCCTGAATGGTGGCGTTGAAGAGGGGGGTAAGATCGTCGTTTGGATACATGGACAAGCCAGCGGATAGGCTTGTTTCCTGTAGCTTTCCATTTTGAGCGGTGGAAAAGGCGATGAAAATGTCCCCGGACCCATCGCCGCTCACGGCGCCCAGCCACCCAAGGGCAAGCGATGGCCGTTTGGCCACGCGCTTAAGTTGGTGGGGCAGGAGCGGAGCATCGGTCGCCACCACAACGATGATCGAGCCGTCGGGGCCATCCTTGTCCATCGCGTTTTCTTGATCATCGCACAGGAGCGGGCTGGTGATACTCTTAGGCACCAGCTTAGGGTCCTCATAGCAGGGCAAGGGGGCATCTTGGAGAGCGTCCATGGGTACGCTGGCAATTTGTTTGAGATCGTCGCGGCGACCATAATTGCATTGAACCAAGACACCCACCGTATACGTTTCTTTACCGACAGTGACGAGGCGGGAGGACGTGCCGATACCACCCTTGAAACGGTTGCACATCATACCCGTGCCGCCGCCCACTGCGCCTTCACGCACTGAACCACCCGTTGCGGTCCGAAGGGCCTCGAAGGCGTGGCGCTTTTTGACGTGAAAGCCGTTAATGTCACTGAAAGAGCCGTCATAGGTCTCGGCCACAATGGGGGCGTGCCAAATGGCGGGCCAGCCTTGGTCCACCATCCATTCCACTGCTGCGTCCCGCACGACGCCTACGGAGTGGGTATTGGTGATTAGAATGGGTCCGTCGACCAGCCCACGTTCCTCAAGCCACGTGGTGCCGGTCATTTCGCCCGAGGCGTTCAGAGTGAACCAGGCGCCGAACACGGGGCTGGTGGAGTTTTTCCCCCGCGGGTGGATGGCGGTTACCCCCGTTCGTACAGGCCCCCGCCCACGGACGAGTTTGCCCTTCCCCTTAATGAGGGTGGTGTGCCCCACTTCGATCCCTTCTACATCGGTGATGGCGTTAAGGGGTCCTGTTTCGCCCCGGAACGGTACGCCAAGGTCACGAGCACGCTCCTGCGCCGTGACGGACGTTACTAAGGTGAAGGTGGCTAACGCGGCGATGGCCGCCCTTAGGAGATGGGGAAGGGGCATAGAGTTCCTTAGCTTTTTGCGCCGCCACTGCTCGGGAACGCGAACTGCGCGCTTTCGCGCACGCCGCCTGACGGCCAGCGTTGGGTGATTGTTTTCCGGCGGGTGTAGAACCGGACACTATCTGGTCCGTAGGCGTAAAGATCCCCGAACAAAGAACGTTTCCAGCCGCCAAAGCTGTGAATGGCCACGGGGACAGGTAGGGGCACATTAACCCCCACCATGCCCACCTTGATCTGGTCGGCGAAATAGCGAGCAGCTTCACCGTCGCGGGTGAAGATGCAGGTGCCATTGCCAAATTCATGATAGTCGATAAAGGCCATGACCACATCCTAAGACT
>CALFRH010000361.1 GCA_937919225.1 uncultured Parvularcula sp.
CCACCCTCCCCCTCGCCCCCTCATTCCTCGTCCCTCCCGGTCCCCCCCGCCCTCCCCACTGCGGGGGCGCGCCCCTCGGCGCCCTTTTTCCCCCTTCGTCATTTGCGGGGTGTCATGCCGGTTTGCCGCGATAGCGGCAAGACCGGTATCCATAAGCTTGGATGGATAAGACCGTTCAACAGTGCCGACCGTCTCCACCCTATGGGTCCCGGTCTTTCGCCTTGGGCGAAAACCGGGATGACAACATGCTCTCATCGAACCGTCGGTAACTCTGCCAACGGAATATTAGCAATGTTGAGCATCCCATCCTTTAAACGGAAGGGCAGCGCAATTTCTTGATTATCGTTGTTCCCAAACGCGTTGAGGGTGGGGGAGAGCCGCTCAAGACCGTCTTCGCTCATGAGCCCTTGCTGTTCCAGTAGTGACAGCAAGACATGGTGGTTCCGAACACTGATGTTGATCTTCCCCTCCGGGTAGTTGGCAGTATCAATCCCGATCGTGCCGTCAAGTTTTAGCACGGTGGGCGGAGTGGAGACGCCATCGGACAGGCCCATCTCCGTCGCATCGATGGTGAGGCTGTCGCCATCCCCCACGATACCGCTGGCCGCGATATTCCAAAAATGCGCGGTGACGGAGGGTTTATCCTTGGGCGTTGCAATCAGCTGACGCATCGCGGCGCCTAAGATCCACGTGCCGTCTTCGTTCTCAATCCAATTGGCTTTTAGGCTTTCAAGGGTGATCTGCCCCTCTTGGCCGACGGCGTTTAGCCCTTGGGTTTCCGCGCTCACTTTGCCATTTTCAAGGCCGACACTCAGCGCATCGGCGGTCACCCCATAGGTGCGGTCCCCATAGCGCAGCGTCTGTGGACCCCTAGGGGCGAGTATGAGGCGCGATGGGTCGTAGGGGAGGGTGACGATATGAAGCCGCTCGCCGGACCAGGACCACTCGCCGGGCGCCGTCCAGGTGAACTGATCGATCTGGGCCCGTAGGGTAAAAGGATAACCCTTCACCTTCATCCGTTCCATGACAATGCTGTGGCCGATAGCCTCTTCATCGGCGACGAAATCCGCAATGGCTTGCTTCATGATCCCCGCCCCTTGGATCCAAAGCACCGAGTAGCCAGCGAAAATGACCCCCAGAACGGCAAAGGGAATAACAATATAGCGGCGCTTTGCACGCCCCTTCGGGGTGGTCACGATGGGATCTCCTCAGACATCGGATGGGGGGAGGGGGAGGGGCGAATATGCCCGCCTTTTGCCTCAAGCCGGGCGGTGGCCCCTTCGACAATGTCCTCTAGCTCTTCCATCAGCTGGGCGCGAGGTAGCTTGGGGGATAGGGGCGGCAGGAATTCTAGAAAGATCGTACCCGGTACTTTAAGGGGCCCCGGATGGCGCCAGTGGCACCCAGAATTATGGGCGGCGGGGACGACGGGCAGCTTCAGCGCTTTGGCAAGGGCGGCCACGCCGGGATTATAGGTCGCCTTTTGGCCAAGGCCGGTGCGGGTGCCCTCAGGAAAGATGATGATGTGGGTCGCGCCCTTTGCGATGGCATCCTTGGCATCGTCCACCATCTGGCGCAGCGCCCTCGCCCCGGCATCGCGGTCAATGTAGATAAAGCCCGCCTTGGCGCACCACCAGCCGAACACCGGGATGGATTTCAGCTCCTTTTTCAAGACAAAGCTTGGCCCATTAAACAGGGCACAGAAGAACACCGTCTCCCACATGGATTGGTGTTTGCCCGCGATAATGGCCGGACCTTCGGGTAGATTGTCGAGGCCCCTCATATCGGTGTTGATTCCGCAAAGGGTTCTAAGCGCCCACAGGACGCCACGGCACCAGAACTTTGATGCCGCCATCGCCCACTCCCGACGGAAGAGGGTCACCCACGCCACAAGCGCAATGCAAAGCGCGAAAGCGTACATAAAGACCGTAAAAAGCGAGGACCGGATCATGCGCATGGGAGGGCCCTTACAGGAGGGTGCGCACGCCCGTCAGCAGATATTTTATGTATTCTCCGCCAAGAAGGCGCCAGGCCTTGGGCGAGGTGTACCAGCCCCGTTCGGGCACCGTTTGGCTTTGGACCGGGACCCCCACAATGAGAAGGTCCGGGGCGACCCGCCGCAGCTCCATGGTTGCGCGGGGCAGGTGGAAATCACTGGTGACCAGATAGAGGCCGTCATAGTTGTTGGTCTGGGCCCACTCTTTGGCCTCGGTCCCATTTCCAATGGTGGTTCGCGCCCGCATACCAAGGTCAACGCAGCACTCAAGCACAGCCATATCCCCGGTGAGGGCGAGATCTTCCTTACGGACTTCTGGATGGGTGCCGGAGATGAGGACCCGCGCAGCGATCCCTTCCCCATAAAGGGTGAGGGCCCGTTCAATCCGCGCGCCCGCCCCGCCGGTGAGGGCGACAATGCACACCTGATTGGCGCTGAGGTCCCCAATCTTGGTTTGGGCCTTGGCGAGGTCAAAATCCCCGGCGCGCGGCAGGGTCACGGCAAAGACGAAAAAGCCGCCCACCATGGCCAGCAAAAGAAGACCCAATAGGTTGCCAAGAAGCCGCATCGCGCGCTGCCTCACCATCACTCACCCACGGAAGGGTAGCGCTCACCGCGCGCGGTGGCAAATGGGGCGGGTAGGCGTCTGCCTTTTCATCTCGTGCGGAAGCCTACCCGTCCCCCAAGCTCCTAAATCACACGTTTGACCTCGCTATAGCTGCCGCGAACCCGCAGGGTCATGGTCACCGCAACCTCGCTGCGATTACGCCAAAACCATCCATGGGAGCCGTCGAATGCAGCGGTGAGGGTGCCATTATCACCCTTTTCGGCGCGGCCTTTGCGATAGCTGATGGAACGCCTCCCTGCCCCATCACCGTGCAGGTCGGAATTGAGATGACCAGCGGAGACTGTCCACTCATAGTCGGCGACAGCCCCGCTCACCATCACAAGTATGATCTCGGCGGCTTCGCCGGGCGCGAGGGTCAGGCTGACTTCATCAGTCCACAGCGGGGCGGCGACCTCCTGCGTTGGTTCGGCGAGCGCGGAGCGGTCGACTGGGGGTGGGGCCGGGGGCTCCGCCGTTTCCTCGGTCGCCGTTTGGGGTGAGGGGGCTATTGGCGTGGTTGGTGAGACGGCAACTGGCGCACCCTCTTCTTCGCGGGCATTTTCTTCTGCAAGCTGTGTTTTGATCTCACCCATTTGAGTAAGCCCAAGAACGCGCCCAATCCGTGTCGGGTCAATACCATACTCCGCTGGCAGAATGATGGTGATGAGGAGTACGGTAGCAATGAGAAACGCGATGATTGTGGACCTTAGTAATTGTGCATTCGTTGGAAGGTCTTCGCGGTTCGGTAAATCGGTATTATACATAGGTACAGTCCTTTAAGATACGAAATAGCCGGTGAGCTGATAGCCAACCAGGGCGAAGCCAGCGGCCAGCATTGCAACGTTGGCTGTGTAGGCATGCTTGAGAAAACTCGGCGTGCGTCGCCAATACCCCATCACGATGAGAATGGCGCCGAGAGCGAGAAGCTGTCCAATCTCAACACCAATGTTAAAGGCGATAAGATTTGCCAATAGTCCGTCGGGGGAGATCTCATAGTCGAGGATTTTACTTGATAACCCAAAGCCATGGCAAAACCCAAAGATCAACGTTGCTATCTTGGTATTTGGCTGAAAGCCAAGCCATCGCTGGTACGCACCAAGATTATCAAGGGCTTTATAGGCAACCGATAGGCCAATAATGGCATCGATAATGTAGCTGTTGATGCCGATGCCAAAGTATACACCCGCCAGCATCGTGGTGGAGTGGCCTAAGGCAAATAGGCTCACATAGATGCCAATGTGTTTCATCCGATAAAGGAAGAAAATGACACCAAGAAGAAACAAAATATGGTCGTATCCGGTGACCATATGTTTGGCACCAAGATAGACGAACTCAAAAAAATGAACGCCTGTAATTTCTTGGATATAGCCTTTGTCCCCTTGGGCGACGCCATGGGCGATAGCCTCACTGGGCAGGAGGGCCATTAGGACAAGGCACCAGGGTACGCACCACGCTCTCCAACGGGCAGGTTGGTGAGGGGACCGCGGGGGAATGGGAGTGGGTTTCATGCTGACCTCCAACCGGGTGAGGGCATCAGCATGTCTTCGGGCAACGCGACGCGCGCTCCCGCATATTTCATCGTCATCGAGAAAGATCTCCAAATCTAAACAGCAATAAGGGTCCGTCGGTGACGGACGGATTCGCAGTGTCGAGTTGGATTAGTCGGGGATGTGGTCAGTCAAATAGACAGGATCGGCAAAGGAAATATCAATGCCAAAACCCTGCCCGAGGGGCCCAGACGGTTGAGGGGCAATGATCGGTAAGCTTGCATCCACGGCGCAGCCATGGGCGTGAGCCATATGATCGTCCGGCGTGTGATCACCTGCAGCGCCCTCATCGTCTTCCCCATCATGGTGGTGGGCACCATGGTCATGAGAATGGTGGGCAAAGAGCGATGTATGATGGAGCCGCGTCGCAGCATTGGTGTCGGCTGTGTTTAGGGCTGATGCTTGCTCTAGATGAAGCGCCGTATGGGCCGCTGCGGAAACAGCCCCAGACTGCATCATGGCGATGCATAAAAGGATATGAAGCCAAACCCTCATTCTTTACCACTATAAGGAGAAGTTCCGAGGTGAACAAGGTTTGCGCCTTGCGCTTCGGGCGGCCTTAACTCGTCTCCTGCAAGAAACTTAGCTGCTCTATCTGCGCTTGATGTTTCTCCCGCTGCTGATCAACCAGCGTTGTGGGGTACTGCCCGGTAAAGCAATGGTCGGTGAAGGCGGGGGCGTCCTCGTCCCGTGGGCCTTTGCCAAGGGCTTTATACAGCCCATCAAGGCTCAAAAAGGCCAGGCTATCGGCTTTGATAATGTCGCGGATCTCATCTTCGCTATAGTTCGCGGCGAGGAGTTCTTCTTTGCTCGGCGTATTAATGCCGTAAAAATCGGGGTGCGTAATGGGGGGGCAGGCCAGGCGGAAGTGCACTTCCGTGGCGCCCGCCGCGCGGAGCATTTCGGTGATTTTGCTGGAGGTGGTGCCGCGGACAAGGCTGTCGTCAATGAGAACGACCCGCTTGCCTGTAACAACGCCGCGGTTCGCGGCCAGCTTCCGCGCGACCCCCATCGCCCGCATTTCTTGCGTGGGCTGGATAAAGGTGCGGCCGGCATAATGGCCGCGGACAAGCCCCATTTCGTAAGGCAAGCCGGTCACTGCCGAGTAGCCAATGGCCGCGGCAATCCCCCCATCGGGCACGGGGCAGACAATATCCGCATCCACCGCCGACTCCCGGGCCAATTGCTCGCCCAGGTGCTTGCGCATTTGGTAGACACTGTCGCCATCGACGATACTGTCGGGCCGGGCAAAGTAGATGAACTCAAAAATGCAGGGCCGGGCGTGGTGGGGTTTGGGGAAACACCGGCGGCTTTCCACCGTCCCGTCCGCGCGGCAAATCACCATCTCACCGGGCTCAACATCCCGCTCGAATGTCGCGCCGATCAGATCAAAGGCGCAAGACTCAGAGGCGAGCACCGGCGCATTGCCAAGGCGCCCCAGGACCAGGGGCCGAATGCCCACAGGGTCACGCACCCCGATCATGGCGTCTGCGGTGAGGGTCACCAGCGCATACCCCCCCTCCACCGCGGGGAGGGCGTCCATCAGCTTGTCAACGAGGGTGAGTTTCCGCGACTGGGCGGTCAGCTTGATGAAGAGCTCGGAGTCCGACGTGGTATGGAAAATGCGCCCCTCACGGATGAGCTTCTGCCGCAAGGTCATGGCATTGGTGAGATTGCCATTATGGGCGATGGCAATACCGCCGCGGTCAAGGTCGGCATAAAAGGGTTGGACGTTCCGCACCCCCTTTCCCCCGGCGGTGGAGTAGCGGGTGTGCCCCACCCCCGCACTGCCTTTAAGGGGACGCAGGGCGTTCTCAGAGACGAAATTATCGCTGACCAGGCCTAAGCGTTTTGATTCGTGGAAGATTTTGCCGTCGAACGTTGTGATGCCGCATCCTTCTTGCCCGCGATGCTGGAGGCCATGGAGGCCCGAGGCCACGATGGAGGATGCCGCTTCCGTATGGCCGATAATGCCGAAGACGCCGCATTCTTCGGTCATCGCCCGGGGCAGGGGCGGGGTCTGCCGACGCTGCCGCCCGGTGCGCGCGATAAAGCGTCCGCGGGCGGCCACCCTATCCTCATCGCTGATGGTTGAGGGGGTGGTTTGCGCCTTAAAACCCTGCCGATTGTCCCATAAAGGCATAGTCATATCTCCGGTGCCGCTGTCGCCTGACAGCCAAGCGACCCTGCCCGGGAGGCCTGACTATTCTGCGTCCTGAGCGTCTGCCGATTCGGGTCCCGATGTCTCTTTTTCGAGGCCCAATTGCTCAAGAAGTGATGCACCGCTGGTGGTCAGCCCCTTTAACGCGGCGTTTTCAATGGCCGGCGGCATATCGTCTTCGTCGAAATAGTATGTGAGAGCGAGATAGGCCAGTCCTACAATAAGCCAACCCCGTAGCAGACCGAAGGCCGCCCCGGCAATCTTGTCCTTGAAGCTTGGTTTACCGCCCATGAAGCGCGCGGTGACAATTTCCAGCACCACCGATCCCGTCACAAACGCGAGGAGGAAGAGGACGCCAAGTCCGATAAGCGGGCCCAGAGTGCCGCTGCCAAAAAGACTGCTGAAGCTGGCGCCGAAGAATTTAATGGCGAGAAGGCCAATCCCAATGGCGACGAGGGTAATCACCTCCCGCGATAGCCCGCGAATCCACGCGAACAGCACTGAAAGACCGATCATGGCCAGAATGAATAAGTCGAATGACGTCATGCCCAAATGCCCCCGAATGTTGCCCGGAAGTGCCACCTTGATAATTTGATCTTTACGGAACTGACGACCGGCCCACAAGCGGGCGGAGTGGATTAAGGCACGCCCCCCTGCTTTTTCACAAAACTCACCGCATCGACGATGACTTCTGCGGGGGCGGCGTGGAGGTTCCCGAACCCATCGGCGCTGGGGGGCGAGAGGGTCATATCGAACCCCAGCTTTGAGGCTTCCGCCAGGCGCGTGGAGATTTGCGGCACCGGTCGCACCGCGCCGGAGAGGCCCACCTCGCCAAACACCACCAGTTTGGGCGGCAGCGCCACATCAAGCCGGGCGGAAAGAAGGGCGGTGGCCGCGGCAAGGTCCGCTGCCGGCTCAGAGATTTTGAGGCCCCCCGCCACATTCAGGAACACATCATGTCGTCCAAAGTCGAGGCCGCAGCGAGTGTCGAGGACCGCTAACAACATAGAGAGGCGGGCATTATCCCACCCCACCACCGCCCGCCGCGGGGCCCCCAGAGAGGATTGGCTGACCAGCGCCTGGATCTCACACAGAAGGGGGCGGGTCCCCTCAATCCCCCCAAAGACGACGGAGCCGGAGACTTGGTTATCATTTTCAGACAGGAACAGGGCCGACGGGTTGCTGACCTCCCGCAGGCCGCCGCCGGTCATCTCGAACACGCCAATCTCATGGGCCCCGCCAAAGCGGTTTTTCACCGCCCGTAGGATGCGAAAGGCGCGGCCCGCCTCAGCTTCGAAATAGAGGACGGCGTCGACAAGGTGTTCCACCACCCGTGGGCCCGCCAGCTGACCGTCTTTGGTGACATGGCCCACCAGGATGACAACGCAATTGTTGGACTTGGCGTATCGCACCAATTCCTGGGCGCAGGCGCGCACCTGGGTCACGGTGCCCGGCGCCGCGGGGAGGGTGTCTGACCACAGGGTCTGGATGGAATCGATAATCACCGCCTGGGGCTTGGTTTCTTTCAACGTGGCAAGAATGTCCCGTAGCGATGTGCCGGTGCCGAGGCCCACCGGGGCCTTGGCAAGGCCAAGCCGTTTGGCCCGCATACGGATTTGGGCGGTGGCCTCCTCACCTGAAATATAGGCAGTCTTTGTTCCGCTTTGCGCTAGGCCCGCCGCGATTTGAAGGAGGAGGGTGGATTTCCCCACCCCGGGATCCCCCCCGATGAGGAGGGCCGCGCCCGGGACAAGGCCCCCGCCGACCGCCCGGTCGAACTCGCCATTGCCTGTGGGAAAGCGGTACTCCGTGGTCGCATCGCCCTCCAGCGGATCAAGGCTGATGGCGGTCCCCTTGCCGCCCTTGGTGGTCACTGTGTTGGGGGGCGCTGCGCTCTGTTCAAGTTCAATTGTGTTCCACTGCCCACACGCATCGCAGCGCCCGGCCCATTTGGCATAAACCGCGCCGCAGGATTGGCAGACATAAGACTCAGAGGGGCGGGCCAAGGGGGTCTCCTTTGGAAGGCGATGAGCGAAATGGTTTGCCATGGTTTATCCATGGCATCCAGCGGGCATCTTCGGGCCCTTGTGAGGAAGAGGTGCCACAGGCAAGCGGCGGCAAACCGCCAATTTTCTGTCCTGGCGCGCTGGGCGATCACATTGGATCGAAGAAAGTTGGCTCACGCATGAAAAAAGACTCTAGAGTCTGTTGAGATACACGGATTTTCCGTTCCCCACGGCTTGTCCGTGGGGTCCACGGGACAACGAGATGGTTTTGCCGCTCAATAGATGCCATACCGGCCTTCGCCGGCACAGGCGGACAAGCCGTGGCAAACGCTTGAATTTAGTTAAATCTCAACAAGCCCTAAAGCATCTGGCCGATTGGATCAGAACACCCGACGCTAAGAATTCAACCGAGTCTCACCATCCAAAAGAAGACAATAAAAAGTTGCGGAAGCACGAGGGCAAATCGGATAGAGACCGCCAATCGACTGGTTGAGATCACGTGCACCGAGGATTGCATCATTCTTGTCGTTAAGAGGGTGATCGCTAAACCGTCTGTGGTCGATGTTTGTTGGGTTGCAACGGCATATAGGAGTATGGCCAACGCAAAGGGCAGAAATTCGTAGCAGTTGGCATGGGCGCGGCAAAGCCGCCCGGAAAATGGCGAGACGTCCTCCCCGGATGGACTAAAACTATTGGCCGCTCTCACTCTTTGCAGTGTGAGCGTGGTTCGGAGGACGGCGATGCCCGC
>CALFRH010000362.1 GCA_937919225.1 uncultured Parvularcula sp.
GCACCACGGAAAGAACCCGCAATATCTCGATGCGAATTATGCGGGTGGCTTGAGCATTTGGGATCGGCTGTTTGGTACTTTTGTGCCCGAAGATCCTGAGGAACCAGCAGACTATGGTCTTGTGAGAGATATTGGCACCTTCAACCCGTTTCGTGTCGCGGTGCACGAATATGTGGCCATCGCCAAAGATGCCACTCAGCCTGGGCTCGCGCTAAAACAGCGTTTTGCCTACATCTTTGCGCGCCCTGGCTGGTCCCATGACGGTAGTCGCAAGACGTCCGTGGACATCAAGCAGGCGGCGGGTATCCCCACAAAGAAAAAGGGCATCCCGAAGGATGCCCTTCTGCCAGCGGAGTAGGGGAGAGGGGGATCACTCCGACTTGGCAAACTCAGCTTCGATGCGCAGATCAATGGTCGCACCGACATTGGGAACATAAGCACCCAAATCAAAATCCTGGCGGTCCACCTGACCGGTAGCGGTCACGCCAAAGGCAGGAACGCCTGCGAAGGGATGTTCTTCCAGAGCTTTATTGAGGGTGACATCGAGGGTTACTGGCTTGGTCACGCCTTTTACGGTCAGGTCGCCGGTGAGGGTGCCCGAATAGGCGGTGTCCAACGTCATAGCGGTGGATTTGAACGTGATGTCCTTGTGGGTGTCCACGTCGAAGAAGTCTTCACCCTTCATATGATCATCAAATTTCGGGACCATCGTGTTGATGGACGCGGGGTCAATATCCACCATGAGGGTGGAGGCAGCGATGTCGTCTGCATCAAGGCTGACCGAGGCGTCAATGTCGTCGAACCGAATGACCGGGTTTGACAGGCCTAAATGGCTGTAACTGAAGGTGACATAGCCATGGGTTTTATCCATCACATAGGTGCCGGAGGGCAGGGTGCTAAGGCCGCGGTCGCTGTCATCAGCGAGGGCGGCGGACCCGAGTAGAGCGACACTGGCGGCGGTGGCGAGAAGGGATTTCATTTCCGGGGTCTCCCAAATTGACGATTGACGATTTGTCTTTGTCGTAAATGTCCATCTAGGTCGGCAGCGGGGGTGAGGCCAGTCGCGCTGGCGCAAACCCTTTTTGCGCGAGGGGCAAGAGTGACCAGTGGCGGCACGCCCTCGCCAAAACTTGTGTCTCTTTCCGATGCGCCCTACATCAAATTTCCTCTTGCTTCCCCCTATGGAAGGACCTTTTCCCATGGCCATGATTGCGTGGATTCTGAGCAGCTTAATTGATGTCTTCATATTGGTGTTGATTGTCGGGATCATCGGTAGCTGGTTGGTGACGTTCAATGTCATCAATAGAAGCAACCAGGTGGTCGATATGGTCTTGCGCACCTGTTATGGGCTCACTGACCCGGTGCTGAGGCCTATTCGCAATATTCTACCGAATCTTGGCGGCATCGATATCTCACCGATCTTTGTTTTTATCGGGCTGAGGGCGGTCCAGATCTACATTTTGGGGCCCATGTCGGTTCGCGGACTGTAGGTCATGCCGGCAGCTCTTATTGACGGCAAAGCCATCGCCAAGGCGGTCCGGGGGGTTGTGGCGCGGGCGGCAGAAGGCCTGACGGCCCGCCTTGGCCATAAGCCTGGCCTCGCGGTGATCCTTGTCGGTGAGGATCCGGCTAGCCAGGTCTATGTGCGGAACAAGGTCAAGCTGACCGCCGCCGTCGGCATGGAGAGCTTTGAGCATCGCCTCCCGGCGGATAGCAGCCAAGCGGCGATTGAGACGTTGATCGATACCCTCAACGATGATGAGCGGGTCGATGGGATTTTGCTCCAGCTCCCTTTGCCGGATGGGCTGAATGCGAATGCAGCTATCGCCAGAATTGATCCGTCAAAGGATGTGGATGGCCTTACTGAAACCAATGCTGGCCGGGTCCTGCTTGGCCGTCAGGGGTTGGTTGCTTGTACCCCCCAAGGGTCGGTGATCTTAGCGAAATCCGTGACGCCAGACTTGTCCGGCAAGCACGCCGTGGTGGTGGGACGCTCCATCCTTGTGGGAAAGCCGCTGTCCCTTCTGCTCCAAGCGGAGAATGCGACCGTGACCATGGCCCATTCGCGCACCCAAGATTTGGCGGCGGTTTGCCGTCAGGCAGATATTCTGTGTGCGGCGGTGGGGCGCCCAGAAATGATCAGGGGCGATTGGATTAAGCCCGGTGCCACCGTCATTGATGTGGGGATAAACCGGCTTGAAACGTCCGACGGCAAAGGTCGCCTTGTGGGGGATGTCGCCTTTGATGAGGCAAAAGAGGTGGCAGGCGCTATCACCCCCGTTCCCGGCGGAGTGGGGCCCATGACCATTGCGTGCTTATTAAAGAATACCGTTCTGGCGGCGGCCCGCCGTCGCGGTTGGGATGATCCGTTGGCTTAAACCGCCTCGAGCCAAAACACCCCGAACCAGTCCTTGGGATCGGTCCAGGTTTGCGCCAGGCGCCACCCTGTGACCGCGGCAAGCTCGTCAATCATGTCCACGGTGAATTTGTAGGAATTCTCCGTATGGATGGTTTCGCCGTCCGCAAAGGGGATGCTTTTCCCGCCAAGGCTGACGGTTTGGGACCCCAAGGACACAAGATGCATCTCAATCCGTGAGGCGTCGCCGTTAAAGAGCGCCTTGTGCTCAAAGGCGCTCACATCAAAATTGGTACCTAACTCTCTATTCATTCGTGTTAGGAGGTTGAGATTCAACGCGGCGGAGCCGCAGACCGCATCATCGTAAGCGGCTTCAAGCACGGTTTTGTCTTTGACGAGATCGGCGCCCAACAGGAAACGCGCCCCGTCTCCCAGCCCTTTTCGCGCGCCAGCCAAAAAAGTATGGCGTTGGTCGTCGGTGAGGTTGCCGATAGTCGAGCCAGGGAAAAAGCCGAGGCGCGGTGGCGCCCCTTCTTCCGTGGCCGGAATTTGGCTGGGGTCGGTAAAGTCAGCCACTACGGGCTTCACGGCGATGTTGGGAAATTGTGCCTGTAAGCCAGCCGCCGCCTGGGCCAAAAAGTCAGCGGCGATGTCCAGCGGCCTGTAGATAGCGGGGCGTAGGGTTTCGATAAGGGCAACGGTCTTTTTGCTCGCCCCACTGCCATATTCGATGATATCCCCTCCCGCCGGGAACAGGGCTGGGAGGTGGGGCATCATCGTTTCGAAGATCGCTGCTTCCGTCCGTGTGGGGTAATATTCTGGAACTTCGGTGATCTCTTCGAATAGGGCGGAGCCCCGATCATCATAAAGCCACTTTGGGCTCAGAGTTTTTTGTGCTGCGGTGAGACCCGTCAGGGCCTCTTCCATAAAGGAGGAGGAAGATGTCATTCGATAATCAGTTTTACGCGTCCGACGCCAGACGCAGTCCAGAGAACTGCCAGCGCTTATCGGGGTGAAAGAAATTGCGATAGGTTGGGCGGCTATGGCCTTTTGGGGTAACGCAGGAACTGCCGCGCAAAACCATCTGCCCACTCATGAATTTGCCATTATATTCGCCAACCGCGCCGCTGGCGATCTTAAAGCCCGGATAGGGAAGAAAGGCGCTCGCCGTCCATTCCCATACATCCCCAAATAACCCGGCGCGGGAGTCATCAAATATCCGTTAGGCGGCGGGGCGCAGGCGG
>CALFRH010000363.1 GCA_937919225.1 uncultured Parvularcula sp.
GGTAGGGGACCAGGGGCTTGCCATCGATCAGGGGGAATAATCCCCCGGCGGTCAGGCCATAGGAATGGAAGATCGGTAGGGGATTAATGACGATGTCGGTATCTTCGAGCTCCACATGGTCGCGGATTTGTTGGACATTAGCGACGAGATTTTGTTGGCTGAGGACAACGCCCTTTGGTTTTCCTTCTGTGCCCGATGTAAAGAGGATCACCCCCGGTGCATCAGGGGAGAGGGGGCGACGCATCAGGCTGGGAAATTTCTCGCCCAGTGCAGCGCGCAGCTTGTCCGTTTTGGTAAGGCCCTCTTTGATATCCTCGAGATAGTTGATCGCAGCCTCTTGGCTGAGGGCGTCAACGAGGTCCTCAAGCCCCCCCACCTCGATAAATTTCCGTGAGGTGATGATGGTGCTGATCTCGGCGGTCTTGAGTGCCGACTTTAGCGCGCTTTCCCCGGCGCTGAAGTTCAACATGGCGGGCACCCGCCCATCGACTTGCATCGCAAGAAAGGCGATCATGCCCCCGGCGCTGGTCGGCATTAAAAGGCCAACAGTCTCGCCGCGTTTCGTGAAGCGACGCATCGCATTAGACAGACCGAATGCGCCCTGGACGATGCGAGTGTAGGTGTATTCGGTATCGTCGGCCTCCATGATGGCCACACGATCACCGCCCATACGGGCCTTTGCCTCCAGCACTTTGGCAATGACCGTTGAGCGCGACTGGGACCAGATTTTTCGTCGCGTCTTTCGCGCTTCCCCCCGTCGTCGACCCTCAGCGGCCTGCCGCTCTTTTTCCTCGGCACTCTTGGTGAGGTCCGGCTGGTCGTTGTTCTTCCCGGCGTCCTTTTTCTTGGACTTGGTCTTATCTTTATCTTTTGCCATCGCCCGCGGCTCCGATGGGTGTTGCAATCTATCGAACTGGTCTAGGGCATCTTCCCTTTGGCGTCCAATGGGTTAGCCCTAGCCCATCCCATTTGATGAGGTGGTGCGCTGGGCCGCTCCAAACAAGAGTGGACGTTGGGCCTTTAAGGGCTGCCTGAGGGAAGAAAGGAGCGCTTGTGGTACGGCGACAGAAATGGGCCTTATCGCGATTGGCGTGGGCATGGATTGCCCTTGGGGTGGTTTTGGGCGCGGGTGGCCTGTCAGTCCTCCTCGCCCCGGTGCGGACAGCGCCTGAAGAGGGGGTGGTGGTAACATTGCCGCGCGAACCGGACCGCTATGCAGGGTCCGATCCCACCGAAACGCCGCCGACCCTTGCCATGACGCCGGACGAGATCCGGGTCCCCCCAAAGCCTGAGGGCAAATTGATCGATGTCGACGGGGCGCTGAATGAGGAACCCTCCTCTGCCGAGCCGGCCGCTGATCCCATCACCACCGTTGAAGAGGCACTGGACGCGGCCGATGAGGGGGCGGTTGTCATCACAATTCCGTCTTCATCGTCCTCTGCCCCTCAGCTTGTTCGCCCCCCACAGGCCGCGCAGCAAGCCCTTCAGCTATCAACACCCCAAGGGGTAAGACCCGCCCGGGGCCCGGCGGGGCTGAGGCCCTTTGACGCCTATCGCCGGGTGGAAGCCCCGGCGCCGGGGGCCAAGTCCGTGGCGCTGATGGTCAGTGGTCTGGGCCTCGACCCGGCGGTGACTGAACGGGCCATCACTGTCCTGCCGCCCTCGGTCAGTTTAAGCTTTGCGCCGTACACAAAGGATTTATCCTCCTGGGTCGATAGGGCGGTGGCCAAGGGGCACGAGGTGATCATTGAAGTGCCGATGGAAGCGCGCGGTGTGGGACCTGGGGCGCTTGGCCCTGCGGCGTTGATGACAGACCGTAGCGCTGAGGCAAACGCCAAACGGCTGGAGTGGATCTTATCCCGCACCCCCGCCTATCCCATGGTGACCAATTATCTGGGGGCGACCTTTGTTGCGGACGAGGCGGCGATGGTGCCGGTCCTGACCACCCTAAGGGAGGCGGGCCTTGCCTATATCGATGATACGGGCAGCGGCGCCGATCTAGCGGTGGAGGCGGGGGTTCCCCACGCCGCGGTCGCGTTGGTCTTGCCGCCTGGGTCGGAGGATGCGATGGGCGCGCTTGATGAGTTGGCAAAGGCGGCGGTGCCGGGCAGCCCGCCTTTGGCGAAGGTATATGCCGGTGGGGGCGGCCTCGAGGCAGCGCTTGCCTGGGCGGAAACCGCAACGGCCCGGGGCGTAGAGGTGGTCCCTGCGTCGGCGGCGGTCGAGGGAGCGCAATGAAAGAATTACCCGATTTAGAGGCCTACAGACCAAATGTGGGGATATGCCTGCTCAATCGTGAAGGCCAGGTGTGGCTTGGGGAGCGTAAGCCCCCAAAAAGCGGCCAATCCTTGGATTTTCGCTGGCAAATGCCCCAGGGCGGTATGGATCCCGGGGAGACGCCGGCGCAGACTGCTGTACGCGAATTGGCGGAGGAGACGGGGGTGACGTCAGCGCGCCTTCTCACCATCACGCCAGGTTGGCTCGTCTATGAGTTCCCTCAAGGGTACCGCATGCGGAAGAAAGACAAATGGCAAGGACAGCGACAGAAATGGGCGCTGATGCTGTTTGAGGGGGATGACAGCGAGATTGATCTTGAGGCGGACGACGAACCGGAGTTCCTCCGGTGGCGCTGGGCCTCATTGGAGGAAATGCCGGATCTCGTGGTGCCCTTCAAACGCGGTGTCTACACCGCGCTGAAGGAGAGCTTTTTGCCGTTTGCGGCGTTTTTAACGGAGGGGCGGTAAGGCCCCGTTGCTTGAAAAAACGCTTTAGTCTGACCGCTCTACTGTGAGGTTTAAGAGGTCTAGCATTGCAGCGGGCTGACCTTCGCTGCCTTCTGCCAGCTCACCAAGAGTGACGGGCGCGTCGGGCGCGACTTTCACCTCCAGCGTGCCGCCCTCTCCCACAAAGCTTGAAAGAGCTGTGGCATATTGTGAGATCCGGGGGCTGATTTGCGCCCCCTGTAGAGCGCCGAGGGCTAACAGACCCATTGCTTGGCTTCGCAATTGGGCGGGGTCTTGGTCATTGGCCACGCCGACCACTGCGAAGATGGTATCAAGCATCTTATCGTCATCGAGCCGTAGGGTGACATTATTGATTTTCAGATTTTGCAGAGCAGCTTCCTTGCCGGCTTCATCGACCTGGGAGGAAGCAAGGCTTTCATAATCAAAGTCCGTGACCTTAAGGTCAAAGTCCATGGCGTAAAGGCCGTCGCCCTTGCCGCTGGAGGTAATGTCGATGCCGCCGCTTTTAGGGTCGTAAGTGTACACCATTTTAGAGCTACCCTCGACGGACTGCAGGCCATTCTTCTCCAGAACGCTACGGATCTCTTCTTGGGTATCATCCACATAAGCGGTGAGGTCGGTGACCGCACCTTCGGAGACAAACTTGATCTGCTTAGGCATGAAATGGTGGAATTGAATGGGATCCATCGCGGAACGCTTGACGGTGGCGGCAAGCTTGCCGTTCACCATCACCGTCTGATCAAGGATCTCCAGTTCGCCAACGCTTAACAGGCCTTTTGCGTTGAGCGGTGGTTCCTCACCCTTTTCGAGGTGAGACAGAAGGCCTTCCATCGAAAAGCCGTCCCAGCTGAACTCACGAACGGTGCCCGCTTGGGTCTCGGGGAACATAAGAGACTTAAGCGGCGTATTCATGATCATGCCCGCTTGGGGCCCAAGGGCCGCCAACTGCTCGGCCACAGCTTCTTCACTTCGGGTGAAGCTGTAGTCCATGTCGCGCATGTAGAGCCCCGCGAACCGGCCATCCTTATACGCCCCAGCGCGGACGTCATCAGCGGTGACGGTAAGGCCCATTTCGCCTTCGCCCTCATTGCCCTCCATTGCGTAGTTCAAGCCCTTCATGGCCATGCCGCCAAAGGCCATGGACTGGGCTGCGGCCGCAAAGAACTTACGCTGATCTTCCGGGCTAGCCTCTTCGTCTGGGCTATCCGGTCCCTGACCTTGGAGCGATAGGCCATCAAGTTCCATCGCCGCGATCGTGACGGTCCCTTTTTGCGGGGCGGATGCGTCAGCATTGGCATCCATGTCCGCCATTTCTAGTGCGGTATCGAGGGCATAGCTGGATTCAATATCGAAAAAGCGTAGCTTACGGAAGACTTCCTTTGGTTGGTCAAACGTCTCGCCAGCGTTCAACGCTTCCACTGCGTCGGTGTCGAGCCCGTAGATCTCAACCCGGCCAATGGTGGTGGCATCCTCGCCTGCGACGGCGACGTCGGTGAGAATGGTTGCGCCAAGCTCGCTGTCGAAGGACGAGGCGCCGATGGTTACTGTCTCATCCAAATCAAGCGCCGTCATCAGAGCGCCGACGTCCACCGCTTCGGCATTTTTAAGCCGGAAGGGCGCATCTAGCGGGGATGCATTACTCGCAGCGCTCGCAACTATTTTCTCAGTTTTCGCGCTGGGGCTTTCTGCGTCGGTCCCGCCACAAGCGTTAAGACTGAGGGCCGCCGCGGAGCCAAGAATGGCGGCGCGCAATGTTGTGATGGTCATGAAACCTCTCCGTGCCGATATAGGCTTTGTCGATCTTGTGTAGCGCGTTTTCAGCGAAAGTGTAGTCGGTTTCGCGGTTCGAAAACGCGCCTTGATATGTTTTGAGCGCATTCAGGCGGAAAACCGCAGACACTTTTTCTGAATGCGCTCTATCGTGTTTTGAGAGAATGTGTAGGGCCGTTTCTAGCCTGAGGCGGCAAGGGCCTCCACAAACTGCGCCAAGGCTTCCGCTGTCCAGGGGGCGTTTCCGGTGATGCGGCCGACCTCCCCGCGCTCTTTTGTGTAGATCACAAGCATGGGAGAACGGGTACTTCCGCCGATATAGCTGTCAAATCTTCCGTCGGTGTCGAGGAGGATTGTCCCACCTTGCGGGGGCGGGTCTGCTTCAGCTCTCGGAGAAACATAAAGAACGGTAAGGTTGGCGCGTCCCCGTTCGGCGGCGGGTGAAAGGGACGAAGCCGCTTGTAGCTTTTCAATAGCGTCACCGCACCCGGGGCACCGTCCGGGAATGAAAAGTGTGACCAACACAGGCGTGGCGAGGCTTTTAAGGGAGACCTCAAGCTCATCTTCCCCTACTGCCCTCATCGGCGGAATGGGCCGGGGCGGGAAGGCCGCCTCAAACCCTACCAGCGCCCCCATGGCCTCTTTTGTGGACAGGGCGCCCCTGTCCCGCGGGGGCTGGCTGGCGGAAATAATTACGAACACCAGCCACAGGGCGCCAAGCCCGCCCATTATCTTTATCGCCAGACCGGTTCGTGCCATCGGGGTCCTTTAAGATGGTTGCATCCTCGTGGTGGAGCCTTGACGTTGGTGGCTACCGTGCGCAAGGCCCCCGCGACACTGTAGCGATTGGAAGAGGACCCCATAATGGCCCGACTATTTGTCTTGATGGTAACTGCCGCCCTCACCCTATCGGCTTGCGGGAAGAAATCGCCGTTGGAAACGCCGCCGCCTCCGTCGAACCCTGAGGCCAGCCAAGAGCTGGCCCCGACACAATAAGAGCGCTCCATGGACCATTTTGATTATCGCGACGGGACGCTGTTCGCTGAAGATGTCCCTGTGTCCACCATCGCGACCGAGGCGGGGACCCCCTTCTACGTCTACTCATCCGCGACTCTACGCCGCCATTATAGTGTGTTTACAGAAGGGTTTGCCGACGCCGACGTCATCGTTGCCTTCGCGGTCAAGGCCCTGTCGAATATTGCGGTCCTTTCCCTCTTGGCGAAAGAAGGGGCGGGTGCCGATATTGTCTCCGGCGGTGAGCTGTACCGCGCCTTGAAGGCGGGGGTGGACCCCCGAAAGATTGTTTTCTCCGGCGTGGGCAAAACCCAAGAGGAGATGGCCGCCGCCCTCGACGCGGGTATTGGTCAGTTCAACGTGGAGGGCGAGGCGGAGCTTCATGCCCTATCGGCTGTTGCTGCTGACAAGGGCTTAACGGCGCCGGTAGCGTTTCGCATCAACCCTGATGTTGATGCGCAAACGGATGACCGCATTTCCACCGGCCGGGCGGAGGATAAGTTCGGCATTCCTTGCGCCCGTGCGGGCGAGATGTTTGCAATGGCTGGCGGCCTGCCGTCGGTTAAGGCGCGGGGGGTGGCGATGCATATTGGCTCGCAAATCACATCCTTGTCGCCGTTTAGAGCCGCCGCGGAACGGGCGGTGGATCTTGTCTCGGAGCTTCGTGCCGCAGGGTATGGCATTGAAACCCTCGACCTTGGGGGGGGCTTAGGCATCCCCTATGCTGCTGGTGAGACCCCGCCGCCGCCCAAGGATTATGCGGCCCTTTTGCGGTCTGTGACGGATGGTCTTGATGTCACCATCATGTTCGAGCCGGGGCGTATGATTGCCGGTAATGCGGGTATTTTTGTCAGTAAGGTGATTTATTTAAAGACCCAAGGCACGGTGACCTACGCTATTGTTGACGGGGCGATGAATGATTTGATCCGGCCCGCGCTTTATAGCGCCACCCACGCCCTGGTCCCGGTAGAGGAGAAGGTGGGAACACCCACGCCCTTCCACGTGGCGGGCCCGGTTTGTGAAAGTACCGACGTCTTCTCTCGGGATGTGGCGATGGTAAACCCTCAGCCGGGGGATCTTATCGCCTACCGCACGGCCGGGGCCTATGGCGCCGTTCAGGCGTCGGAGTATAATACGCGCCCCCTGGTACCGGAGGTCTTGGTCGATGGAGATCAGTTTGCGGTCATTCGTCGACGCCCCACCTATGATGAAATGCTGTCCTTAGAGACCATTCCGGACTTTGCCCGGTGATGGAGGTGGTGGGCCTTATTCTCTATGGCCTGTTTGTCGCTGCGGGGATTTTGGGCGTTGTCCTCCTGCTGAAGAAATTGGGGCAGGGGGAAACCCTTCCCCTCGACCCTCAGGGCGCGCGGACGCTTTTTGCCGACCGGTTTCCGGACCTCACCATCATGGAGGAAAAGGGGCTCCCCCACGCGGTCTTTTTCACCCTCGAGGCCGGGGGCCTCGGCCTTGTTCGGATGGAGGGGCATCGCCCCGTGGCGCGGCATCTGGAGGGGGCTGATATTAAGGGTATCCGCGCCGTCCCCGGGGCGGTGATCTTGGATCTCAGCGACTTTGCCGACCCCCATGTGCGCGTGGAAACCGATGAGCCTGAGGCGCTACAGGGGTGGGTGGAGCGGTGTTTGCGATCGGGCTGACAAGCACACTCTGACGCGCCCCCTCCTCAACGTCCCCTATTTGAGGTATTATTCCCTATGGAAGTCCCTTCTTTGCCCGATATATCGTCAAATGCCGGTCCGTTTTATATCGCCGTCATCCTGTTGGAGATCGCGCTGATCCTGCGGTTCCGGGCGAAAGGGGATTACGAGGCACGGGACGCGGGGACCAGCCTCATGATGGGGACGGGCAGCCTCATTGCGAAAATTGTCTTTGCGAGCACGGTGTTTGCGGGGATCGCAGCGCTCTACTTCTGGGTCTATGAGCACCGGCTGTTTGATATTGGCTTTGCCTGGTGGGCGTTCGTTCTTTGCTTCGTCCTCGATGATTTTGTCTATTACTGGAACCACCGGTGGGAGCATACGATCCGCTGGGCGTGGGCGAACCATGTGATCCACCACTCCTCGCAGCACTATAATCTGACGACGGCCCTGCGGCAGCCCTGGTTTGGCTTTCTAAAAGGCTTTTTCCTTTTGTCTGTGCCGATGATCTGGCTTGGGTTCCATCCCGCAATGATTGCTTTTGTCAGTTCTCTGAACTTATTCTACCAGTTCTTTATTCACACCGAGACGGTCGGGAAGCTACCAAAGCCCATT
>CALFRH010000364.1 GCA_937919225.1 uncultured Parvularcula sp.
ATTGATTTAACGCAACCAAATCGATGTATTCGCCAAGAGGGTCATCGACGACGATATGATATTCCTCAGCGGGTTTCCCCGCCATGATCGACATCGCTGTCGAAACCATTTTTTGGACCGCGGCGTCACTGTAGTCAGGCAAGAGCGCCGCGGCAAGTAATCGGCTATCGTCAAGATCTCTTACATGCGTGGCAAGTGCCGATAGGAATGTAAGACGCTCCGGCGAGTTGATTGTCTCATTAGCGACAGACCAAACAGCGATGGACGCGCGGTTGACGTCACGCGCAATCATCTCAGCATACTGCTGCTTAGCAGACTTCAACGTTTCTGGATTGTTCCAATCAATCCCCCAATACACGGGCAGTTCTGACCAAACGAGAAGGCCTCGTCTATCTGCCTCACGCAGCATATACTCGTTATGAGGATAATGTGCGAGGCGAATGAAATTCGCCTCCATAGCCTCAACTTTATCCAACAAAGCGGAAGCTTGTTCCTTTGACGCTATGCGCCCGCCATCATCCCCAAGACGTTCGTCATGAATGCTGATCCCCATCAAATAGATTGGACGGCCGTTCACTAAAGTACGGCGCCCCACGGTCTCGATAGTTCGAAATCCGATGTCATCTATAAGTGTCTCATCGCCCGTTGTAATCTCTACACGGTACAGCTTCGGATTTTCGGGAGACCAAAGCGTAATGCACTCTGCTTCTAAACTCAACGAAGCGACGCCGTTTGCTTCAACAATAACACTTTGCTCCAGACTGAGCTCCGGAATGGCAATCTCAACACTTTGAGCGACGGCACCATCGAGCTCCACCGTAACATCAATTTGATTGGGTCCAGCATCCGCTAACCCCACCTCATACTGACGAACAAAAGACTGTGGTGTTTCAATCAGGCGCACAGAGCGTGTAATGCCGCCATAGTTCCACCAATCCATGCGAATACCAGGAACCCGGTCGGCACGTCGCTCCGCTTCAACCTTGACAACGAGGCTATTATCGCCTTCTCGCAGGTTATCGGTGACCTCAAAAGCGAAAGGCGTAAATCCGCCCTCATGACTACCGAGTAATTGTCCGTTTACAAAAACATCAGCCCGATAGTTAACGGCTTCAAATTGCAAAAAATATCGACGTCCAGCTTTTACCGACGCCTCAAAACGTGTTCTATGCCAGACAATCCCTTCATAAAATTCGATTGATTTATTCTGTGTTGTCCAGCTGCCTGGAACATTTAACCGAGGTGCTTTTTCAAAGTCATATTCCAAAAGATCGCCGGAGCCAGCGGCCTGAAGGTCGAGAAAATACCCATCTTCCTTCGGTGTGCCTAGAATTGTTGTATCACCGGTAGAATACGGATCAATAATGTAAGACCATTCCCCGTCCAGAGAAACGACACTTCGTGCACTGGGGTTTTGGATCGCACTTTGAGCAATTGCTTGCTCAAACCATCCAACGCCCGCTATCCACAACACAAGAAAAAAGACAAATCGATTCATTTGTTCACTTGGGCCTCCGGCATTTGGAGCAAACTGCGTTAAATTTACATCAGCAGTTTGCTCTAGGACCTTTGTTAGTTGCACCGAGTAAGCGAATAACCGCATTCAACTTTTTCGCTCGGCGCTCTAGGCCCGGACGAAGCCGGGCCTACTCGTACGTTACTTTAAGGTCGGGTGAGTTAGAAGTTTGCACCCACCTGAAATCCATAGGTTCGCGGATCGCCAGCGAAGGCATAGTAACCGCCCCCACCAAAACCAGGAATGTCCCCGCCGAAGATTAAATATTCCTCGTCAAAGACGTTCTTCACAAATACCGAAACGTTCCAGCTGTCAGACACGACACCACTCCTTAGATTCACCAAGGCGTAGCCATCCTGCGTTAGATTAGGATCAAGGTCGGTATTCAAGAACACCTCAGACCGGTAAAAGACTTCGCCTTGAATGAACCCATCCATCATGGATGTAAGCGGCTTGGTATAGCGGCTCGTCAATGACAGCGTCCACTCAGGTGAATTAGGCAGTGGGCGCCCAGATAGGTCCTGGGTCTCTGTCACTGGATCAAAACCAGGAATTACCGCCATTGGGTCGCTATCGAACAAATCTTGCTGGAATGCATTCGCCACAGCACCCACAAAATCCTCATACGTTGCGTCGATGTAAGCGGCTGATGCAGTAATGGTCAGAGGGTCAATCGGCTGAAAGAACCCGTCAAGCTCAACCCCGAAAGACTCTAACTCACCGGCGTTCGTCAGGATTTGAGCATCTG
>CALFRH010000365.1 GCA_937919225.1 uncultured Parvularcula sp.
GGTCCCCGGCCCAGCCTTCAATAGTAAGGCCTTTCCGTCGTGTTCTGCCGCGCGCTTTTGCTCATCATTGAGCGGCTTGGGCGCCGATGCTTGTTTTTCCTCGGGTTCAACAGGCGGCAACAGCAATGCGTCGAACAGCTGAACGGCGACCATGGCGTAGGGTGCCCCAAGCCGGTCGGCAATATCGCTTGCACTCAGGCCTTCATCGACATGCCAGGACCAGGCCAAGGTACGCGGAAACAGGAATTCCCGCGCGAAAAGGTCCATCTGAACCTCTTGGCGGGCGCGATTGCTATAGTCGATGACGCGTTCGGCGCCGACAGATGAGGGGTCCGCAGAGCGCGCCAGATCGACTTCCATCGTTGGCGGAATCTCGACTTCGCCGCCAAATTCATGGTGACCGATCTCGTGGGCGACCAGAAAGGCGTCGAGAAACGCGTTTCCAGTGTCCTCGTGCAAGATGGTTGCTGACGCCTTCTGGAGAATGGCGCGGCCACCTTTGAGCTGTGGATGTCCAGCTGGGCGTTTTCCGACCTCGAGATCACGAGCTTTCGCTTCTCGCAGTGCGAACTGATAAGGCTTGGTCGGATCGCCACCTTTTTCGATGCGCTGCGCATGAAGATCAGCCGCGCGTGCCCGGATGACCTCAATCCGATCCATCACCAGCAAGCAACGCCTGCAATGCGCGTTGCTCCTCCTCACTAAGATCGGCTTGAGCGATATAGTCGGCAAATTCGATTGGAGCCTCGCCGCCCGGTTTGGCGTCGGACTTCATGGAAACGGGTTGTGCGTTGCCTTGTTGCATTCCGCTGATCACATCTTGGATGTGCACATCCAGCTTTCTCGCGAGTGCTTTCAGCAATCCCGTGGGCATTGAGGCTAAATGCACAACGCCTGCATTCAGGCCAGTGAAGAAAGCTCTTGGAAGGCCGAGTTCACGTGCGAATTCCTTTACACCACTGCCGAATAGGGATTGCCGGACATGCTGGACACGCAGGGTCTCCGCGCTCATCGCCTTGGTTTCAAGTGGCATGCTGGCCTCTGTTGCCTCAAGGTCGCTCATCGATAGCTCATTGAAGAGCGCCAGGAGCTCTTGAGTGTATTCGGGATAGCGCTGAAGGTACGCCTTTAGCACCGCAGGCGAGAGCTCCTCTTCCACGGTGAAATCGCTGAGAACGTCATCTCTATTTGTCATTTTCGATCTCCAACATCAGCGCCCGCCTGATCTTCTCGATCGCACGATCCCGACGATTGCGAACGGTCTTCTCGACACAGCCTAAATGCTCGGTCATCGACGGTTCACCGTCTTTCGTTGTCTCAATCGGAATATCTGCAAGCATCAAATCAATCACCTCTCGTTCGACTGTCGGTAGAGCGTCAATCGCGCGGCGCAGGTGAATCCGGTAATCGAAATCTTCCTCGTCGGTGAGCCCGTGCTTCTTGTATCGATCGAGCGCAGCTTCAACGACGGCCCGAACATCTCCGGTGACAGGGTCCTCCAGGTCTTCGTTCGCACTTTCTTTGCGGTTCACCTTGCGCAGTTTGGTGATGTGAGCCGATCGGACAGCCTTATCGAAGACTACCTCGTAGATATCGAGCTGCTCGTCATAGTCTTCCCGGTCCGTGAACATGAGTTCAGTGACGTGGTCGACCGTTGCATCCCGGATCTCCGCAAGACGGGAATTTGTATGAATGGTTTCGCCGACATGTCTGTCTGGGCGAGGACATGCGGCTTCAATCCGATCGCGCAGGATATTGTAGAGGTCGATGAACCGTCCGTCCGAGTTGTCAGACTTCGTGCGGCGCAAATGGCAGACAAGGACTTCTGACGGCACATAGTCACTGTGCCGTCGATCCCGTATCGACGCGCGCTCAAGCAAATCCTCGAAGGGCCATTGAAGGCTTCTCTCGATGAATTCAGTTATCAACGGTCGACGTGTGTAAATCTCGCCGCTGGTTTTGCGTTTTCGCAGTGGTTCGATGTCCATATCGCGTCGATAATCGCCTCAAATCAATTTGTTGCTTCGTCTTCTAACGCCTTCTTTCGTGCGCACATGAACTTGTTTCTAACTTGCATACTGTCAGAAAACAAGCTATATATCTGACAGTAGGAGCACACCATGACCACCACATCACAAGCGATCAAGGCCTATGCAGAAGCTTTGCCGGAAGGGGCGACCCTTTCGGCGAAGGAGTTGTTGCATCTCGGCGAGCGGGCGGCCGTCGACCAGGCGCTGTCGCGGCTGGTTAAGCGCGGCGAGCTTCTGCGCGTCCGGCGTGGTCTGTTCGCCCTGCCGGTCAAGACTCGCTTCGGCGAGCGTGCGCCTTCGGCCAGCACAGTGGTTGAAAGTATCGCCAGTACGACCGGCGAGCGCGTGTCGATCAGTGGTGCTGCAGCCGCCAATATTCTAGGGCTGTCAACGCAGAACCCGGCGCGTCAGGTCTTCTGGACATCCGGTCCCAGTCGTCACTTGAAGCTGGGCGCCCAGGAGGTCGAACTCAAACACGTTCCCAGTTGGCAACTTCGCGCGCCAAACAGCCGGGCAGGCCACGCGTTTCGTGCGCTTGCCTACTTTGGCCAGTCGGAAGCTCGCGAGACCCTGAACAAGATAAAGCCGAGTCTCAATGAAGAAGAGCGGAGCGAACTTTTCGGGTTGCGTGCCAATGCGCCGACCTGGATGGCGAAAGAACTGCGCGCCCTCGCAGTTCCTTCTCGCGCATCGTGAGTTTGAGGTGACGGACTATTTTGGGCTCTCGTCTGCTGACAAAATCGATGCGCTAGAAACGGCCGCCTCCATCCTGGGGCGGCCAGCCGATCTGCTTGAGAAAGATATCTGGGTCGTATGGGCACTCGACGCGCTCTGTGAGAGCTCAGTCGGAGATCACCTCGTCTTCAAAGGCGGAACATCGCTCTCAAAAGTATACCGCGCAATCGATCGGTTCTCCGAAGATGTCGATCTCACCTATGACATCAGGCAAATCATCCCCGACCTGATTGATGACCCAGGCAGTCCCTATCCGCCGAGCCGCTCACAAGCCAGAAAATGGACGGAAACCGTCGGGGCCCGTCTTTCGACGTGGGTCAAGGCCGAACCCCTTCAGATTCTGACTGACAGAATAAAAACGTCAGGCGTGGACGCGAAGGCGGTCGTGAACGACGACAACATCGTCCTGGAGTACGAAGCGGTTCGCAGCGGAACAGCTTATGTCCGTCCCGCCGTGCTCTTGGAATTCGGTGCTCGCTCGACAGGTGAACCCGCCGAGCGCCATAGGGTTACCTGCGATATTTCCGATGCGATCAACGATCTGCAGACGCCGATCGCCAATCCGCGCGTCATGCGCGCAGAACGTACCTTCTGGGAGAAAGCGACTGCCATCCATGCCTATTGCTTAAGGGGCGCTTTTCGCGGAGGCGACCGCTACGCTCGGCACTGGTACGATCTCGACTGCCTTGATCACACCAGCATAGCCTCAAATGCGATCCTTGATCGCGACCTCGCCGAGGATGTGGCGAAGCACAAGCAGCACTTCTTTCGGGAAAACGATCGCGACGGCAATGTCATCGATTACCAAGCAGCAGTGTCCGGAGCATTTTGCCTCATACCGTCCGGAGAAGCACTCGAAGCTCTGGCGCACGACTACCGGCAAATGCTCGATGCCGGTCTCCTTCAATCGGATGCCGTTGATTTCGAAACTCTGATGGAACGGCTTTCAGACCTTCAGGATCGTGTCAACGAAGTGCACACATAGGGTCGCGCGCGCGTCGTTGAAGGCCAATGACATCAAAGCAGCGGATAGAATTTCGAGTGGGAGAGGGTGGTTTGAAAGAAGAGATTCGGCGCGACGCTGCGGAAACAGCGGCCGGGCGCGTGTTCCGCGTGTATGAACGACACTGCGTCTCGCCTGACTTGGACACGCTCCACAATTTGTTGAATGCCCTGCACAGCCTCAACGACCGGCTGCAGAAAGTGGTCGGTCGCGACCTTCACGAAATCGAGGAGTTCATCGCGATAAAGGTACTTCGCAACTTTGCGCACCATCAGGAAGAAGTCCGCTCGAACGTTCGTATTGTCCCGACACCCGCTCAAAGTGATCTAATGACAATGTGCATCGTCAGGCGTGATCAGGTTGAGCGCGCTATTGCGAGCATCCGTGGCAAGTGGCAGGTACCGAGCCGCGACGCTTGCGAAGCGCGTTTTCACTGTTACGGCGAGGCCATCAACATAAATCCTTGTCTTTTCAACCTCGTCGTTCGTGTCTACGAACAACTGATTGCGCTCGGAATTAACCCGCCCGATGATGACGTCAGAAGTCTAGCCGCATCATACGCTTTTGAAGAAGAACAGGGACACTCGCACTACGTCGATGGCCGTCTGACAGCCCGAGCCGCAGATATCGAGCACGTATTTTCGAAGGTGATTGCTGATCTTCCTCCACCTTGAAGAGCTCCGAGAGAGTGTCAGGTACGTGCGAGGCGACTGGTAACGAAAATTGAGATGCTTGTTTCACCTATGCCTGACTAGGCACTTCGCGCTGCCGATGCGTTGGCAAAGTCTGATCGTTCGTCGAGCCAATCTCGACATAGCCTCGGGCCTTCTTTTCCGTGACGAGTGCCGACATTGCGGAGACTGCCTCGATCCGTGACGTATACCAATCCACCCGATGCCGGCCGCGCGTACCGCGACGGCCCCAGACGCGCTCGACGCCGGCGACGTCAAATAGCCCGTCCGTCAGTTCTACGTGGTAGAAGCGCTCCATGTTCACATCGGGCTCGGTCCGCGCCAGGTCAATCCGCATGGTGCCCTCCCACGGTCATCGGCTGATA
>CALFRH010000366.1 GCA_937919225.1 uncultured Parvularcula sp.
CGGCCACATCCCGCACAAGGGCGCGGACATAGGTCCCCTTGCCCGTCACGGCCTCAAAGATCGCTTCATCCTTGGACGGCATATCGATAAGGCGGAATTCTTCAATGGTCACCTCCCTTGGTGGGGGCGTCACCGCCGCCCCTTCCCGTGCCAAGTCATAAGCTCGCTCACCACCAATTTTAATGGCGGAGAAGGCCGGCGGTGTTTGACTGATGGTCCCTGTAAAGCTTGGAAGCACCGCCTCAATTGCGGCTTTGTCAGGGCGGACGTCACTCGTGCCTGTTACCTCGCCCTCTAAATCGTCTGTGGACCGCGCTTCTCCCCAACGCGCGGTGAAGCGATATGTTTTCAGCCCGTCTTGTACATAAGGAACGGTTTTTGTTCCCTCACCAAGCGCAATGGGCAACAGACCGGTGGCCAAAGGATCAAGAGTGCCCGCATGCCCCGCCTTTTGGGCATCGAATAGCCAGCGGATTTTTGACACCGCTTCGGTGGAGCCCATGTCATAGGGTTTATCGAGGATGAGCCAGCCATGAACGGCCCGACCCTTCTTACGCCGTCCCATAAAGGTCCTTTGGTTGGTACGCAGGAGAAGTGTTTGGTCAAGATCGACGCCAATAGCGCCCCCGCCCGGGAATGGGAACCGGGATTTCAACACCCAACAACAAAAAGGCGGCCTATTAGGCCGCCCCTTCATCCATTGATGGGCAATCGCTTATTCAGCGATGGCATCCACATCATAACCATAGTTCCGCAGAAGACGGTTGAGGTCAGACGCGCTGTCCCGCTCATCCATCGATGCCAAAACGGCCCGGTTAAAGAGAGCAGGGATCGCAAACCAATCGGCATCGCCATCTTTCCACCGCATCACCAGCGTTGGATGCTCACGATCAGCCCGGAAGCCCACCTCAAAATCGTCCCGCTCGAACCCTGGGAAAAGACGGATCGCGTCATTGCCAGCAACGGCCAATGAGGTCCCATTCTCAGCGCTGGCTGAGATAACCGCAGATCCGACGGTTTCTTCCAAAACGCTTGTTTCAGAAGCTTCCACAACATCCGGCGCGGTACCCTCTACAGTAGCATCATCCGCTGCCCCACGGTTCGACGCCTTCGCTGACACTTTGCCCGAATTCTTGACTTGATCACGGTTTTTACGCCGGAAAAACATCACCAATACCCCTTTGTGTGCTCGTTAAGGATCTATGCCCAACGAACATTTGTCAAAGGAAATCTTAACGATTGGAAGGGTTGTTTGGCGACTTTTTCAAACGAGCGGCCGCTTAGCCGGCGCGACCTTTAAGAAGCGCATCGATTCGTGCCGCCTCTTCAAAACTCCCATCGGCCCGAAACACCAGCTGGGGCGTGAATTTCATGGTGATTTTGCGCCCCAAAGCTGTGCGGATCTTCCCCGCCGCTGCATTCAGCGCCGCCTCATCGTCTGCCACATCATCTTTCCCCAATACCGAGAAATAGACAGTGGCATTTCGCAAATCAGGCGAGGCCTTCACCTCGGTAATGGTCATCGCAGCGCCGGGTAGACCATCCTCATGCACCTCACCGCGCATCAAAATTTCTGCAAGCGCGTGGCGAATAAGTTCCCCAGCGCGCAATTGACGTTGGGACGGACCAGCAGAACTGGTGGAGGAAAATCGGTTAGCCATAGGACAGATTTAAGGCGCCGGAGCGCGGGGAGCAATGGTTGCTTTGAGCTGCAGCTATACTTCCCCGCCCTTCCTTTTTCACCCCCAGGGTGAGGCCGTATCGGAGGCGACTAAGACCGGTGAATCCCGCACTCTGTTTTCGCCTTCCCCCGCCAGCGACCCGCCCGGACATCCTCGCCCGGCGCCACCGGGTGGGTGCAGGGCCAGCAGCCGATAGAAGGAAACCCCTGCCCCACCAGCGGGTGCTGCGGCAGCTGATGGGCTTCGAAATAGGCTTCGACATCGTCCGGTGTCCACGACACAATCGGGTTCACCTTGAAGTGATCCCCCTTATGCTCGAACACCGGCAGGCTAAGGCGCTCCCCGCCATGGAACTGCTTCCGCCCGGTGATCCACGCACCGTAGCGGCTAAGAGCTGTGTTCAGGGGACGGACCTTCCGTAGTGTACAGCACGCATCCGGGTTCGACCGCCAAAGATCGCCGCCGGGGTCTTCCGCCTCCACCTCTCGTTGGTCCGGCAACAGATCTTGCACATTGGTGAGGCCCAACTCTTTCGCCAGCTTCCGCCGGTAAAAAGGGGTCTGCGCAAAATGTTTCTGCGTATCAATGAACAAGACCGGAGTGTCCGGCGCCACCTGCGCTAAGAGATGGAGGAGCACCGCGGACTCCGCCCCGAAGGAAGAGACCAGCGCGATCTCCCCTTGGAACTCACGATTGATGGCGACGTCCAAAATCTCAAGCGCGCTTGCGTCGACGAAGGCCCGCGACAGGTTCGCAGCACGGTCGGCGGGATCGATCTCGGCCCTTAAAGGCGCAACTGTCGTGGTCATGTCCGACGCTCCCACACTGGCGCACCGCGGGCTGCCCGCTGGTAAAAAAGTCCATAGCGGAGGATGCTTTGAGTAACAGCGTCAGCATCTAACTCAGCATTAAGATCAAAGCTGGTGAACCCGCATCGAACGGCTAAACCCATCTGATCGTGGAACAAATCCCCCGTCGCCCGGATATCCCCTTGGAAACCGGCTTTTCGCAGGCCCTGCGCTTGGGTGAAGGCACGACCATCCTTAAACAGCGGAAAATCGAGGATCACCACATCCACACCAGTCAGGTCAGGCGGTGTCGCGGCGATATCCACATCATTTGTAATGACCAACACCTTTTCATGGGTGGGGGTCGTGGCTTCCGACAATCTCTCCGTCGTCCACTTAAGCAGCGTCATAAAGCGCCTCCTTAAACGGTTCGGCCCCAAGGCGCCGATAGGTATCGATAAACCGTTCAGTCTCTCCGCTCCGGGCATCTAAATAGACGTCCACCAGCTTCTCCACCGCATCCACAACTTTGTCTGTGGACAGACCGCGGCCGACAATCTCACCAATGGCCGCTTGATCATCCGCCGCACCGCCCAAGGTGATTTGATAAAACTCCTCACCCTTCTTATCGACGCCAAGAATACCAATATGGCCCACATGATGGTGCCCGCAGGCATTGATGCAGCCGGAGATTTTGATCTTCAGCTCACCAATTTCTGGTTCAATGCCCTTGACTTCGAACCGTTCTTGAATGCGATTGGCCACCGGGATCGATCGGGTAGTGGCGAGATTGCAATAATCAAGGCCGGGGCAGGCAATAATGTCGGAGATGAGCCCCGCATTGGCGACCCCAAGGCCCACACCGTCTAACGCTTGCCACAGGGCATAAAGGTCCCGCTGGCGAATATGGGGCAGGATCATATTTTGCTCATGGGTCGTGCGAATCTCACCCACACCATATTGATCTGCAAGCGCTGCAACCCGCTCCATCTGGACGTCGGTAATATCGCCAGGCGCAATCCCTATGGGCTTGAGGGAAACTTGCGCGATGGCATAGCCCGGCACTTTATGGGGGTGCACATTGTGACGAACCCAGGCGGCGAAAACTTTATCGCGCTCCATATCGCTTTCAAGGGCCGCGTCGCCATCAGGATCGGTACTGAGCAAAGGCGGCGCAAAGAAGGCGGCAATACGGTCCCGCTCGGCATTAGGTAGATCGACAGAACCGCCGCCCACCCCCTGACCAGAATCAATGGCGCGGAACCGCTCCCACTCGGCTTCAACCGCACCGGTGAAAGCCTCCGGCCCCATTTCATTGACGAGAATCTTGATCCGCGCCTTATACAGATTGTCCCGCCGTCCGTGAACATTATACACCCGCAGGATGGCCTCAAGGTAGCTGAGGAGATGATCCTTAGGCAGAATCTCACGGATCACCTCGCCAACATAAGGCGTCCGGCCGAGGCCTCCCCCCACTAGAACGCGGAACCCTCTTTCC